>DAMCRY010000094.1:7303-11211 GCA_032115075.1 Massilia sp.
CCGGAGCGTAAGCCATGTGGCAGGAGATCGTCGTCGGGATCATCGTCGCGCTGGCCCTGCTGTACGCCGTCGCGAAATACCTGCCCGAGCGCTGGCGTCACGCCCTCGCGCAGCGCCTGGCGCGGGGCGGGCCGGCCAGCCGCCGGCTCGTGAAGTGGCTCGATGCCACCGCGAGCTGCGGCACCGGCTGCGGCTCCGGCTGCAACACCTGCGGCCCGTCCGAGCCCACGCCGCCCGCCGGCAAGGGCAAGGTCATCAAGATCCACCCACGCCGCTAGCGCGCCGGCACGTCGACCACGTGCCAGGCGCCGCCCACGCCGTCGCCGGTCCTGTCGCCGGCCTTCTTGTCCTTCACGAACGTGTACAGCGGCTTGCCCCGGTGGGCCAGCTGCTTGCTGCCATCCTCGCGCGTGACGATCGACCAGGGTTCCGCCAGCGCGCCGGCCGGCGCCTTCACCGGCGGCCAGTTCCTGGCGCAGGTGTCGACGCAGCTGCTCTTGCCGTTGCCGGACGTGTCCTTGTCGTACGTGTAGACGGTCATGCCGGCGCTGTCGACCAGCACGCCGTTCGCCGCCTTCAGCGGCGGCGCATCGCCGGCCCAGGCGAGCGAGGACAGGAGCAGCGCGCCGAGGGCGCTGCCGAGGCGTAAGGGCTTCATGGTGTCTCCTCCGTAAGCGATGTACGAATAGACACCAGATCCAGCCCGCCGTTCCACAGGATCCACTTCGGGGTCAGGTCTGACATTCGGACACGGGCTCGGCAATATGGGAAGGTTATGCTCCAGCTCGTGTCCAAATGTCAGACCTGACCCTGCCCAAGGGATAGCTGTTCGACCGCCGCGATGAGCCGCTGCGCGTCGTAGGGCGCATGCACCTTGATGTCGTTGTCGAAGTAGCAGTAGACGTCGCGCGCCTCCCGTCGTGGCGGCGCCAGCGGCGAGACCAGGCGCGCGTCTTCCGGCTGCCGCCCGTTGCGCCAGGCGTGAATGCGCGCCGCCCAGGCATCGATCGCCTTGTCCCCGTAGCCGCTCGCATACAGCTCCTCGTCGCCATGCAGGCGGATGTAGACGAAGTCGGCGGTGACGTCCTCGCACAGCGGCCAGCGGCCGGCGGTATCGGCCACCACCAGCGCCACGTTGTAGCGGCGCAGCATGGCGATGAAGGCCGGGTCGAGGAAACTGTCGTGACGGATCTCGACCGCGTGGCGCATCGGCCGCCGCGGGCCGGCGTCGAGCGACACCCGGCCCTCCATGCGCGGCTGGTATTGCCGGGCCAGCTCCAGGGCCCCGTCGGTGTCCTGCGGCAGCAGCGACAGGAAATGTTCGAAGCGCTCCGGCTCGAATTTCACGATGGGCGGAAATTGCCACAGGATGGGCCCGAGCTTTTCGCGCAGTGCGAACACGCCCGAGGCCAGCACGTTCGCCAGCGGCCCCTCGATGTCGCGCAGCTTGAGCATGTGGGTAATAAAACGGTTGCCCTTGACCGCGAACACGAAGCCGGGCGGCGTGGCCGCGTACCAGGCGGCGTAGCTGGACGGGCGCTGCAGCGAATAGAAGGAACCGTTGATCTCGATGGTGGGCAGCTGGGTGGCGGCATACTCCAGCTCGCGGTGCTGGGCCAGGCCGGGCGGATAGAACTTGCCGCGCCACGGCACGTAGCGCCAGCCGGAAATGCCGATGTAGCTCGATCCGCTCATGGGACGACGATACACCGGCTGGCGCGCGCGTTTCGTGCGGCCACGCACCGAGGCGGACGCCGCCGTGGGAGAGTTGGCAGGGGCGCAACATGGTAAGCTGGCGGCCTGTCGAACTCTCGCATGAAAGCCGCCATGATCGTCGTCCATCACCTGAACAACTCGCGCTCGCAGCGCATCCTGTGGCTGCTCGAGGAACTGGGCCTGGAGTACGAGATCAGGAAATACCAGCGCGACCCGAAGACGATGCTGGCGCCGCCGGAGCTGAGGGCCGTGCACCCGCTCGGCAAGTCGCCGGTGATCACCGATGGGGAGCTGGTGGTGGCCGAATCCGGCGCCATCGTCGAATACCTGGTGGGTCGCTACGGCAACGGCCGCCTGGTGCCGGCGGCCGGCACGCCGGAGCGCCTGCGCTGGACCTATTTCCTGCATTTCGCCGAAGGCTCGGCCATGCCGCCGCTCTTGATGAAGCTGGTGTTCGACAAGGTCGAGAACGGCCCCATGCCCTTCTTCGCCAGGCCGATCGCACGCGCCATCGCGCGCAAGGTGAAGGAAGGCTTCATCATGCCGAACATCCGCGCCCAGCTCGATTTCCTGGAAGCGGAACTGGGCAAGTCCGCCTGGTTCGCCGGCAGCGAATTCAGCGCCGCCGACATCCAGATGAGCTTTGCGCTGGAGGCGGCCGCCTCGCGCGGCGGGCTCGGCAGCCAGTATCCGCGCCTGGCGTCCTTCCTCCAGAAGATCCACGCACGCCCGGCCTACCAGCGCGCGCTGGAGCGGGGCGGCAAGTACGATTATGCATAGTGAACGGGGCAGGCTTTCGCCGCTGCGCCACCCGGTTTATCATGTGCGGCTTCCGCATCCACTGTCATAAGCACCACGTACCATGAGCAAACCGGGGAAGCTGCTCGCGATCGATGGCCTGAACATCGTGCGCCGCGTCTACGAAGCCAGCCCTGAACCGGATTCCGACCTGAAGGCCGGGATCGCGCTGCGCCACGCCTTTTCTTCCTTCCGCAACGTGCTGGAGATGCATGCGCCGACCCATGTGCTGGCGGCCTTCGACTACGGCGGCCCGAACTGGCGCCACGAACTCTATCCGCGCTACCGCGAGGGGCGGGCCGCCATGCCGGCCCCGCTGCGCGAGGCGCTGCCGGAATTCCACGAGCGCCTGCGCAAGGCCGGGGTGCACGTGCTGTCCCTGCCCGGGGTCGAGGCCGACGACGTGATCGCCACCGGCGTGATGCGCTGGCTGTCGGAAGGGCGGGGCGAGGCCATCGTCGCCACCACCGACAAGGACCTGCACGTCCTGATCGCGCACGGCGCGCTGGTATGGGACCATTTCAAGGGCGAGTGGCACGACGACGCCTGGGTGCGCGCGCGTTTCGGCGTGGCGCCCGAGCTGCTGCACGACCTGCTGGCCCTGATGGGCGACCCGACCGACGGCGTGCCGGGGGTGTCGAAGATCGGCATGAAGACGGCGGCGCGCCTGCTCAATGCCTACGGCAGCCTGGACGCGGTGGTGGCCGGCGCCGGCATCCTCAAGACGCCGCTCGGCGAAAGGCTGCGCGCCGAGCGTGAGATACTCGCGGTGTCGCGCCGGCTGGTCGAGCTGAAGACCGACCTGCGGCTGGGCGTGAGCTGGAACATGCTGGCCTGGGAGGCGCATTGATGTCGAATCCGGAGACCGCGGTGATGAAGGGACCAGGCCGATGCTGAAGGCAGTGATCGTGGACGGCAGCGCAATTGCGCGCGGCCTGCTCAATACCGTCCTGACGGACGGCGGCTACGAGGTGGTGGCCCAGACCCACACCGGCATGCTGGGCTACGGACTGGCGATGAAGCACCGCCCGCAGATCGTCTGCATCGCGCGCGAGCAGGTCGAGGACGGCAGCCGGGTGGTCGAGGAACTGCGCGCCCACCTGCCCAAGGCGATGATCTTCATGGTCTCGGGCACGCTCGATGCCCCGACCATCCAGGCCTCGCTGGCGCGGGGCGTGCACGGCTTCATCGTCAAGCCCTTCAAGGCGGACGCCGTGCTGAAGACCATCCGCAACACCGTCATCGCGGTGATCCGCAAGCAGCAGGCCGCCGCGGGCGGCCAGGAGTGACGCCGCGCCGCGCGCTCAGCCGCGGCGCTTGATCTCGTCCGACGCGATCGCGGCCAGGTCCTGCAGGGCCCGCAGCTCGCGTTCGCGCAGGCGGCGCGGCTCGCG
>DAMCRY010000095.1:0-11091 GCA_032115075.1 Massilia sp.
CGGCCCGCCCGCCCCGCCGCCGGCCGGCTGGTGGGTCAGGCGCCAGGCCAGCACCCCCAGGCCAATCATGGCCAGCACCGCGATCACGGTGCCGATCAGGCGTCTGCGCCGCACTGCCTGGGGCGAGGGCGGCGGTGGGCTGGTGAGGGCGGACTTGGGGGACGAATTCGGCTCCATGCTGATCCTTGTTGTTTTGGCTACAGTGCTATTCATATAAGACGGACCCGGAAAGCGTAGCATGGCACCCCGCCTTGATATGTTTCATAACGTACATTGCGCGCGCCTCTTGTTACAAACTCGGGACAGTCTTCACACCGATTTACACCGATGGCCGCACATTAGGCTGTGTAAACGGAAAACGGGCGCGGAACTCGTCCGCGCCCGTCGTTTCGAGCGTAGCCAGCAGTTACAAACTGGCTACAAATTTTATCCGGCCCTGCCCGTCATGGCACGTTGCACAGGCAGTGCGTCACGGCGGCGAAGGGCTTGCGGCCATCCGCGACCTCGTTCAGCCAGGCCATGTCTTGCGCCACCTGGGCCACCGGACCGGTCGGCAATGCGTTCTCCAGCAGGCCGAGCTTGACCTGGATGGTGATCGCCTGCGCGGTCGACGCACCCATCATGTTGAGGAAGCGTTCGAACTTGCCGACCGGACGTTCGACGTAGGCCACGCGGTAGTCCTCGCCCAGCTTGGCGCGCCGGGCGGCCGCCTGCAGGGCGTCGCGGTAGCTGCCCAGGCGGTCGACCAGGCCGCGCTCCTTGGCCTGGGCGCCGGTCCAGACACGGCCCTGCCCCACTTCGTCGATCCTGGCGACGGTGGTCTTGCGGGCCGCGGCGGCGCGGGTGGTGAACTCGCTGTATACGTGGTTGATGCTGCTCTGGACCAGCTGGCCGAAGCGCGGGTCGAGCGGGCGCAGCGGGTTGTAGGCGTCGGCCAGCCAGGTGGTGGTATAGCCTTCGGTATGGATGCCCAGCTTGTCGCCGATCTTCTCCGCCGTCGGCAGGATGGTGAACACGCCGATCGAGCCGGTGATGGTGGCCGGGTCGGCGATGACTTCGTCGGCCGCCATCGAGATCCAGTAGCCGCCCGAGGCCGCGACGTTGCCCATCGAGACCACCACCGGCTTGCCGGCAGCGCGCGTCAGTTCCAGCTCGCGCCGGATCAGTTCCGAACCGTAGGCGCTGCCCCCGGGCGAGTCGACGCGCAGCACCACGGCCTTCACCGATTCGTCCTCGCGCGCCTGGCGGATCAGGTTGGCGGTGGTGACGCCGCCGACCACGCCCGGGCCGCTCGAGCCTTCGGTGATGTTGCCCGAGGCGGTGATCACGCCGACCGCGTCGCCGAAGGGCTTCGGCTGGTGGCGCGCCAGGTATTCGCCGTAGCCGACCTGGCGGAAGGACTTGATGCGCTCGTCCCAGGCGCCGCGCTTGACCAGCATCTCGCGCAGCTCGTCGCGGGTCTTGAGGCCGTCGACCAGCTTGCCCTGCAGGGCGACGCGCGCGGCGCTGCCGCCGGCCGCTTCCATCTGCTGCGGCAGCGTGTCGATCCAGCCCGCCAGCGCGCCCTTGGCCAGCTTGCGGTTCTTCTCGACCTGGCCCGTGTAGTCCTGCCACAGCGCGCCATACAGGAAGGCGTCGGCTTCCTGGGCCGCCTCGGACGGGCCGTTGGCGATGTAGGGCTCGGCGAAGCTTTTATACGTGCCGACCTTGATCAGGTTGACCGTCACGCCCAGCTTGTCGAGCGCGTCGCGGTAGTAGTTGCGGCGTCCGCCGAAGCCTTCGATCAGCACCATGCCCATCGGGTGCACGTAGATCTCGTCGGCGTGCGAGGCCAGCAGGTAGCGCTTCTGGTCGTAGGTGCCGCCCCAGGCCACCACCTTCTTGCCGGCCGCGCGCACGCGGTCGATGGCGGCGCCGGCGTCGCGCAGCATGGCCATGCCGCCGCCGTTCATCCCGTCCAGCAGCAGCACGACGGTATTGATGCTCTTGTCCTTGGCTGCGGCGTCGAGCACGGTCAGCAGGTCGCGCAGGCGCACCGCGCGCTTGCTGTCGCCCGCGAGGCTGTCGACCAGGGTGTCCTGGAAGCTCGAATCGTACTGCTCCACCAGGTCGCCCTTCAGTTCGAGCACCAGCGCGCTCTTCTCGCCGATCGGCTTGACGCCGCCCGAGGACATGACCATCAGGACGAGGATCACGAACAGCAGGAACAAGAGGTTCATGAAGGTGCGGCGGGACACGTCGACCGCATGCCACAGCATGCCGAAGGCGCGCCGCAGCGCACTCAGGGGTTTGAAAGCCATCGAAACTCCGTAGGTCAGTAAATGTGTCGGCTCAGGCAACGACCGTGGCCGGGCCAGCGCGTTCCTTTTGCGAGATCGCAAACAGGCCGGCAAACACCAGTATGCCATTTACCATGAGCAATTCCAGCCCCAGGCGGTAAGAACCGAGCAGGTGTTCCTGATTGTACTCAAGGAGTGCGCAGAGAATCGGGGCGCCGATCGTAACGTACGGCACCAGGCTGTCGGTCACGGAGCGGCGGGTCAGCATGCCGAAGGCGAACAGGCCGAGCAGCGGGCCATAGGTATAGGCGGCCAGCTTGAGGATGACCCCGATCATGCTTGGGTTGTCGGCCGCCTTGAAGCCCAGCACCAGGACCAGGAACAGCGCGGCGAAACCGAGGTGCACGCGGCGGCGCAGCGATTCCTTGGCCGCTTCGCTCAGGTCGCTGCGGCGCTTGATGCCCAGCAAGTCGATGCAGGTCGACGAGGTCAGCGCGGTGATCGCGCCGTCGGCGCTGGGGAACAGGGCCGAGATCAGCGCGATCAGGAACACGATCTGCAGCGCCGCCGGCAGGTGGCCCATCACCACGGCCGGGAAGATCTTGTCGCCCGTCGCCGTGACGCCCGCGACCGGCGCATACAGGTACAGCAGGCCGCCCAGGAACAGGAAGGACAGCAGCACCACGACGAGCACCGCGGTCAGGGTCAGCATGTTCTTCTGCGAGTCCTTCAGGGTCTTGACCGAGATGGTCTTCTGCATCATTTCCTGGTCCATGCCGGTCATCGTAATCGTGATCAGGGCGCCGGCGACGATCTGCTTGAGCCAGAAGTTGGGGCTGTCGACATCGTGCGTGAAGATGTCGGCCAGGCCCTGCGAGCGCATCTGGTTCAGGCTTTCCGGCACCGACATGTTCAGTTCGCCCAGCAGGATCCAGACGCAGGCGAACAGGCCGAACAGCATGCAGCTGGTCTGCAGGGTGTCGGTCCAGACGATGGTCTTCACGCCGCCCTTGTAGGTGTAGAGCAGGATCATGCCCAGCACGACCAGCGTGCTGAGCCAGAACGGCACGCCGAGGCTGTCGAGGATGATGGCCTGCAGGATGTTCACGACCAGGTACAGGCGCGCCGTGGCGCCGAGCAGGCGCGAGACGATGAAGAAGCCCGCCCCGCTCTGGTAGGCGCGGCGGCCGAGGCGTACGTCGAGGTAATGATAGATCGAAGTCAGTTGCAGGCGGTAGTACAGCGGCAGCAGCACGTAGGCCACGGCGACGTAGCCGATCACGTAGCCGATCACGATCTGGGCATAGCCGAAACCGTCCGCGCCGACCGCGCCCGGCACGCTCACAAAAGTCACGCCGGACAGCGTGGTGCCCACCATGCCGAAGGCGACCAGCATCCAGTTGCTGCTCTTGTTACCGATGAAGAAGCTGTCGTTGTTGGCGTTGCGGGAGGTGGCCCAGGCGACGCCGAGCAGGAGCGCGAAGTAGCCGATGAGAATACAGAAAAGGAGTGCCGGGGACATGGAATTCCAGTGGGGGTTGTCGTTTCGCCCAGCAATATACACTGAAGCGACACCACCGGGAATGCGACGACCTCTAGCTGCCATGCCTGTCGGTTATGTGCCTGACCGATCCTCCGCACACTCGACTATTCTTCGCCAAAGTTCCCGATTGTCGCAATCAAGGTGGCGCCGCACGTCGTTTTATGCCCTTCGTAGGCGACTGCCACATTGTCGATGACGTGACGCGGACTACCTTCGGCAACCTTGCAGTTGTCGTGTCCTTTAACAGGACAACTGCATGCATCGCCGACGCGTGCGACCGGTTTGCCATCGACCGTGAAGTGGTCCGCGCTTACGCTGACGACCTTGCCGCCGTGCGACGTCGGGTCCCCGAGACGAATGACGTTGGGCATCGTTCATCCTTTCTCTTTGGGGGGCGCTTCCTCACTCTGGCTGCCGACAGCATTGTCGAGCGCACCGTTCGTGGCGATGTGTGTTTCCGGAAGTGCTTGCGCGATGGGTGGAGTCGGCTCCGCGATATCGACAATGGCCGTCGCATCGTCATAACCGACCAGTTTCCAGACTGTCGCCAAATGGTGGGAAGGCGTTTCTCCCTTGATTTTCTGCCATAAAGACGGTTCACCCCGGGCCGCAACACGCGGCATGATGTCGCCGGCTTTGATGTATCGGCGTTGGCCGCCTTCCCTGCTGGACGGTTCGCTGGATTCCCATATGCCGGATTGCGGACAGGTGCGTCCGGTGGCGGCAAGTTCACCCAATGGAATACGAGATCTTGGAGTAATGCCTGAGGCTCTCGCAGTCCCCGCGCCGGTCGGACGAACACGGATGGTGCTGATCATCGTGTCCCAGACTGCGATGGCCTCCTCATCAGAAAGACTAGCTTTCGTTGCACCAACGGTATTGTTTGATACGCCGGTTTGAAACTGGACGTCCACGTATGGAGTAAAGACATCATGTGCAATGCCAACAAATTTGACCTGAAAGTCATGGTGGGAATACACGCCATCTTCATCCGGTGAACGCATCAACACCTCGTATCCCGTTTTCCAACCGTGTATCTGTCGCGCATTTCTCCGGAAAAATTTGCTTTTAGCAAGCATTTTTTCTTCATCTGCGTTCGCTTCCGCAAACATTCTATTCCACTGTGACTCAAGGGAGTCTTCTTCGGGATTCCCCGGGCTCGATGGCGCAATATAAATCGAAAGGTGGGCATCCGGAAAATCTTTTAATCGAAATCCAATCCGAACGTGCTCCAAAAGATCATCTTTACCTGCATTCGGACTATCTTCGAGAAATGCATGCTCAATACAGTTACCAGGCCCGGCAGGTATCTCACTCTCCGCTCGCAACTGCATGCGTCGAGCAATGTCAAGCACAAGGGCGGCAGTTTCTTCTTTTTGATCTCGCAGTGGACGCGCATCAATAACCAGGCCATCATCGTCCAATCTGAAATATCCTTTGACCTTGAATTCGTTGATGGCTTCAAAACCGTCATACCCAGTGACTATCTGTCCTTTCGGCTGACTAGAAGAATCCACCGACAAGAGAAGTGGAACATCGTTCTGATAAATTGCTTTTTCGCTCTTTAGCTCGTCAATAAATGTTCTTGCAAGATCCTCCACTTTTCCTGCGCCGCCCGGATAGACAGTGACACCAAGGGGAAGAATTGCCTCCCCCCATACCACCGTGGTTGATGACGGCACATCAATCATAAAGCGGCCAAAACAAACGGTCTTGGTTTTTTCGAATACTGGTTTCAAACGAGCCGACAGAGAAGTCATATTTTGGTTCTTCCATGTTTTTGGCTCAGGATCGCAGCCAGCGACTACTAAGATCACGGTGGCAAAAATCGAGAACCTCAAGGTTGGCAGGGCAATCATTTCCGACAATATCCTTTCAAGAACACCAAACTGCCTTCTGCGCAATGCGAATGATGCTGTATAACGTAGATGCAACAGCCCGAGGGTCTTTATAGCTGGATTGGTGCTCGTAGCCAGTTTGTCTAAATACGGCTTTAAACTTTCCGCTTCTCAGTTGATGATCAGCTGATTTGGAGGGAACAGTTTGGTCACCTGGAGCTGCAGGTGGAAGAATATTGGCATGTATCGACTTCGGGGTGCCATTTAGCGTGGTGAAAAGTGCTTTGTTAGGTTTATTTGGGTCCCATCGAACAAGCTCTAAGCACCCTTGGCGATTGTCGTTAATTATAGGCCAATTTTTCCAATCAGCAGGATCAGCGCAGTTTGCGTCAATTTCCCACGTAACTTCACCGAAACTCTGCCGTCCGCTGTCGGCTCCGTAATGAGCGTAACTATTAGAATGGAATGTGCTCGCGATCTCACGATGAAAATACTGGGCACGATCCAAATAAGTACAGGTACGTTCGAATGAACCGCCTCCTCTCGCCGCTTGTAACCGAGATGGATTCAGCCACTCTTCTCGAAACAACGAATACCACTTTCCTCGGAGCTTGTATATTTCACTATAGGGATCTCCATTTTTTGGCCAGGTATCCAACTCGCGTCCATTATGAATGATACGCAGCCAGCCATTACCGTAAGATTCCGATGGCAATAACTGGAGGGCTCCTGGGGAATTGGCTAACACCGCCGTGACTTCGTCCCCGAAATTGCCAGCTACTTTAGCAGCGAGACTCTCTGTTGGGTTAGCTGTCAAGCCCGGATCCTCAAATCCTGCTCGTATGCGCTTATAGGCAGCGGGGGCACCGATAGAAGGCATCACCCCATGAACGATTCCCAAAATCTTTTCTGCCAAATTGCCATATTTCGGATGAATCAACGCTCGACCAACCAATCCTCCCATTGAATGTGTTACTACGATTACTTGTTTGCACTCGTACCCACACCGATTAAGATCATCTATAACTTGAGTTATTCTCCCGGCAATTACCTTGGCGCTTTCGCCGTTGGATTGCAGCCAGTTGTAACCAAAGGCGTAAACTGCAAACCAGCAGCCAGTAACGACTTTCTTGAGTTCGTCTTCGGTTAAAGCTTGCTGTGGCAAACTCGGGTCTGGCAGCCAAGAACTTGGATCGACACCTATCACATCGCGCCATTGCGGGTGGAGCTTGCCGCCGTGAAAAATGTTATTGAGGCGCGTTTCAAGATGCTGCAGCAATTCGCCGTAACTTGCAAAAAACACTTCCCCCCACCCCCTAGCCCTTGCTTTTTGCGCTGCAGTACGCCCATTCCTGACAACCGGTGGGTCACCCTTTAACAATGGCGAGTCGAAGTAGCCGTTTAGTTTGACGTTGCTATACCGCCCATCGCCACTATCCTGGAATGGCCCTAAAGGATCGTAAATATCAACAGTAGTGTGAAGCGGATCAAGTTGCAATTGACGCTCACGCGGTGAAATTTTTGCATTCTTGCGCACGTTCAAAGCACCAAGGCTATCAGGTCGCCAGGCAATATTATCAGTTCTACCCAACTCCCCCTGTCGGCCACTACTCATGCGCAAATTTGATCCCATGATCCCGGGTAAAAAAATAATCGGCAATACCCGCTTGGGAAGAAATCTGGCGCATTGCGGCTTTATGTCTTGCTTCGGTGTCGCAAATCCTTCAGCCTTGCGCGCAGCACCCTCATTTTGCTGCACTGGCAAGGGGTGTTCTGTAGTCGTCATTTTTTCAGATGATCGGATAAGAACGGTCGGTGATATGTCGTCAGTCATCAAGTGCTTCGATGCTGTAACTCCCAAACGGAATAGTGCTTGTAAAGCGTTCCGTTAAGCCATTCGCATCAGTTCTTCCTTCGAATATCCGGCCGTCTTCTGTCGTGATGCGGTAACGCTGATTGGTCATTGGCTCGTCCGTTCCAACCCAGCGTAATACCGTTTGCTGATCATGCGCTGTTTCACTGCTTGGCAGTGTTACGACGGGCGGGTTACCGTCACCAGGTCCGACATGTGCAAACTTTGAAGATCTAATAGTGTGCTCACCGCTGCATTGCTGTGTAATGGTGCCGCCACTTATCTCTACTTGGGCACCTTGGGCGACAAAGCGCAGCTTGGGCGCCTGCAGCACGATTTCCTCGGCCGCTGTCAGCACGATGCGTTTCGCCGAAGTGAGTTCGATGTCGCCGGCATGCGTTTGCATGTCGAGCTTGCCGCTGGCTGCGACAAGCTTGATACCGAGCCGGTGTGCGAACAGGCTGATGTTCTCCGTCACGCGCGCCAGCAGTTTTTTCCCGACCGAGAACTGGGTATTGCCGATGCTGACCATGTCGACATGTGTCTGCGCGCCAATCGCAATATTGTCCTGGCTGGTCACGGCCAAACCCGCCGGCGCGGAGACTGCGACGACAGGTTGCCCTCCGTCGCCCGTGCTATCGACGCCGGTATTGCTGCCTGCTTCCCACTGCCTCAAGTAGCCGATCAGCTGTGCGAGCGCCTTGTCGTCGGTGCCGTCGGCATGGTGTGTGGCAGAGAGCCGGGCCAGTTCTTGCTGCACGCCTTGCAGGGCCTCCGCCAGGCTGACCAGTTCATCGCGGTCGAGTTGTTTGCCGCCAGCTCGCTGGCGGGCGGCGGCGCTGATGAGCACGCCCTGAGCACCCCGTACCGCGACTGCCCCGTCGCTGCGCAGCTCCGCCCCTTCGCCGCGCGCCTCGCCTTTACCGTCGTTACGTGGATGGGTGAGCCATCCCAGGTTCAGTTCGCTATGACCGTGCTGGGAGGACAACTGTGCATTGATCTGCCCCGGCGTATCGTCCAGCCGCAGCTGGTTATAGCGCGTGCCCTGCACTTCCTTGCTCTTGATTCCGGCAAGGTACCTGTTTCCCGGGAGTGCGCCGGCATGGCTGAACGCAGGCGGCAGGGCCATCCCGCCGAAGACCTGGGCCACGATGATGGGCTTGTCCGGGTCACCACCGAGAAAGTCCACGATCACCTCGTCGCCAACCCGGGGCAGCGTCAGTGTGCCCCACTGGTTGCTGGCCCAGGTGCTGGCGACGCGCACCCAGGCCGAGTCCCGATCGCTGCCACTCGCGCCAGCGCCTTGGGCGTGGCTGTGGTCTTCCGTCTTGGTGCCTGGAAAACGCACCTTGACCCGGCCGTATCGATCGCAATGGATTTCTTCGCCGGAAGGTCCGACCACGATTGCGCTCTGCAACTGGGGACGCGGCAAGTCAATGCGTGGATCGAAAGCAGGAACGATCGGGACGCCTCGACGGACACAAGAGAACCGATTGGTGTAACGCATGCCGCGTTCGTCGCTGGCCTCTCGTAAAGCGCTTCCGGATGAAGCATCGTTCCATCGGCTCAGCGCAAACAGCCGCTGGATCTGGTCGTCGACGGTTTTGGGCAGGTTGTTTTCCGCATCGACCTCCAGACGCGTGACAACGAACTCGCGTTCGCCCTCGGGATGCCGGTCGATTTCATGATGCCCTGCCAAGGCTATCCACTGCCCGACACACAAGGCACGCACACTGCCTTCACCGTGAAAACACTTTGACTCGTACTCATGTCGCTTCATGCGCAGTTCGCCAAGACTGCGATAATCGTCTCCGTTCTCGCCCGCGTGCGGCATGTCGATCAGGTAGTCCTCAAGAGTGGCGGCAAACTGAGTGCCCATTACGCCCTGGTCCATGCGGGAAGGGGTATTGCTGAACATCGGACGGGCTTGCATGTAGTCGCAGCTTTGACGCCCCACACTGCCCGGCCTGAGCTCACGCACCGGGCTCCAGGCGATGATGCTGTCACTTTGTTCAGTGCCGTCATCACGGTGATAGCGCACGGTGCCCGCTGCATTTTGCGGCAGTGCGAATTCATCGTCGAACAGGACCAACGTATGTTTTGGCGTTTCCTGAGCTGACATCCCGCTCGCCTGCCCAGCTTGCACGAACCATGCAATACCGCGCCGCTTCCATAAACGACGCAGGAAAGCCGCGTCCGACTCGTTATGCTGCATCGTGAATTCCCGGGCCGGATAAGTGCCGCGCACACGCGACCAATCGACGTCGAACGTTTTGGCCAATACGGGATTGTTCTGGCGCCACTCGTCGAGAATGACCTTGGCGATCTCCAGTTCATTCCGATTGCGGAAGACACGGGTGTTGGTTCGGTACTCCATCAGCGCCAACGCATCGCGCAGCACCAACTGATACGTCGCGAGGCCTCCGTCACTCTGACCGGCGGCCGCCTGGGCAACGATGCCGCATACAGCGCGGATATCTCCCTGGTCCGTTACGAACTGCAGTTCGACCGGCAGGGCGATAAATTCCTTCAAGGGCAAATCGGCGCGGGCCGATACGCACAGAAGCCGGTACTCCAATCCGCCGCACAGCGTCTCGCTTCCCGACACCCGCTTGACTAGCAAGACGTCGTCGAGGACACCTTTCCCTTGCTCCAGCCGCAAGCGTATAGGACGATTTACTTCGGACAGCCCGGCAAACGTGTCTGCCAAATCCTTCAGGTTCACGCTCTCTCCCCTTTTTGATCCTGCCTGTGCTTCGGCTCGCATGGCATCTCGTAGTATTGCAAGCGTTCACTTGTCGTAATTGACATAACGCAAACACAACACACGGAGAAGCCTGCAAGTCCGGCACGCGCAGGCAGCGGCAAAGAGTCAGGTACTGGAGGCGTCGTTTGAGGATGAGGGACCGACGCTTATCCGTCCGCACATCGGTCGAACGGGCGGGGCGGGACGATGTGGTTAATGGAAAAAGCCGCAGTAAAGGCTGCAGACTGCTCAGGCCTCCTC
The DNA here is from genome assembly GCA_032115075.1 of Massilia sp. GTDB lineage: Bacteria > Pseudomonadota > Gammaproteobacteria > Burkholderiales > Burkholderiaceae_D > Telluria. The sequence goes on from DAMCRY010000095.1 coordinate 10,520, forward strand.
CCCCTGCACCCGCTCGAACGGCCCGATGCAGGCCTGCATCGACTCGTCCGCGCACATCAGGAAGATTGCGTTGGAGGGGTGGAAGCGGATGAAATTGGTGGCAGTGGTGCCGGGTTTCATGATGACGCCGGCGCAGTCCTTCTTGCCGTTGTCCTTGACGATGCGGTCTTCCAGCCGATAGAAACCCTTGGCGCTGGGCTTGTCGGGGATACGGTATTCGCTCTCCGACACCTCTTCGGCGCTGGTGACGAGGGTGGTGCCGTCGGCGCGGAAGCGGTAGGTTTCCGAACAGCCGAGGTCGGGGATGCTCAGCTTCCAGATGCCGAGGATGGGATGGTCGGCGGCGGGCGCGGCCCTTGCCGGCTGGATGGACGCGAGCGCCGCGAGTGCGGCCAGGACGAGTGCCGGGCGGGCGAGGACGGCGGGAAAGACGGCGGCAGGCACAGGCATGACGGGCTCCTTGGCACAAGCGCTTCGTGCGGAGCGGACGCCCCGCCGGTCCGCCCCTGCGGACGATGCCATTATTGCATCGCCGGCGCGCCGCTGTCGCACGCGCCGGCGATGATCGCTCG
>DAMCRY010000096.1:0-11090 GCA_032115075.1 Massilia sp.
GACTCCGACGCCGACGCCGACGCCGACGCCGACTCCGACCCCCACGCCCACCACTCCGAGCACCGGCGGCAGCGGCTCGAACTCGGGAGGCGGCTCGGCGACCGCCCCCAACCTGGTCGGCAGCAACGGCGGCGACCTGCTCAAGGCCAGCGCCGGCAGCCAGAAGATCGACGGCGGGGCCGGCCTCGACACGGTGGCCTATGGCAGCGCCCGGAACGCCTTCGACATCAAGGTCGCCGCCGGCGTCGCGACCGTCACCGACAAGGTCGGCAACGGCGGCACCGACACCCTGGTCAACGTCGAACGCCTGTCCTTCGGCGACGTCTCGGTGGCGCTGGACATCGACGGCAATGCCGGCAAGGCCTACCGCCTGTACACGGCCGCCTTCGACCGCGAACCGGATTCGGTGGGGCTGGGTTTCTGGATCAAGATGCTCGACAACGGCCTGTCGCTGCAGCAGATCGCGCCGGGCTTCACCACCTCGAAGGAGTTCTCGGACAAATACGGCGCGCACACTAGCAATGCCGAATTTGTCACCCTGCTGTACAACAACACGCTGCACCGCGCGCCGGAAACCGATGGCTACAACTTCTGGATGACCGCGCTGGACAAGGGATTTTCGCGCGAGGACCTGCTGACCTTCTTCAGCGAGAGCACCGAGAACCAGGAGCAGGTGATCGGCACGATCCAGCACGGGATCGAGTTCACGCCCTACGGCTGAACGGAGGGCGCGGCGCCCGGCCGCTCACGCGGACCGGCTAGCTCTGGAACGGCGTGTATTCCATGCCGCTCTGGATGGCGCCGATCAGCTCCACCCGCTCGCGGTTCTCCAGCGATTCGCTGAAGGTCGCGAGCACGGTGGCGCGCGACAGGCCCTTGCCCAGCATGCCCGTCCAGAAGTCGAAGCCGCCCGGTTCGGAAGCGCGGCCGAGCATGTTCTCGTACAGGCGCTCGACGAACTGCCCATCCGTGAGCCGGGCGCCGAAGCGTTCCGCGAATTCGTCGCTGGCCAGGAAACCGCCGGCGACGGCATCCAGGCTCACGCCGCTGTCCAGCACGTGGACATAGAAGCCCAGGCCGCCAGCGTCCGGCGCGCGGCCCAGGGCCGCCTGGTAGAAGCGGTAGGCCTGGCCCGCGGCCCCGTCCACGTCGAAGGCGAGGGTGGTTCCGGCGAACTGCACGCGTTCCACATTGTTCACCAGGTCGACGCCGTCCTCCCCGCGGATCTCGATGCCTTCGGCGGTCGCGACGATCGTGTAGTCCTTGCGCGGCGCCCGGTAGACCAGGGTGTCGAAGCCGGCGCCGCCGTCGATCCGGTGGTGGTCCGACAGCACGGTGATGGTGTCGTCGCCGGCGCCCGCGTCCACGTGCAGCATGCCGCCGCCGCCGCCCACGACGATCGTGTCGTCGCCGGCCCCCGCCGCCACCGTGTACTCCCGCCCCAGCCAGTCCGGCAATTCGACCCGGATCGTATCGTTCCCGGCCAGCGCGCCGCCCTCGAGCACGGCCAGCGCATTGCCCAGCGAGATATCCTCGACGCGCGCCGCCAGGCCGCCCAGGGCGGCGCTGCTGCCGTCCTTGAAGCGCATGTCGAGGCTGTTCAGGGTGCCGGCGATGCCCACCGTTCCCATTCCCTCGGCGAGGTCGCCGACATTGCCCGACAGGCCGAAGGCGCCGCTCATGGTTGCCAAGGACAGGAGCTCGTCCGCCGCCAGCGTCAGGCTGGAAATCGCGCCGCCCAGCTGGCCGGAAGCATTGACCGTGATCGCGCCCTTGGCCGCCAGCGTGGCATTGCCCAGCACCGTGTCGTAGTTGTCGGCGGAATCCGGCAGCAGCGACTCGACGGTGACGTGCGTGGTGGTCGAGGAGATGCGCTGTGCGGTCGGCACGGCGCCGGTGAGGTCATAGCTGAAGCGGTAGCTGCCGGTCTGCTCGGACGTACCCTGGCCCGGCACATGGAGTTTGGCGCTGGTCGCGGTCCCGCTACCCTTGAGCGCGCCCGGGTCGGCCAGGGTGATGCCGCCGAACTCGTCGTAGGAACCGTCGGGGAACTCGAGACGCAGCTTGCCGCCGGAGAGCAGCAGCTTGCCGGCGTCCCCGGCGTCGTCCCGCACCCCGGTCGCGGCGTCCGCCAGCATCAGGGCGAGGGTGCCGAGCACGTCGCCGGCGCGGTTGGGGTCGGTCAGCAATCCGCTGTCGAATACTTCCTGCGTCAGCTTCAGCTCGATCTTCGCCATGCCATCCCCTGTTGTTGTTGCCTGGAATGCATGATGGTAGCAGGCATGGTCCGGGTTTGACTACTGCTGAGTTCGTCCGCCGGCCGCGGCGCGCCGGGGAGACTTACTTGGCGGCCTTGCCAGGCTGCTTTTTGGCTGAGACGACCTGCAAGCCTTCCAGCGAGCGGGTGGCGCCCTCGTAATTCATCTTGGCGATGCCGTTCTCGAGGGACATATACAGCAGCTGTTCGGCGCGCGTACTGCTGACTTCCGCGTTGTCGACGTATGTCGTGCTCATGTACTCGCCGCTGACGAGGTTGTCGCCGCGCGAGAGGCGCAACGACACCCAGCCGAGCGATACGCCGGACAGCACCTTGGCGTCGCCGCTGACGTGCAGCTGGAGCTTGTGCTTGTGCAGGTGGGCGCAGGTCTCGTCGCTCATCGGCCAGCCACCCTTCAGCTTGACGAGGTTGATGATTTCCGTCGATGCGACGACGGGGACGAAGGGGCAGGGGTCGGCGGCTGCGGATGCGGACGCGGATATAGTCGAAAGCGCTGCGCCGAGAGCGAGTGCAGGAATCAGAAACTTGTTCAAAATTGCTCCTTGGAAATACAAGAGCTTACATTTCGCTAGTATGAATTGCAACCATAGTTGCGAGATTGCAACTAACGATATGCTTCCCGCATTGTTTGCGCAGCGTGCCACGTGCGCTGCGCACGGCCCTGCGCCCCCTCAGCGTTGATGCGCGCGCCGCGCCAGCGCCTCGCCCAGCATCACCAGCACCGGCCCATGCCCCGGCTCGAGTCCGCGCGCCAGGTCGGCCAGGGTCATGCGCACGATGCGCTCGTCCGGCCGGCTGCAGTTTTCCACGATCACGACCGGCAGTCCGGAACGCCGTCCTTCGGCCAGCAGGCGCTCTGCGGTGGCGGCGGCTTCGCGGCCGCCCATGTACTGGACCAGGGTGTCGGTCTCGGGCAAGGCGGGTGGTGCGCCGATGCGCTGGTCGGGCTGGTCGGGCGCGGTGCTGGACGTGAAGAAGGCGACGCTGCGCGCCACGCCGCGCTTGGTCAGAGGCTGCTTGGTCGCCGCCGCCGCGGCGACGGCGGTGGTGATGCCCGGGACGACTTCGACCTCGATCCCGGCCGCCTCCAACGCGCGCAATTCCTCGTCGGCGCGGCCGAACAGCATCGGATCGCCGCCTTTCAGGCGCACGATGTGGCGGAACTTGCCGGCGCATTCGACCAGCTGCTGGTTGATGAGGGTCTGCGCGGTGGAGCGTTGGCCCGAGCGCTTGCCGACCGAGATCAGCTCCGCCTGGCGGCACAGGTCCAGCATCTCGGGGGTGACGAGGGCGTCGTAGAGCACGACGTCGGCCTGCGCCAGCAGGCGCGCGCCGCGCACGGTGATGAGATCGGCCGCACCGGGTCCCGCCCCGACCAGATAGACTTTGCCCAGTGCCTCCGCCATACGACCCCTTCCTTATTGATCCAGGCGGATCATACCCGCTGCGACGGTCTGGTGGGTGACTTCGTCGATCAGGATGAAGGCGCCCGTCGCGCGGTTGTCGGCGTAGGCGTCCGCGGCCAGCGGCTGCTGGACGGCCAGCTGCACGGTGGCGATGTCGTTCAGCTTCAGGCCATCGCCGGCATGACGCTGCTGGGTGTTGACGTCCAGGATGCTGTCCACCTGCTTGACCCTGGCCGCGGTCTGGCGGGTGCCATGCTTGATCCAGTACTTGCGGCGCGCATCGAGCGGCTCGTCCGACATCCAGCACACGTCCGCCACCACCTGCTTGAGGAGGGTGGCCGGCTGCTCGCTGCCTGCCAGCAGGTCGCCGCGCGAGATGTCGAGGTATTCGTTCAGCAGCAGGGTCACCGACTGGCCGGCCACGGCCGATTGCAGGGAGCCGTCGAAGGTGACGATGTCTTTCACCGTCGCGGTCTGGCCCGAAGGCTGCACCACCAGTGTATCCCCGACGGAGACCTTGCCCGACTCGATGCGGCCCATGTAGCCGCGGAAGTCGTTGGCTTCGTGGCCGTTGTGGCGCGCCACCAGCTGCACCGGGAAGCGGAACGGGGCGGCGTGCGACTCGTCGTATACCGACAGGTTTTCCAGCAGCTCGATCAGGGTCGGGCCTTCGTACCAGGGCATGTTGTCCGAGCTGTCCACCACGTTGTCGCCGGCCAGCGCCGACAGCGGGATCGCGGTGACGTCCTTCAGGCCGAGCGAATCGGCGAATTCGCGGTAGGCGGCGACGATGCGCTCGTACACGGTCTGGTCGTAGTTCACCAGGTCCATCTTGTTGACGGCCACGATCACGTGCTCGATCTGCAGCAGCTTGGCGATGGTCGAGTGGCGCTTGGTCTGGGTCAGCAGCGTGACCGAACCGTCGTCGCCCAGTTTCACCTTGGAGACGTCCACCAGGATGATCACGGCGTCCGCGGTGGAGGCGCCGGTCACCATGTTGCGGGTGTACTGTTCGTGGCCCGGGGTGTCGGCGATGATGAATTTTCGCTTCGGGGTGGCGAAGTAGCGGTAGGCCACGTCGATGGTGATGCCCTGTTCGCGCTCGGCTTCCAGGCCGTCGGTCAGCAGCGACAGGTCGATGGTGTCGCCCACGGTGCGCTTGTGCTTCGAGCGCGAGACGGCGGCCAGCTGGTCGGCGAAGATGCCCTTGCTGTCGTACAGCAGGCGGCCGATCAGGGTGCTCTTGCCGTCGTCGACGGAACCCGCGGTGATGAAGCGCAGCATCCCGCTTTGGTGGAGGTTGTCGAGGGAGGTGTCAATGCGGGCGTTCATCAGAAATATCCTTGCTTCTTGCGTTTTTCCATCGACGCTTCGGAGGTCTGGTCGTCCATCCGGGTCGCGCCGCGCTCGGTCACTTCGGTGACGGCGGTTTCGGCGATGATGTTCTCCACCGTGCTGGCGGTCGAGGCCACCGGGCAGGTGCAGGAGATGTCGCCCACGGTGCGGAAGCGCACGGTGCGGGTCTCGACCTGCTCGCCTTCGCGGGCCGGGGTGAGGGGCGTCAGCGGCACCAGCAGGCCGTTGCGCGGGATCACCTGGCGCTCGTGCGCGAAGTAGATCGAAGGCAGGGCTAGCTTCTCGCGGGCGATGTACTGCCACACGTCGAGTTCCGTCCAGTTCGAGATCGGGAACACGCGCATGTTCTCGCCCGGGTGGACGCGGGTGTTATACAGGTCCCACAGTTCCGGACGCTGGGCCTTCGGGTCCCACTGGCCGAATTCGTCGCGGAAGGAGAAGATGCGCTCCTTGGCGCGGGCCTTCTCTTCGTCGCGGCGGGCGCCGCCGATGCAGGCGTCGAAACCGTGTTCGGCGATGGTTTCCAGCAGGGTCACGGCCTGGGCCGCGTTGCGCGAATCGGTGGCCGGATTGCGCAGGCGCACGGTGCCGCGCCGGATCGATTCTTCGACCGAGCCGACGATCAGGCGCTCGCCCAGCTCGGCCACACGGGCGTCGCGGAAGGCGATCACTTCGTCGAAGTTGTGGCCGGTGTCGATGTGCACCAGCGGGAAGGGGAACTTACCCGGGCGGAAGGCCTTTTCGGCCAGGCGCAGCAGGACAACCGAATCCTTGCCGCCCGAGAACAGCAGGGCAGGGTTGCTGCATTCGGCGGCCACTTCGCGCAGGATGTGGATGGCCTCGGATTCGAGGGCGTCGAGGTGGCGCGCGTTCACATCAGTAAGGACGGCGGGGTTGTCGAGAAGGTTCGTCATGTTGTTCTGCTTGAAAAGGTGGGGCTCAGGCCGCCACGGATTTGATGCGAATGAGTTTGCCGTCGACCACGTGCAGGCCGCATTCCTTCGATTCGGGGTTTTCCCACCACCAGCGGCCGGCGCGCACGTCCTCGCCCGGCTGGATCGCGCGGGTGCAGGGTTCGCAACCGATCGAGGGGTAGCCGCGGTCGTGCAGGGCGTTATAGGGCACGTTATTGGCGCGCAGGTACTCCCACACGTTCTCTTCCGACCAGTCGGCCAGCGGGTTGAACTTCTGCATGCCGTGCGCGGCGTCGTCTTCCTGCACGGCCAGTTCGGCGCGGGTCGTCGACTGCGCGCGGCGCTGGCCGGTGATCCAGGCGCGGTTAGAGGCCAGGGCACGGCCGAGCGGCTCGACCTTGCGCACGCGGCAGCACTCCTTGCGCATCTCGACGCTGTCGTAGAAGGCGTTCAGGCCGTTTTGCGCCACATAAGCTTCCACCGCTTCGGGCTGCGGCCGGAACAGGGCGATCTCGTAGCCATACGTGTCGCGCACGCGGTTCAGCATGTCCAGGGTCTCGGCATGCAGGCGCCCGGTCTCGAGCGAGAAGATCCCGATCGGCAGCTTCGCCTTTAGGATCAGGTCGGTCAGGACCATGTCCTCGGCCGCCAGGCTCGATGCGAACACGGCGGGCGAGAAGTCGCGGACGATGCGCGCCAGGATGGCTTGGGTTTCCTCGACGCGGCGGTGCAAGTCGCTCATGTTACGTATCCTTAGATGCCGGCACCGACGTCGGTCAGTTCCGGCGGCGTGCCGCGCGGCGCGCGGCGGAACAGCGGCACCGGCTGGTCGACCGAGGCCTGATAGGTTTCCGAGAACACGGTCAGGCCCTTGAGGGCGTCGTGGATGCTGCGGTCCTGGCGGGTGGCGAAGGCATCGAAGCCGACGCGCGACAGCGGCCACAGCTGGTCGCGCAGCACGTCGCCGATGGCGCGCAGCTCGCCCGTATAGGCCAGGCGCTTGCGCAGGTTGAAGGCGGTCGAGTAGCCGCGGCCGTCCGAGAACTTCGGGAAGTCGACGGCGACCACGCCGAAGCGCGGCAGGTCGTCCTTGATGGCGGCGGCAGGCTCGTCCGGCGCCAGCCAGACGCCGATCCCGGTGCGCTGCGCCAGCTTGTCGCGCTGCGCCTGCCACACGGCCAGCGGCACGATGAACTTGCCCTCCGGGACCTCGACGGCCTCGGGCGTTTCGCCTTCCACGAGGCGCAGCACGCTCCAGTCGTCCTCGACCACGTCGCGGTGTTTGATGATCTGCTTGTGCAGGACGAAATTAGGCATAGTGGTCTTCCCCAACCAGTTCGCCCGCCGCGATCGGCGTGGCATAGACATGTTCCTTGAACGGCGCGATGCCGAGGCGCTGCACGGTGTCGACGAAGCGTTCGCCTTCGTAGCGCTCGCGCACGTAGACTTCGAGCAGGCGGCCGACCACTTCCGGCATCTGCACCGCCGAGAACGACGGGCCGATGATCTTGCCGATCGCCGAGTTGTTGCCCTGCGAGCCGCCGATCGACACCTGGTACCACTCGCTGCCGTCCTTGTCGACGCCGAGGATGCCGATGGCGCCCACGTGGTGGTGGCCGCAGGCGTTGATGCAGCCCGAGATGTTCAGCTCGATGTCGCCGATGTCGTGCTGGAAGTCGAGGTTGTCGAAGCGCTCGGCAATCGCCGCCGCGATCGGGATCGACTTGGCGTTCGCCAGCGAGCAGAAGTCGCCGCCAGGGCAGGAGATGATGTCGGTCAAGAGGCCGATGTTCGGCGTCGCCAGTCCCTTGGCTTTCACTTGCTCCCACAGCTCGAACAGCTTCGATTGCTCGACGTCGGCCAGCACCAGGTTCTGCTCGTGGGTCACGCGCAGTTCGCCGAAGCTGTACTTGTCGGCCAGGTCGGCCACGAAGTCCATCTGCTCGGCGGTCGCGTCGCCCGGCGGCACGCCGGTTTTCTTCAGCGACAGCACCACGGCGGCGTAGCCCGGCACCTTGTGCGGCTTGACGTTGCGGTTGACCCAGTTGGCGAAGGCGCGGTGGGCCGCGTCGCTGTTTGGTACACCTGCGGTCGGATCGATGTCTTCCAGCTGGGCATAGCCGTGCGGCTGGAACCACTGCGCGACGCGGTCGAATTCTTCCTGGGTCAGGGTTTCCGGACCATCCTTCAGGTCTTTCCACTCTTCTTCCACCTGGCGGGTGAACTCTTCCACGCCGACGGCCTTGAGCAGGATCTTGATACGGGCCTTGTACTTGTTGTCGCGGCGGCCGTGCTGGTTGTACACGCGCATCACGGCTTCGGTATAGGTCAGCAGGTGCTGCCACGGCAGGAATTCGCGGATGACCGAGCCCAGGATCGGGGTGCGGCCCATGCCGCCGCCGGCCATGAACTTGAAGCCGACTTCGCCCGCCTCGTTCTTCACCAGGGTCAGGCCGATGTCGTGGATGGCGATCGCGGCGCGGTCCTCGACGGCGCCGTTGATCGCCACCTTGAACTTGCGCGGCAGGGCGATGAACTCGGGGTGGAAGGTGCTCCACTGGCGCAGGATCTCGGCGAAGGGGCGCGGATCGATGATCTCGTCGGCCGCCACGCCGGCGAACTCGTCGGTCGTGATGTTGCGGATGCAATTACCCGAGGTCTGGATGGCGTGCATCTCGACCGAGGCCAGATCTTCCAGGATCTGCGGGGTCTGCTCCAGCTCGATCCAGTTGTACTGGATGTTCTGGCGGGTGGTGAAGTGGCCGTAGCCGCGGTCGTACTTGCGCGCGATATGGGCGAACATGCGCATCTGCTTCGATGCCAGCAGGCCATAGGGCACGGCCACGCGCAGCATGTAGGCGTGGCGCTGCATGTAGAGGCCGTTCTGCAGGCGCAGGGGGATGAATTCTTCCTCGGTCAGCTCACCGTTCAGGCGGCGTTCCACCTGGCTGCGGTACTGCGCGATGCGTTCGCGCACGATGAGATGGTCGTAGTGGTCGTAGCGGTACATGGTCTCGTCCAGTGAGGGCAAGGTGTGCAACAACTTGCAAAACCTTGCAAACATTGTCCACCCGTTAAATGTTGGGTCAAGTGTACGGACCGCGCCATATATTCCAAACTACGGAGATTTCATTTGCTTATATGCGCAACTCGAATAAGCATCTTAAAATGTCATCTGCTGCCACTCTTTCAACATATCGCTACCCTTCATGAATCTCCACCAGCTGCGCTTCGTGCGCGAAGCCGTCCGCCAGAACTACAACCTGACCGATGCGGCCAAGGCGCTGTTCACCTCCCAGCCCGGGGTCTCGAAAGCCATCATCGAGCTCGAGGAAGAGCTCGGGGTGGACATCTTCACCCGCCACGGCAAGCGCATCCGCGGGCTGACCGAGCCCGGGCGGCTGGTGCTGCAGTCGGTCGAGCTGATCATGCAGGAGATCGACAGCCTCAAGCGCATCGGCAAGGAATACGCGGCCCACGACAGCGGCAGCTTCACCATTGCCACCACCCACACCCAGGCGCGCTACATGCTGCCCAAGGTGGTGCAGGCCTTCATGCAGAAATATCCGAAGGTGCGCCTGTCCTTATTGCAAGGCAATCCGAAGCAGATCGCGGAGATGGTCAAGAACGACCAGGCCGACCTGGCCATCGCCACCGAATCGATCGCCGCCGTCGACGGCCTGATCACGCTGCCGTGCTACCAGTGGGAGCACGTGCTGGTGGTGCCGCACGAGCACCCGCTGCTGCGCTCGAAAGCCGTGTCGCTGGAAGAGATCGCCTCCTATCCGGTGATCACCTACGACGCCGCCTTCGCCGGCCGCAGCAAGATCGACCATGCCTTCGGCCTGCGCAACCTGAAACCGGACGTGTTGCTGGAAGCCATCGACGCCGACGTGATCAAGACCTATGTCGAGTTGGGCATGGGCGTGGGCATCATCGCCGGCATGGCTTTCGACCCGGAGCGCGACCGCAACCTGCGCGCGATCCCCGTCGGCCAGCTGTTCGGCATGAACATCTCGCGGGTGGCGGTGAAGCAGGGCGCCTACCTGCGCAGCTACATCTACACCTTCATCGAACTGCTGGCGCCGACCCTGAACCGCAAGATGGTCGAGGCGGCGATGCGCGGCGGCGAAAACTACGAACTCTAAGAATCAAGGAAAGACCAATGAACACTATCTCGGGAAAAAACGCCGTCGCAGATTTCTACACCGCGATCGCGGATTACTACGACGCCCAGCGCTTTGGCCAACTGCGCGACGAGAGCGACGAAGACCGCCAGGACGATCTCGACGACGTGGCCGAACAGGTCGCCGAGCTGATGCGCGGCCACACCGTGCTCGAACTGGGCTGCGGCACCGGTTACTTCACCGACGTGATCGCCGAAACGGCGGCATCCGTGCTGGCCACCGACATCAGCGAAGCGATGCTGAACGTGGCGCGCGAGCACGGCGAAGGGCTGGAGAACGTGAAGTACCGCGTGGTCGATGCGCTGAACCTGCCGAATGACCTCGGCAACGAGGTCGGCAAGATCACGGCGGTGTTCGCCGGCTTCCTGTGGTCGCATTTCAGGAAGGAAGAGCAGGACGCCTTCCTGGCCGGCCTGCGCGCCCGCATCGGCAAGGATGCGCTGCTGGTGCTGATCGACGACGAGTACGTCGAGGGCGCGAGCCCGACGGTGGCGCGCACCGATGCCCAGGGCAATACCTGGGCCCAGTTCGTCGACGCCGAAGGCAAGCGCCACGAACTGCCGAAGAACTATCCGACCGACAGCGCGCTGCGCAAGCGCCTGGGCACCGCGGTGCGCGAGATCAAGATCGGGCGCTGGGACTCTTGCTGGGCGCTGACCTGCCGCCTGAAGTAGGGCGCATGAAACAACCTTGTTTCAAGGCGGGGTCAGGTCTGACATTTGGACACGGGCTCGAGCGCAAGTAATGCTCGAGTTCGTGTCCGATTGTCAGACCTGACCCCGATGTCGCGATGTCGTGTTTTCAAAGCGGGTATTAAAAGCCGCTCCGGCTGCCGCCGATACTGATCCCGCCGCCTGACGGACCTCCACCACCCGGCATGCCGCCGCCCGCCCCGCGTCCGCGTCCGCCACCTTCCGGCCGGCCGCCGCGCTCGGGCCTGCCTTCGCCG
>DAMCRY010000097.1:0-10918 GCA_032115075.1 Massilia sp.
AGCCGCCAGCCGAAGTGCCGGAGCCGGCTTCGCTCTGGCTGTTCGGCGTCGCCCTGGCCGCGCTGCTGGTGCAGCGCTACCGGGCGGCGCGGCGCCGCTGAGCCGGCAAGTTCCGCGCGGAGATCGACCCCGAACTCAAGCCGGGATCTTCAGCCCCGCCGCCACGGCCGGGCGCTGGCGGAAGGCCTCGAGCGCCGCCGCCACGCGCGGGAAATCCCGGAAGCCGACCAGCTCGCCGGCATCGTAGAAACCGACCAAGTTGTTCACCCAGGGGAAGATCGCGATGTCGGCGATCGTGTAGTCCTCGCCCGCCACCCAGGCGTGCTTGCCGAGCTGGCCTTCGAGCACGCCCAGCAGGCGCTTCGATTCGGCGGCGTAGCGGTCGCGCGGGCGCTTGTCCTCGTACTCCCGCCCGGCGAACTTGTGGAAGAAGCCGAGCTGGCCGAACATCGGCCCGATGCCGCCCATCTGGAACATCACCCACTGGATGACCTCGTAGCGCCTGGCCGGGTCGGCCGGCAGCAAGCTGCCGGTCTTCTCGGCCAGGTACAGCAGGATGGCGCCCGACTCGAAGAGAGCGAGCGGCTTGCCGCCCGGGCCATCGGGGTCGATGATGGCCGGGATCTTGTTGTTCGGGTTCAGCGAAAGGAAGGCCGGCGACATCTGGTCGCCCGTCTCGAAGCTGACCTTGTGCGGCTCGTAGGGCAGCCCGGTCTCCTCCAGCATGATCGATGCCTTGACGCCGTTCGGCGTCGGCAGCGAATACAGCTGGAGGCGGTCGGGATGCGCGGCGGGCCACTTGGCGGTGATGGCGAAGGCGGACAGGTCGCTCATGGGGAAGTCCTCGTCGGGTTGCGGGACTGCCAACGATAGCAAACTTCCCGGCTTCCTGCCGGCGCAGCCCCCGCGCCCGGGCGAACAGTCAGCCGAACAGTCAGCCGAACAGCTTGTTCGCCGTGCGGGCGATCAGCTCGCCCTGGTGGCGCGCGCCGCCGAGCTCGAGCTCGCTGGGCTGGCGCTGCCCCTGGCCGCCGGCGATGGTCGAGGCGCCATAGGGGCTGCCGCCGACGATCTCGTCGAGCGTCATCTGTGGCGCGTAGCTGTACGGCAGGCCGACCACGACCATGCCGAAGTGCAGCAGGTTGGTGATGATCGAGAACAGCGTCGTTTCCTGCCCGCCGTGCTGGGTCGCGGTCGAGGTGAAGGCGCCGCCGACCTTCCCGTGCAGGGCGCCGCGCGCCCACAGGCCGCCGGTCTGGTCGAGGAAGGCCGCCATCTGGGACGGCATGCGGCCGTAGCGGGTCGGCGCGCCGACGATGATGGCGTCGTAGGTCGGCAGCTCGTCGACCGTGGCGATCGGCGCGTCCTGCTGCAGCTTGAAGTGGGCCTTCGAGGCGATTTCTTCCGGAACCGTTTCCGGCACCCGTTTCACGACCACCTCGGCGCCGGCCGCGCGCGCGCCTTCGGCGACGGCATTGGCCATCTGTTCGATGTGACCGTAGGTCGAGTAGTACAGCACCAGGACTTTCGACATGCCTTCCTCCCTGTAGCGACGTGAAAACCGCATTGTGCTGCGTTCGCGGTTTGCGCGGCACGCGCCTGGCGCCGCATGGCGGCGCCACCGTCGGCGGCGGGCCCGGTCAGATCCAGTAGATGAAGGCGGCGAGCGCGATCACCAGCGCGACGCGGGTGATGTTGTAGGCCGTCCTGTTCCACGCCTTGAAGCGGCGGCGGTACTGGCCCATATAGTAGGAAATGCGGAACAGCTTGCTCACCAGGCCGACCTGGTCGCCGGTCTCGTTGGGCGAGGCGGCGGCGGTCATCATGGTGCGGCCGAGCCAGCGGTTGACGGCCCCCATCCAGCGGTAGCGCATCGGGCGCTCGACGTCGCAGAACAGGATGATGCGGTCGCTCTCGCTGCCGTTGATGGCCCAGTGGATATAGGTTTCGTCGAAGACGACGCCCTGGCCGTCGCGCCAGCTGTGGCGCTCGCCGTCGACTTCGATGAAGCAGCGGTCGTCGTTGGGCGTGGCCAGGCCCAGGTGGTAGCGCATCGAACCGGCGAAGGGGTCGCGGTGCGGGTTCAGCTTGCCGCCCGGCGGCAGCTCGGCGAACATGGCGGCCTTCACCGAAGGAATGGCTTGCAGCAGCGCATGGGTCTGCGGGCACAGGCGCGCCGCCGAGGGATGGCTGGCGTCATACCATTTCAGGTAGAAGCGCTTCCAGCCGTTCTTGAAGAAGGAATTGAAGCCGGCGTCGTCGTTCTGCTCGGCCGCCTTGATCTTTTTCAGGGCCAGCAGGTTCTCGGCTTCGGCGCGGATGACGGGCCAGTTCTCCTGCAGGGTCTTCAGCTCCGGGAATTCGCTCACCGGAATGAAGGGCGTGCTCGGCACCCGCGAGAACTTGTGCATGAAGATGTTGATCGGGGCCATGAACGACGAGTGGTCGAACAGCTGGCGCCGGAACGGCAGGCGGACCCGCCCGCGGAAGTGAATGTGCAGGATCGACAGAAAATAGAAACCGACCACGACCCACTTCATTGCATCCTCCATCTCGGCCATCTGGCCGGCTTGACAAGGCAGCAGGATACCATAACGGCCGGGCGGCCGCCGGAGGGAGGGTCGTTATTCTACGGAACCAGGTTGCGCCGGCAATCCTGCCGGCGCATGGCGGGTCCGGCGAGGCCGAACCCGGAAGCACAGGGACCAGATGGAGACGATTCAGTGCTGCACCGAGGTGATCGCGTAGCCTTTCTCGCCGATCTGGCTGGCCACGTTGGCAAGGTCGTAGTCCGGCAGCTGGTCGGCGTCGTCGTCGACTTCGACCGCGCGAACCTCGATTTCCCAGTCGGTATTGGTGGCTTCTTCAGGGATGTTGCGTGCTTCCGGCACAGCCAGGTAGGACAGCTTGCCGTCGGTTTCTGCCCTGCGGTAAATATCCAAGCGCATAGTCGTTTCCTCAAAGTCAAAGCCAGCTTTCACGATAAAAGCAGGCAGCTCCACAGTAGAAGATCGAAGCGCTGTCGTCTGTTAACCAGCCCACATCCACGCTAAGCTCAGCGGCCGGGCGAGGCGCCGAGGATGCGCGCCGGCAACAGCACGATGGCGCGCAGCAGTTCGAACACCGCCTCCACGCCGATGCCGAGCAGCCGGAACGGCAGCAGGAGCAGCCAGACCAGCGGATACAGCACCAGCGCCAGCAGCGCGATGGGCCAGCACAGTAACAGCAGCAGCAACCATAGCAGGAAACCTAACATTGTTCTCGCTCCTTTGGAGTCAGGCCTGCCGGCGGCAGGCCTCACGGGCAGGAGAACTATACGGCGGCCGGCGATGTATTGACTAGCCGGCTGCGACAGACGGGGCAAAAACGGGGGTGGATGGAGGGAAAAGGCAGGTGAGCGGGAATGCCAGGAAGGCGCGCAGCCCGCCCGGCCTCGGCATCAGGCGAACGCCGGCAGCTGCTCGACCACCTTCTGGTTGATCACCTGCGCCTGGATCGAGGCCTGCAGCGAGGGAATCGACCCGCCCGCACGGTACTGGAAGGCCACGTGCAGCATGTCGCCCGCCTCCACCCGGACCGGCCGCGCCAGGGGCAGGGTCATGTAGTGGTTGAGCCAGTCGATCGTGGTCGACTGCTCCTGCACGATGGCCAGCACGTTCTTGGTGATGAAGCGCATGGCGTTCAGGGTGCCGCCCTTGTCCACCATGATCGCGCCTTCCCAGGCGAACACATTGTCGACCGGCTGGCTGAAGTCGATCACGCTGTACACGGCCGGCTGGCCCAGCTCGACGGTGCCCGGGTAGATCACGCCGGTTTCCTGGAACTGCACGATGGGCGCGTGGAAGCCTTCGAAATCGTATTCCTGCTCGATCGGCTGGGCCGCCATGATCACGGCTTCCGGCAGGAACACCGGCAGCGGGCCGCCGAACTTCGCCAGGTAGCGGCGCTTGAACGATTCGATCACCTCGACCTGCTTCTCGCGCAGCATGGCGACATGGATCATCTCGCAGATCACGACGTCGACCGGCTCCGGCGGCAGGTAGTCGAAGGCGTCGGCGTGGATCACCTCGACCTTGTGGCCGTTCCGGTTCAGCGCCAGGAACTTGCGCGCCTCGCGCACCATGTCCGGGTTGAACTCGACGCAGTAGACCTTGTCGGCCGCCTGCGCGGCGAAGAAGGACAGCACGCCGGTGCCGCCGCCCAGCTCCAGCACCTTGGCGCCCGGCTTGACCGCATAGTGGATGGCGGACTTGAAGCTGTGCATCCGGTTCTGGTCCATCAGCATATTGTGATGGTAGTGGACTGGAATGAACTGCCCCAGGTAGCAGCTTTCGATTTCGCGTTCGTTCAGCATGGTCTTCCTTCTCGCACGATGTGCACGCGATGTGCACATTTCAGATCGTGCGGACATTATGGGGAAGGAAACAGGCTGTCGATGCGAGGAGCTGGAGGGTGTTTACCGCCCAGTTCCCAGAGGAAATGTAAAACGTTCAGCGCCGGAACCCGGCGATCGCCTCCGCGATGCGCGTGTGGCCGGCGCGTTCCGCGATCTGTTGCGCCGTCAGGCCCTCGGTATTCTTCATGCGCGGATTGGCGCCCGCCTCCAGCAGCAGGCGCGCGGTGGATTCCTGGCCTTCGCGCGCCGCCATCATCAGGGGCGTGTAGGCGCCGCTCGGCTTCGGCGACACGGCATCCAGCCTGGCCTTGCGCGCGAGGAGCTCGCGCGCGATCTCGTCGTCGCCGCTGGCGGCCGCGTAATGCAGCGGCGTCCAGCCGGCCCGGTTGACCCTGGCGCCGCGCGCCAGCAGGGCGTCGAACGCCGCCCGGTCGCGCTTGTAGGCGGCCATCATCAGGGCCGTGTTGCCGTTCATGGCCTGGGCCTCGACGTCGGTGCCGGGATGCTCCAGCAGGACGCGCAGCACCGCCATCGACCCTTCCCGCACCGCCAGCACCAGGGCCGGCTCGCCGCCCAGCGGGTTGATCTCGTTGGCGTTGACGGTCTTGCCGACCAGCTCCCTGACCGTCTTCGCGTCGTTCAGCTGCACGGCGCGGAAGAAGGCGGTGATCTGTTCCGGGGTCGCGGCGGCGGTCAGGCCGGCGTGGAGGAAGGCGACGGCCAGGGCCGCGCGCATCAGGAACCGGCGGTGAAGCTGCATGCTCAGGCCTTCGCGGTAGTGAACAGCTTGAAGAAGTTCTCGCTGGTCTGCTGCGCCACCTCGCGCAGCGAGACCCCCTTCAGGTTGGCGATGAACTCGCCCACGTGTGCCACATAGCCCGGCTCGTTCATCTTGCCGCGGAAGGGTACCGGGGCGAGGTAGGGCGAGTCGGTCTCGATCAGCATGCGCTCGAGCGGCACGGCCTTCGCCACTTCCTGCAATTCCTTGGCGCTCTTGAAGGTGACGATGCCGGAGAAGGAAATGTAGAAGCCCTGCTCGATCGCGGCTTGCGCCACTTCCAGCGACTCGGTGAAGCAGTGCATCACGCCGGCCACGCCGCCGGCGTCGGTGCCGGCGCCCTCTTCCTTCATCAGGCGGATGGTGTCGGCGCTGGCGGCGCGGGTGTGGATGATCAGCGGCTTGCGGGTCTCGCGCGAGGCGCGGATATGGGTGCGGAAGCGCTCGCGCTGCCATTCGAGGTCGCCCTCGAGGCGGTAGTAATCGAGGCCGGTCTCGCCGATGGCGACGATCTTCGGGTGGTTCGCCAGCTCGACCAGTTGCTGGACGCTGGGCTCGGGCGTGTCCTCATAGTCGGGGTGCACGCCGACCGAAGCGTAGATGTGCGGGTGCTGCTCGGCCAGGGCCAGCACCTGCGGGAAGTCCGGCAGGTCGACCGACACGCACAGCGCGTGGGTGACCTTGTTGTCGGCCATCCTGGCCAGGATTTCGGGCATCCGGGCTGCCAGCTCCGGGAAATTGATGTGGCAGTGAGAATCGATGAACATGCCGGCATTGTAAGGCCATGGGCGGCCAACTGCATATGGCGCCTAGAACGCATACGCCCCCATTCGAGTCGCGGTGATGTCCCGGGTGGCGCGCCCCTCAGGCGGTATCGACTTGTACGCCAAGCTGATCGGCTTTTGTCCGTACACCCTTGAGTCGTTCAGCGCACAGGTGATAACGCTCTTCGACCGTGTCGAAATGCAATTGCGCAAGCATCTTCGCGGCCGGGTCAGGTGAGTGCTGTACAGCATCCAGCCTTGTCCTTGCAGTACCTAGCTTGTTGCGGTTGAACGTCTCCATTTCCAGAGCGAGACGATAATCCTCCCGGATCGCGAGCGACTCGCGGTCATGTTCGGACTTGGCGCGGTTCGTGATCGCTGCGCTCGCGAGCGCACCAGCGAATGCGCCACAAGTTAGATTCATTAATTGCGCCATATTGCTAAGTTCAGGCGCCGATCCGGTGGACGATGGTGCCAGCATGGCTTCTAAAGACCCGATCGCCCAACTGCCCATAATCGCGGCGATTGCGCCGCCAAAGAATATCCATGGTCTCACATGTGCCTTGGCAGAAGCGGCCAGGAACATGGCAACCGCCACTACCACAGAAAAGATTGCAGGAAAAATAATGTCGAAAAACATTTATACAATCCTTTAGATGGCGCTCGACAATTGTCCTTGAAAATGGAAACGCCCCATCTTCGCGTTGCCCCGCCGCGCCATCAACAGGGCAACAATCTGCGAACTCAAGCGACCCGCTTGCCCAGGATAATCAAGTCGCGCTCGACCCCATCCAGGTTCGCCACGCGCGGGAAATGCGCCCACTTCTCGAAGCCGTACTTGCCGAACAGCGCCAGGCTCGGCGCATTGTGGCCGAAGATGAAGCCCAGCAGCGTGTGCACGTTCACCTGCGGCGCGTGGGCGATCGCCAGCTCCAGGCAGTAGCGGCCGATGCCCTTGCCGCGCGCTTTCTCCGCGATGTAGATCGACACCTCGGCCGTGCCCGAATAGGCCGGGCGGCCGTAGAAGTTCGAGTAGGACAGCCAGCCGATCACTTCCGGATTGTCGCCGGCATCGTCGGCGGCGTGGATCACCCACAGCGGGCGGCGTTCCGGCGTGTGGTCGGCGAACCATTGCTCGCGCGAGGCGACGGTGATCGGTTCGGTGTCCGCGGTGACTTCGCGCGAGGCGATGGTGGAGTTGTAGATGTCGACGATGACGGGCAGGTCGTCGCGCGTGGCGAGGCGGTGAACGTAGGACGGCATGGCAGGAGAGGGATGAAAATTAAGCGCAGCTGATCCGTAATCAGCAAAGATGAAAAAAATTGAATCAGAGGGTATGGGTGGCGCGCGCCGAGCGCAGCGCGGCGCCGAGGATCTCTTCGATGCGGGCCTTGGCGCGCTGTCCGGCCTCGTCGGCCGGGAAATGCACGCCGATGCCCTGCGCCTTGCTGTTGTTGGCGCCCGCCGGGGTGATCCAGGCGACCTTGCCGGCGATCGGGTATTTATTCGGGTCGTCCATCAGCGCGATGATCAGGTAGATTTCGTCGCCGATCCTGTAGGGCTTGGTGGTCGGCACGAACATGCCGCCGTTCTTCAGGAAAGGCATGTAGGCGGCGTACAGGGCCGCCTTTTCCTTGATCGCCAGAGACAGCACGGACGGCCGCGGGAGCTGCGGGGCGGTCGGGTCGTTGGTCATGGCGTTCATCCGGGTCCTTTCATGCGCAGCAAGAAGTGTACTCAAGCAACATATCTTCGACAAACAATTTTGCCGACAGCGGGTGGTCCGCCACCGCGCGCCGCTCGCCGGCCGCCTTGATGGCGCGGTTCAGGCGGGCGGTATGGACCCGCGCGGCAAGTTGGGAAAGTTCCTTCTGGTAACGCGGATAATAGCGGATACGGCCGGACAGCTTCATCGAGAACACATCGTAGAGCCAGCGCTGCTGCCACGCCACCAGCGCCGGCAAGGCCGCCTTCGACAGCTTCTCGGCGGTGCGCAGGGCGCCGTCCACGCTCGGGGCGGCAAGGAAATGCAACAGGGTGTCCATTTCCTCGCGGCTACCGGACTCGGCTTCCTGCAAGGCGGCCAGCGGCGCCCCGCCCTGCTCGCGCAGCCAGCTGTCGGCGTCCTGCACGCCCTGCTCCTTGAGCCAGGCCAGCGCTTCCTCGTGGGCCGGCATCGGCAGCGCGAACTTACGGCAGCGCGACAGGATCGTCGGCAGCAGGCGGTCGAGGCTGTTCGAGGCAAGCAGGAAGACGGTGCCGGGCGGCGGCTCCTCCAGGGTCTTGAGCAGCGCGTTCGAGGCCGGCATGTTCAGGCTTTCGGCCGGATACAGCACCACCACGCGCAGGCCCTGGCGGTGGGTCGAGATGTTCATGAAATCGCTGAGCGCTCGGATCTGCTCGATCTTGATCTCTTTCGAGGGTGCCTTGCTCGATTTCGACTTGCCGGCGGGCTCGGACCCGTCCTCGCCCTCGGCGGCCGGCTCGTCCTCGAGCGCCTCGGGGCGCACGCGGCGGTAGTCGGGGTGGTTGTTCTGCAGGAACCAGCCGCAGGACGCACAGGCATCGCAGGCATGGCCGTCCGGGCGCACGTTCTCGCACAGCAGGGCCTGGGCGAAGGTCTCCATGAAATCGGCCTTGCCGACCCCGAGCGGGCCGTGGAACAGGATCGCGTGCGGCAGGCGCTCCCGCATCTGTTGCAGCCTCGACCAGGCGGCCTGCTGCCAGGGGTACATCGTCACAACAATTTCTCCAACACTTCTGCCAACTGGGCCTGGATCGCCGCGATCGACTGCGTCGAATCGATCACCACGAAGCGGCCGGGGAACTGCGCGGCGCGGCGCAGGTATTCGCTGCGGCATTTTTCGAAGAAGCCGGCCTGCTCGCGCTCGAACTTGTCGAGCGTGCGGGTGGCGTCCAGCCGTTGTCGCGCCACCGCCAGCGGCACGTCGAACAGCAGGGTCAGGTCCGGCTGCAGGGCCGGGTGCACCCAGGCTTCCAGCGCTTCCATCCTGGCGCGGTCGAGGCCGCGGCCGCCGCTCTGGTAGGCGAAGCTGGCGTCGGTGAAGCGGTCCGACAGCACCCAGTCGCCGCGCGCCAGCCCCGGCGCGATCACCTGGGCGATGTGCTCGCGGCGGCTGGCGAACATCAGCAGCGCCTCGGTTTCCAGGTGCATCTTCTCGTGCAGCAGCAGGTCGCGCAGCTTCTCGCCCAGCGGCGTGCCGCCCGGCTCGCGCGAGGAGACCACGGTCTTGCCGCGCGCCGCCAGGAAGTCGGCGACGAAACCGATGTGGGTCGATTTTCCCGCGCCGTCGATGCCCTCGAAGGTAATGAATCTGCCGCGCTGCGTCATGGGTTGGACCGCCGCTGGTACTGGTTGACTGCCCGGTTATGGTCGTTCAGGTTCTCCGAGAACTGGCTGGTGCCGTCCCCGCGCGCCACGAAATAAAGGGCTTGGGTCTTGGCCGGCGCCAGCGCCGCCGCCAGCGACTGGACGCCCGGCAGCGCGATCGGCGTCGGCGGCAGGCCGGCGCGCGTGTAGGTATTGTACGGGGTATCGGTCTGCAGGTCGGTCTTGCGGATGTTGCCCGCGAAGCGCTCGCCCATGCCGTAGATGACGGCCGGGTCGGTCTGCAGCATCATGCCGGTGCGCAGGCGGTTGACGAACACCCCGGCGATCATCGAGCGCTCGCTCTTCTGGCCGGTTTCCTTTTCGATGATCGAGGCCATGATCAGGGCCTCGTAGGGAGTCTTGTAGGGCAGGCTCGGGTCGCGGGTTTCCCAGGCGGCCTTCAGGTGCTTCATCATGGCCTGGTGGGCCTGCTTGTAGATCGCCAGCTCCGAGGAACCCTTGGCGAACAGGTAGGTATCGGGGAAGAACAGCCCTTCCGGCTTGGTGTACTCGGTCGAGATCTGCTTCATCAGCTCTTCGTCCGAGAGCTTCACGGTGTCGTGGCGCAGGCGCTGGTGGGCCTGCACCGCGGCGCGCATCTGGCGGAAGGTCCAGCCTTCGACGATGGTGATGGATTCCTGGGCGAACTCGCCGCGCACCAGCTGGGTGAGCAGGCGGCGCGGCGAGGTGTTCGGCTTGAGCTCGTAGCTGCCGGCCTTGATGCGGCCGGCCTCGCCCGTCACGCGCGCCAGGATGTTGAACAGCTGCGGATTGAGCGGCACGCCGGCGCGCGCCATCTGCTGGGCCGCCGCGCCCACGCCGCTGCCCGCTTCGATCGTGAATTCGACCACCGGCCCTTCGGTCGTGAGCGGACGCTTGGCCCAGTACGAGAAACCGGCCACCGCGGCCACCGAGACGATGACGCCGGTGACGAGGAGTTTTTTGATGAATGCCATTGCTTGTTTTTGTGGGTTCCGCCGAGGCGTTTTGCGAGAAGTTGGCCGCCCCGGGCGCGATTTTGCCGACATCTTTATAATGAGCCCGTAATGATAAAGCTTATTTGCAAGTTGAATTGCTAATACTAACTGGATTTATGACAAACTGGACAGATACCCTCTCCTCGCTCGGCGCCCGCTTCCATATTGACGAGGCCACCGAAGTGGAAGATTTCGGCCGGCCGCTCACGGCCGCCGAACTGGCCGACGGCTTCGTCGCCCCCGTCACCGACCTCGGCATCATCGCGGTGGAAGGCCCGGATGCCGCCAGTTTCCTGCACAACCAGCTCACCAACGACGTCGAGCACCTCGGACGCGCCGAAGCGCGCCTGGCCGGCTACTGCACCCCGAAGGGCCGCCTGCAGGCGAGCTTCCTGGTCTGGCGTAGTAGCGCCGCCGAGCCCGATACCGTCTACCTGCAGCTGCCGCGCGCGATCCAGGCGCCGCTGCAGAAGCGCCTGACCATGTTCGTCCTGCGCGCCAAGGCCAAGCTGCGCGACGCGAGCGCCGAAGCCCCGTTCGCGGCCGTGCTCGGCCTGGGCGGCGCGAAAGCGCAGACGGCGCTGCGCCGCCACGTCGACACGCTGCCGGACG
>DAMCRY010000098.1:0-10908 GCA_032115075.1 Massilia sp.
CGGGCGAGCCGAAGGCGTCGAGCAGGCCCCCGGCAGTGCGGCACCCCACGCCCGGCGCCTCCACGAGGCGGATCCAGTCGGCGATGGCATGGCTGCGCGGGCTGGCTGGGCGGGGGTCCGTGTCCTGCACGGCGGGTTTACTCCGTAGTGGGCTCCGGCGAGCGGGCCACGTCGCCGACTTCCACCGGCGCCGTTACTTGCATGATCAAGCCATACGAAACGTTCTTGAACACGCGGAAAATGAACAGGCTGCCATATTGCTCGTCGGGCAGCTTGATTCGCTCCTTGTGGCGGAAGATGCCTTTGTGGGCCGGGTCCGCCACCGTCTTCCCGAGATGATAAAGCTCCAGCACCGAGCCGACATCGAGTCCGTCAAGCGCGCCCCGGTTGACAGCCACGACCTGGCTCTGGCCGGCATGCGTGACGCCCGAATGGATCGACATCACGCGCGCATCGACCGGCTGCAACGGCGCGTGCGGCATGTAGTTGCGCACCGGTGGCGGCGGCAGCGGGACCAGTAGGTCGCCCACGCCGATCTCCTGGCGCGTCTCGGTGACGCGGAAGGCGTGCGCATCCACGCCCGGCTTGGCTTCGGTCTCGAGCGTGACGCTGCCGAGGTAGGTGGCTTCGTGCGCCAGCACCTTGCGGGTCTGCGGATCGCGCAGCGCACCGCCGGGCCGGAACACCTGGAAGTTGCGCACGCCGTTCAGCCGGCCGACGACATAGACGCGGTCGCCGGTGCCGAGGTAGACCCGGTTTTCCTGCGCGGCGACGATGCGTGGACTTGCCGCCAATTCATTGGCCTCGACCACGAGCGGCTGGGTCAGGTAAGGCTCGATCTGGCCGGCAGGAATCGCCTGGATGGCGTCGCGGTCGAGCGATTCGGTGCGCAGCTGGGGCGACAGTTTAGTGATGGGCAAGTTCGAGCCGTCGCCGCCATCGCTGCCCGGGCGGTTCAGGGACAGGCGGCCGCGCGCGCGGTCGAAATAGATGACCTGGCCCGGATAGATCCAGTGCGGATTGCGGATCTCGTCGCGGTTCATGCCCCAGACCTGGGGCCAGCACCAGGGATTCTGGAGGAAGGTGCCGGAAATGTCCCAGAGCGTATCGCCCTTGACCACGACGTGCTGGTCGGGCGCATTCGGACGGAAGGCGCACGAGGCGGCCTGGACCGGGCTGGCGACGGCACATGCGACGAACGCCACGGCAGCAGCGCGGGTCACGACTGTGCTAAAATTTTTCATTGAGACGTCCGTTGTTGCGTCTATTATTCGGCTTTGATACCTGCTTGTTATCCGATGCTGATCGAGTGCGTCGTCGAACCCGGCCAGCGATGGCTTGCGAGCGCGATGAACCGCATCCGATCGATAAAGGTTGCCGTACTGAATCAAATTCTGCACACAAATCCCCGAAACAGCAAGACAAACCGCGTCCCGGCAGGATCGGCGAGTGTTGCATTTTCGTTCGTGCATGAAACTCTTATTGAACTGCCATCTACCCCTGAATCCGTCCTGATATGGCCTTACTGAAGATCCTCCGCTACCCCGATCCGCGCCTGCACAAGGTCGCCAAGCCGGTCACCGAATTCGGCACCGAGCGCCTGCGCCAGCTGGTGGCGGACATGGCCGAAACGATGTACGACGCGCCCGGCGTGGGCCTGGCGGCGACCCAGGTCGACGTGCACGAGCGCGTGATCACCATCGACGTCTCCGAGACCAGCGACCAGCTGATGGTCTTCATCAACCCGGAAATCACCTGGGCCAGCGAAGAGAAGCAGGTCTACGACGAAGGTTGCCTGTCGGTGCCGGGCATCTACGACGGCGTCGAGCGTCCGGCGCGCGTCAAGGTCACCGCCCATGACGTCGACGGCAAGGAATTCCAGGTCGAGGCCGACGGCCTGCTGGCCGTGTGCATCCAGCACGAGATGGACCACCTGATGGGCAAGGTCTTCGTCGAATACCTGTCGCCGCTCAAGCGCAATCGCATCAAGGCCAAGCTGCAGAAGGAAGAACGCAGCATGGAACGCGACGCCGCGCAACGCGTCGCGCGCCGTTGACGGGCCGCCGATGAAGGTCGTCTTCGCGGGCACGCCCGAGTTTGCCGCCGTCGCCCTGCGTGCGCTGCACGAGGCCGGCTTCGAGATTCCCCTGGTCCTGACCCAGCCGGACCGCCCGGCCGGGCGCGGCATGCAGTTGCAGGCGTCCGCCGTCAAGCAGTATGCGCTGGCGCACGGCATGCAAGTCGCCCAGCCGCTCTCCTTGCGCATGGACGCCAGGGACCCGCAGCGCGCCGAGGAAGCGCGCGCGGCCCACGAACGCCTGCTGGCGCTCGACTACGACGTGATGGTGGTGGCGGCCTACGGCCTGATCCTGCCGCGCAGCACGCTCGACATCAAGCCTTGCATCAATATCCACGGTTCCCTGCTGCCGCGCTGGCGCGGCGCCGCCCCGATCCACCGCGCGATCGAAGCCGGCGACCGTGAAACCGGCGTGACCATCATGCGCATGGAGGAAGGCCTGGACACCGGGCCGATGATGCTGATCGAGCGCGTCGCGATCCAGGACACGGACACCACCGCCACCCTGCACGACACGCTGGCCGCCCTGGGCGGCCGCATGATCGTCGAGGCGCTGCGCAAGATGGAACGGGGCGAACTGGAAGCGGTGCCGCAGCCGGAAGAAGGCGTCACCTATGCGGCCAAGATCGCCAAGGAAGAAGCGAAGCTGGATGTCGGCCTGCCGGCCGCCTTGCTGTGGCGCCGGGTGCGCGCCTTCAATCCCTTCCCGGGGGCGCAGGGGCTGGTGGACGGCGTGACCGTCAAGGTATGGAATGCGGAACTGGCCGATGGCAAGGGCGAACCGGGCCAGGTGCTGGCGGCCGATGCGCAAGGCATCGTCGTCGCCTGCGGCGAAGGCGCGCTGCGCCTGCTCGAACTGCAGAAACCGGGCGGCAAGCGCCTGCCGGCTGCGGAGTTTCTCAAGAGCTTCCCGCTGGCCGGAAAAATCTTTTCCTGAGGCTGGATCGCTTTCGCAGGGTGGTCGCCCAAGCCGACCGCCCTGCGACATCAAACCCGGTCCGTTAAAACACGCGCACCAAAAAAAATCGGGGCAAATGCCCCGTTACATCACTCCGCCTTGGCGGCGCGTTGCGCTTCCATGTGTTCGCGCAGTACCTGGTTGATGCGGGTCTGGTAACCCGGGCCTGCCGACTTGAACCATTCCAGCATGTCCACGTCCAGGCGGATCGTCACGATCTGCTTCACACCATTGATCGTTTGCGGCTTTACTGCAGCAGCCGGTTCGTCGATACGGCTCACCGCTTGGTCCCAATCCGGCTCATATTCTTTGTTCATGCAATCATCCCGTTAAAAGCTTCGCCAACATTGTGGCGACGGGATTAATTGTCGTCCGTGTATGTAACGTAAAGATTGCGAATACGGCGGGTTTTGTAACGTCGTGTAACAGTTTGCGATTTCCATACATAAAGATACATACACAAAACCGCATTTTGGGCGCCGGCAGAGCGCGTCGGCGTCATGACGTATAATTTCAGGTCGCCCAACAGCCATGGCGTGCCCTCTCCTGCCCGCCGCTTGTCCAGAAAGACCTCCCATGAACGCCCGCCATCCAAACATGTCTCCCATTGATTCCCAGCTGCGCGAGATCCTTGCGCGCCGCATCATGATCCTGGATGGCGCGATGGGCACCATCATCCAGCAGTACAAGCTCGACGAAGCGGCCTACCGCGGCGAACGCTTCGCGACCTTCGCGCCGCCGGAAGGCACGGCCCAGCGTGAACTGTTCGTGAAAGGCAATAACGAGCTGCTCACGCTGACCCAGCCGCACGTGATCCAGGAAATCCACGAGCGCTACCTGGCCGCCGGCGCCGACCTGATCGAGACGAATACCTTCGGCGCCACGCGGGTGGCGCAGGACGATTACCACATGGCGCATCTCGCCTACGAGATGAACGTGCAGGCGGCCAAGCTCGCGCGCGCCGCCTGCGACAAATACAGCAGCCCGGACAAGCCGCGCTTCGTGGCCGGCGCCCTCGGCCCGACCCCGAAGACCGCCTCGATTTCGCCCGACGTGAACGATCCGGCCGCGCGCAACGTCACCTTCGACCAGCTGGTCGAGAGCTACCACGAGCAGGTCTGCGGCCTGGTCGATGGCGGCGCCGACGTGCTGCTGGTCGAGACCATCTTCGATACCCTGAACTGCAAGGCCGCGCTGTTCGCGATCGACCAGTATTTCGACGAGCATCCGGACACCCCGCGCCTGCCGGTCATGATCTCGGGGACCGTCACCGACGCCTCGGGCCGCATCCTGTCGGGCCAGACCGTGCCCGCCTTCTGGAATTCGGTGCGCCACGCCAAGCCGCTGACCATCGGCCTGAACTGCGCGCTCGGCGCCGCCCTGATGCGCCCGTATGCGGAAGAACTCTCGCAGATCGCCGACACCTTCGTCTGCATCTACCCGAACGCCGGCCTGCCCAACCCGATGAGCGACACCGGCTTCGACGAACTGCCGGCCGACACCTCGGCCCTGCTGCGCGAATTCGCCGACGCCGGCTTCGTCAACATCGCCGGCGGCTGCTGCGGCACCACGCCCGAGCACATCGCGGCGATCGCGCAGATGCTCGAAGGCCGTCCTCCGCGCCAGGTGCCGGAGATCCCGGTCGCGATGCGCCTGTCGGGCCTGGAGCCCTTCACGGTCGACGACAGCTCGCTGTTCGTCAACGTCGGCGAGCGCACCAACGTCACGGGCTCGAAGGCCTTCGCGCGCATGATCCTGAACGAGCAGTTCGACGAGGCGCTGTCGGTGGCGCGCCAGCAGGTCGAGAACGGCGCCCAGGTCATCGACATCAACATGGACGAAGCCATGCTGGATTCGCAGGCGGCGATGACGCGCTTCCTGAACCTGATCGCCTCCGAACCCGACATCTCGCGCGTGCCGATCATGATCGACTCGTCCAAATGGTCGGTGATCGAGGCGGGCCTGAAGTGCGTGCAGGGCAAGGCCATCGTCAACTCGATCTCGCTCAAGGAAGGCGAAGCCGAATTCATCCGCCAGGCCAGGCTGTGCCGCCGCTACGGCGCCGCCGTCATCGTCATGGCTTTCGACGAACAGGGCCAGGCCGACACCTTCGCGCGCAAGACCGAGATCTGCGGCCGCGCCTACCAGGTATTGACCGAGCAAGTGGGCTTCCCGCCGGAAGACATCATTTTTGATCCGAACATCTTCGCGATCGCCACCGGCATCGAAGAGCACAACAACTACGCGAACGACTTCATCGAAGCCACCGCCTGGATCCGCCAGAACCTGCCGCACGCGAAGGTCTCGGGCGGCGTGTCGAACGTCTCCTTCAGCTTCCGCGGCAACGACCCGGCGCGCGAGGCGATCCACACCGTCTTCCTGTACCACGCGATCAAGGCCGGCATGACCATGGGCATCGTGAACGCCGGCATGGTCGGCGTCTACGACGACCTGCCGGCGGAACTGCGCGAGCGGGTCGAGGACGTGGTGCTGAACCGCCGCGAGGACGCCACCGAGCGCATGATCGAATTCGCCGGCACGCTCAAGGCCGGCGGCGGCAAGCAGGAACAGAACCTGGAATGGCGCGAGGCAAAGGTCGAGAAGCGCCTGGCGCACGCGCTGGTGCACGGCATCACGCAGTGGATCGTCGAAGACACCGAAGAGATGCGCCAGCAGGTGCTGGCCTCGGGCGGGCGTCCGATCCACGTGATCGAAGGGCCGCTGATGGACGGCATGAACATCGTCGGCGACCTGTTCGGACAGGGCAAGATGTTCCTGCCGCAGGTGGTGAAATCGGCGCGCGTGATGAAGCAGGCCGTGGCCCACCTGGTGCCCTTCATCGAAGAGGAAAAGGCGGAAGAAGAACGCCGCACCGGCATCGTCGCCAAGCCGAAGGGCAAGATGGTCATCGCGACCGTCAAGGGCGACGTGCACGACATCGGCAAGAACATCGTCTCCGTGGTCCTGCAGTGCAATAACTTCGAGATCGTGAACATGGGCGTGATGGTCCCGGCCGCCGACATCCTGTCCAAGGCCAAGGAAGAAGGCGCCGACATCGTCGGCCTGTCCGGCCTGATCACGCCGTCGCTGGAGGAGATGGCGCACGTGGCGCGCGAGATGCAGCGCGACCCCTACTTCCGCGAGAAGAAGATCCCGCTCCTGATCGGCGGCGCCACCACCAGCCGCGCGCACACGGCCGTGAAGATCGCGCCGCACTACGACGGCCCGGTGGTCTACGTGCCGGACGCCTCGCGCTCGGTGTCGGTGGGCCAGTCGCTGCTGACCGACGAGACGCGCGACGCCTACATCATCGAGCTGGCGCAGGACTACGAACGCATCCGCATCCAGCACGCCGGCAAGAAGGCGCTGCCGATGCTGAGCATCGAGCAGGCGCGCGCCAACAAGGCGAAGCTGGACTACGCGCCGGTCAAGCCGAAGTTCATCGGCCGCCGCCTGTTCAAGAACGTCGACCTGGGCACGCTGGCGCGCTACATCGACTGGGGCCCCTTCTTCCAGACCTGGGACCTGGCCGGCCCCTACCCCGCCATCCTCACCGACGAGGTGGTGGGCGAGGCGGCCTCCAAGGTGTTCGAGGAAGGCCAGGCGATGCTCAAGAAGATCGTCGAAGGCCGCTGGCTGACCGCCAACGGCGCCATCGCGCTGCTGCCGGCCAACGCGGTGAACGAGGACGACATCGAGATCTACACGGACGAATCGCGCAGCGAAGTCGCCTTCACCTGGTACGGCCTGCGCCAGCAGGGCGTCAAGCCGGTGGTCGACGGCGAGCAGCGCCCCAACCAGTGCCTGGCCGACTTCATCGCGCCGAAGGAATCGGGCATCGCCGACTACATCGGCATGTTCGCGGTCACCGCCGGCCTGGGCATCGAGAAGCACGAGCAGCGCTTCGAGGCGGCCCACGACGACTACTCCTCGATCATGCTCAAGGCCCTGGCCGACCGCCTGGCCGAAGCCTTCGCCGAGTACCTGCACGAGCGCGTGCGTACCGACCTGTGGGGCTATGCGGCGGGCGAGGACCTGTCGAACGAGGCGCTGATCAAGGAAGCCTACCAGGGCATCCGTCCGGCGCCGGGCTATCCGGCCTGCCCGGAGCACACGGTGAAGGCCGAGCTGTTCTCTACCTTGCAGGCCGGGGAGATCGGCATGGAGCTGACCGAGTCGTTCGCGATGTACCCGGGCGCGGCGGTGTCGGGCTTCTATTTCGCCCATCCGGAATCGAAGTACTTCGTGGTCGGCAAGATCGGCGAAGACCAGCTCGAGGACATGGCGCAACGCCGCGGCATGGACAAGGCCGAGCTGGAACGCCACCTGGCGCCGAACCTGTAGATCGCCCCGCGCTGCCGGCTCCGCCGGTAGCGCAACCATCATCCTTCGCTGCCGGCTCCGCCGGCCGCCGCCCCGCCCTCCCGCCGAACTTTCGCCCTGCGCAATTGCCTAAGCCAATGCAATTGTCGTATCGAGGAGGGACCCATCATGGCAATGCATCTGTCGAGCAGGCGCTGGCAGGACCAGCTCATGGTCCTGATCGGCGTCTGGCTGATCGTTTCGCCCATGGCATTCGCCTACCCGGCCGACTCCAGCCCGGCCATGAATGCCTTCATCGCCGGCGCGATCATCGCGCTGCTGGCCGCCTTCGACCTCTACAAGACCTATGTCTGGGCCGTGCTCTGCAACATCCTGGTGGGGGTGTGGGTGGCGGTGTCGCCGTGGCTGGTCGACACCGTACGCGATCCGGCCATGAGCTGGAGCCTGGCCATCGCGGGTGTGGCGACGGTGGTGCTGGGATTGTGGGAGTTGCGCAGCGATCCGGAGTTGCACAAGCAGTGGACGAGCTCCAGGGCTACTGGATGATCCGCTGGAGCCGGTCTTGTAGCGTGGGCGGGAGACCCGCCCACCTTACGTATAGACGCAATCGTCGTCAAATCGCGTAACGAACGACCTTGTCGCTCCACTCGAAGGCCGACACCTCGAGGTCGGCAAGGTCGTCCCCATCGATCGCCAGCGCATCCAGCGCCGGCATGACCTCGTCCTGCGCGTCTTCCATGCGCTCGATCGATTCCGCCAGGCGCAGCAGCTCGCCGAAGAAGCCGCGCCGCACCAGCAGCGCGTGGCGCACTTCGTCGATCACGGGAATCTGTTCCACGATGTCCTGCATCGGGATGCAGAACAGCGTGTCCATCAGCGACATCATGCCGACCGTGAAGGCGATGTCGGCGACGTTGCGCTGGCCCGGACGCAGGCGCTGGGCCAGCAGCTCCATCAGGCGCGCGCGGGTGGTGGCGAGCATCAGGAGCGGGCTGAGGTTGTGACCGCGCACGCCCGGCTCGGCGTACAGCAGGATCTGCAGCCAGCGCTGCAGCTGGCGGCGGCCCAGCAGCACCAGGGCCTGGCTCACCGATTCGATGCGGCGCCCGGCGCCGGCGGCCGGCGTGTTCACCAGGCGCAGCAGGTTCAGGCCGAGCGTGACGTCCTTCTTGATGACGCGCTCGATCTCGATATTGTCGGCGTCCGACGTCACCAGGTTCAGCAGGTCCAGCACCGCCGCCTGCGACGGCGAGAGCTTGCGGCCGGCGATGACGGTCGGCTTGGCGAAGTAATAGCCCTGGAAGTAATCGAAGCCGATGTCCAGGCAGGTGCGGTATTCGTTATGGGTCTCGACCTTCTCGGCCACCAGGCGCTTGCCGGTGCCGCGCAGGCGCGGCGCCAGCGACAGCAGGGTCACGACCGGCAGTTCGCGCAGGTCCATCTTGACGAAGTCGAGCACCGGCAGCAGGCGCGCCAGGGCGTTGCCATGGGCCGAGGCTTCGGCCGCGAAGCGAAAGCCATGGCGCGAGAGCTCGGCCATGCGCCCGATCACGGCATCGGACGGTTCGACCGAGCGCACGATCTCGAGCACGGTGCGTTCGCGCGGCAGGAAGGCGAACATATCGCCCTCCAGGACCTCTTCGTCGACGTTCAGGAAGGCGGTGGCGTCGCCGATGGCGCGCGCCAGGCCGAGCTGCGAGGCGTGGTGGATCACGCCGGCGCTGGCCGACAGGCCGGAATCGATCTCCGCCTTCCCCTGGGCGCTGCCGCGGAACAGCAGTTCGTAGCCGTACAGCGCCTGGTTTCGGTCGAGCACCGGCTGGCGCCCGAGGTAGAAGTTACGCAGTTTCAACGGCTGGGAAGCCTGGTCCAGGCTGGCGGAATCGGTCATGGCGTGTGGTTGGTCTCGCGAACCCGCCTACTTTACCGTATTCGCCAGACCGTGTGGTTTTCCTACTATTAATTTATTGGCGAAACGATAATAAATTGCTACGACACGGCGCGCTACTGTGGCAGCCCGTCCACGAACAGCTTCAGCTCGCCCGGCGCAAAATGGGTCCAGGTTTCGTTATTCGTCAGCGGTTCGGTGACGATGATGGCGACCCGGTCGTTCGGCGTAGTGACCTGCGAGAAGTCCACCGACAGGTCTTCGTCGGACAGGCAGGCGGAAGCGAAGGGGTACTGGCGCACGATGTAGCACAGCTTGGTCGAACAGTGGGTGAACAGCGCCCGGCCGTCCGACAGCATCATGTTGAAGGTGCCGTGCGCGGCGATCTGCGGCACCAGCCGCTCGAGCGCGGTGCGCAGGTCGGGCAAGGCCGGCGATGTATCGCCGAAGGTGTTGCGCAGCTCCTGCATCAGCCAGCAGAAGGCGAGCTCGCTGTCGGTGTTGCCGACCAGGCGGAACGGTCCATGCAGCGCCGGCGCGAAATCCTTCAGGTCGCCGTTGTGGGCGAATACCCAGTAGCGGCCCCACAGCTCGCGCACGAACGGGTGGCAGTTCTCGAGCGCGACCTGCCCTTGCGTGGCCTTGCGGATGTGGGCGATGACGTTGGTGGACTTGATCGGGTAACGCTTGATCAGCTCGGCGATCGGCGAGTCGATGGCGGCCTGGTGGTCGACGAAGTGGCGGACACCGGAACCCTCGAAGAAGGCGATGCCCCAGCCGTCGTGGTGGGTATCGGTGCGGCCGCCGCGGTGGGCGAAACCGGTGAAGGAGAAAACGATGTCCGTGGGGACGTTGCAGTTCATTCCGAGGAGTTGGCACATGCGCGCAGCTTACCACGCCAGAGGTGCCGATGACGTCCACTGCCCCCTCGAAACGGACAGTGGCGTTTTCCGCCGATTAGCGCAGCGCCATTAGTGCAGAACCACGGGCTGGCTCATCAGGGTGTCGTAGGAACCCAGGAAGTCGTCGATTTCTTCCATGGTCGGCTCGCTGGCGATGAGGTTGTTCACATCGCGGCGGAAAGATTGAGCCAGTTTGCCGCCGATGAACGCTTCGCGCCGGCCGGCCTTGTCGACGATCTCGTAGCCGCCGAAGCGCAGGGCTTCGAGGTCGCGATCCACGCCGAACTCGACGACGCTGTACTGTTCGCTGTTATAGATCATGTTCATGATGACTCCTTCTCTCGATCAGAGGTTGTGCGAACCAGGCGCCTGGCGGCGGGCGCTTGGCTGATCACTTCGGTTAAGAGGTGGGGCTCGCTGGATCGATTTCAAGTGCGTCCGCTCGAAGCGCCGGCTTCAGGCTTGGACAACCGGTTCCAGTGCCAACAGCTGATCGTATGGCGCGTTTTGCAGCCACGATCGCAACTGATCAAGGTGCTCGCTGCTCGCCAAACCGATGAACAGGCGTTCCGGCCCTTGGCGCAACAGTCGATTTAATGTTACACGCAAAACCAGGTTCCCGGCGCAGCACGGACACCCGACTGCGAGTCGGACAAGTCTTACGGAAGAGTCTTCGGGAATGGGCGAGCTGCCGGCAGCGAGCCCTTCGAGGATGACGGCGCTGAAGGGGTCGGCCCGTGCCGGGTCCGGGGAGGTGGCG
>DAMCRY010000099.1:0-10819 GCA_032115075.1 Massilia sp.
GCCCGGCCGGCGCGGCCGCATCCACGCCGAGCGCCGCGAGCGCCTGCGCTCCCTGGGGCGTGAGGACGATCCCGTCCGGCCCGAGGGCGAAGGCGCCACGCTGCGCCAGCCTTTCGTAGACCAGCACCCCGAGCTCGCCCGCCAGGTGGTCGTAGCAGACGCGCGCCTTGCGCAGCGCCGGCTCGCGAGGTCCGACGTGCGGTTGCCGCCGGAGGGCCGCCGCGCCCATCAGGGTCTCCAGCAGTTGCGCCACGTCCGCATCGGCGATGCGAAAGTAGCGGTGCCGGCCCTGCTTGTCGACCGCGAGCAGGCCGGCTTCGACCAGTTGCGCCAGGTGGGTGCTGATGGTCTGGCGCGTGACGCCCGCAGTGTCCGCCAGTTCGGTCGCGGTAAGCGCCCGGCCAGCCATGAGCGCGGTCAGCGCCTGGCTGCGCGCATGGTCGCCGACCAGGGCGGCGATGGTGGTGATGTTCGGTCCCATGCTTCGATCTTAGCCGAAGCATCCGGACCTGCAAACGGCCAGAATGGCCGCATCCACCACACGAGGAGTTCGCATGACCATCACCTGCTTCATCCGCTACCGGATCGATCCCTTCCAGCGCGAGGCGTTCCGGCGCTACAGCGAGAACTGGGGCCGCATCATCCCGCGCCTCGGCGGCCACCTGCTCGGTTACTTCCTGCCGCACGAGGGGACGAACGACGAAGCCTGGGGCCTGGTCGCCTTCGACAGCCTGGCCGCCTACGAGGCCTATCGCCACCGCCTCAGGCAGGACCCGGAAGCGCGCGCCAATTTCGCGCTGGCGCAGGAACAGCGCTTCATCCTGCGCGAATGGCGCACGTTCACGGAAGCGGTCGAGGGCACGCTGGTGCGCGAGGCAGCGGCATGATCGCCGTGATCTTCGAGGTCGAGCCCGCGGCGGGACAGCGCCAGGCCTACCTCGACATCGCCGCCGGCCTGCGCGCCGAGCTGCAGCGCATCGACGGCTTCGTGTCGATCGAGCGCTTCGAATCGCTGTCGCGTCCCGGGCGCATCCTGTCGCTGTCGTTCTGGCGCGACGAGGCGGCCGTGGCGCGCTGGCGCACGGCGGAAGCGCACCGGATGGCGCAGGCGCAGGGAAGAACCGGGATCTTCCACGATTACCGGCTGCGCGTGGCGCAGGTGGTGCGCGACTACGGGCTACGCGAGCGCGCCGAAGCGCCGCCGGACGCCCGCGCCGCGCACGGGTGAGCGCCAGTCCGCTCAGCTGGCATCGGCGGGCCTGGATGCGACCAGCACGACCGTGTGCCCATTTCCGAGGACCGGGTTCTGCTGCGCGACTTGCCGGGCCAATGCCCGGCGCAACTGTTCCCGCCGCAACAGGCGCCCGATCAGCCGGTGCCGCAGGCTGTTGTCGATGAGCTTGTTGCGGTGCCAGCCGCGCAGCACGAAATAGTGGTGCGCCAGGGCCTGGATCTGCCATTCTTCGTGAAACGATGCGATGGGCTCGTGCCACAGGGTTTCGACCTGGAGCCCTTCGCGCGCGGCCAGCTTGCGCAGGGCCTGGTCGCTCCAGCGCAGGACATGGTGCGGCGGCATGTTCAGCGGCGCGTTCGGCGCCACGGCCAGGAAGCTGTCCTCGGCGGGCACCGCGATGATCAGGAGGCCGTTCGGCGCCAGCGCCTGCACGCAGGCCCGCACGAAGGTGTCGGGAGCGGGAACGTGTTCGAGCACCTGGAAGGAGCAGACGACCTGGTAGTGCCGGGGATGGGACAGGGCATGTTCCTCGACATATTCGCGATGCACCGACAGGCCCGCCGCCTGGGCTTTCCGGACCGCCTCTTCGTTGAACTCGAGCCCCTGGTAATCGATGTCGGCCGGCAGGAAGGCCCGGAACGCTCCCTTGCCGCAACCCACTTCGAGGACCCGGTCACCACTGTTGATGAATCCGGTCGCGAATGCGTACTCGGGCTTGGCATCCTGGTAGTACCAGGGCTGGGTCTGCAGTTGTTCGTAGAATTGCCCGTCACCCGGGCAGGGCGGAGAAAAATAGCCGAGGTCGCAACTGTCGCAGCGGAAGCGCCGGATGACCGGGATGGCGTCGAAATAGGCGCCGACGTCGAGGCCGCGACGCCGGTAGAGATCGGCCAGGTCGGCCGTTGCCAGGCTATCGACTTCGGTGCTGTTGCTCGCGCCACAGGCGGGGCAGCGCAAGACAGACTGTGAAGCGGGCTGTGAAGCCTGCCGGGTATCGGGTGCAGCTCGTACGCCATGTTCCATGGATCACTCCTGGACGCGGTTCATTGGTACTGTGCTTGGCAAAATGACATCTTTCCCAAGCGACGCCGTCGATCGTTTGCACCAGTATAGTATTGACTTTTCGATCGGACTGGACGGTTTGCTTCAAACGAATCGGGGCTGATCACGCGAATCGCGTGCATTCTGTCGCATGAAGGCGTCAGCGAGCCTAGCGGACGCGCATGCGCCGGTCGCCGCGGAAGCGCTGGATGGCGGCGTTGACCATGCCTGCCACGTTGCCCTCGCGTTCGTACACGCGCCGCAGCTGGGCGGCGTCGCTGCCTTCGCGCGCCGCCGCGGCCAGGTGCTGCAGCGCGTCGACGCTGCCCAGCGCCTCCGCGTGCGGCATCATCTTGTCCAGCGTCGCGAGGATGTCGTCGCGCAGCGCCAGCGATTCATAGGTCTTCGGGTGGGTGATCGCCCCATCGAGCCCGAAGCGGCAGGCCTGGAAGCGGTTGTAGTTGTAGACCAGGTAATCGTCCTCGGCGGGCGGCTCTTCCGTCCGGGTGAGCAGGTGGCGGCACAGGGCCTGCAGGTAGGCCGCGATCGCCGCCGCGCGCTCCACCGTCAGCGGCGTGTCGCACACGCGCAGCTCGATGGTGCCGTACTCGGGTTTCGGCCGCAGGTCCCAGTAAAAATCCTTCATGCTCTTGATGATGTTGGTGCGCTCCATCTTGGCGAAGTACACGTCGGTGAACTCCTGCCAGGTGTGCACGAAGGGAGCACGCCCGCTCATCGGGAAGGCGAACACGGAATTCAGGCGCGCCGAGTCGAAGCCGGAATCAAAGCCCTGCACGAAGGGCGAGGAGGCCGACAGGGCGATGAAGTGCGGCAGGTAGCGGTTGAGCGCATGCAGCAGGTAGAGCGCGTCGTCGCCGTTGGCGCAGCCGATGTGCACGTGCTGGCCGAACACCGTGAACTGCTTGGCCAGGTAGCCGTAGAGCTGCGACAGGTATTCGTAGCGCGGCTTGCTCGAGATTTTCTGTTCCGACCAGTGCTGGAAGGGATGGGTGCCGCCGCCGGCGATGCCGACGTTGAGCTGGTCGCCGGCCGCCACCAGGGTATCGCGGATTTCCAGAAGCTGGGCCAGCAGCGGCCCGTAGGACGAGTGCACGCTCGAATTAATCTCGATCATGCTCTCGGTGATCTCGGGCGTCACGTTGCCGGGGAAGGGCTTGCGCTTCAACAGGTGCAGCAGGTCGGGAGCGGCCGCGGTCAGGTCGAAGTCGGACAGGCTGACCAGCTGCAGTTCCAGCTCGACGCCGAAGGTGAGCGGCTGGGAAGAAGTGAAGGCTTCAAGCGGCATGGCTCTGCTCCTGCTCCCTGGCCGAGGATTCGTTGGCCCACACGAGGGCGCGCTGGATGATGACGGGGCCGAACACCTCCAGCAGCATGGTCACCGCCGCCATCGCGCGCAACTCCTCGACCACGTGCACGCCCGCATGGCGCGCATGCTCGATCAGGAGGATCACGAATACCGACAGCGGCGCCAGGCCGAGGCCGGTGAGGGCGCCCTTGCGCCACGAGACGCCGGACAGGTGGGCGAAAGCCATGACCCCCGCCGTCTTGGTCAGCTGGCGCACCAGCACCACGACGACGGCAAGCGCGCTGCCGGTGGCGATCTGGCGCCAGTCGAGCGTCGAGGCGGCGTAGAGGAACAGCAGCACGGTCAGCAGTTCGCCCAGCACGCCGAAGTTGCGCTGCGCCTGGCTGAAGGCGACGCGGCGGTGGCGCGCGGTCAGGCCGAAGGCCAGCGTGGCGATGTAGGGCGAGAGCGTGCCGGCGTCGCAGATCGCCACCAGCAGGAGCACGGCCAGGGCGAAAGCCACGGTGGCGTCCTGGCGCGGGTTGTGGATGGCGCGCAGCAGGGCCGGCACTACCAGGCCGAACACGGCGCCGAGCAGGGCGGAACCGGCCAGGCCGACAAGGCTCTGCCACAGCGCTTCGCCGACCGCGTCGAAGGTGCGGAAGATCCAGAAGCCGACGATGGCGTTGAAGGCGAACACCGCCAGCACGGAATTCTGGGCGGTCAGGTGCAGCACGCGTTCGGTGACCTGGCCCGAGCTGCGCTGCTCGTTGATGACGCGCACGATGGTGGCGGGCGAGGTGCCCATCGACAGGGCCGCCATCATCAGCGCGATCGTCTGCGAGGTGCCGAAGGCCAGCGCCACCAGGTAGACGGCGACGAAGGTCAGCAGGGCTTCGGCCAGGCCGGCCACGCCGATCCAGGGGTTGTGGCGAAGCCAGCGCAGGTTGATGCGGTAGCCGAGTTCGAACAGGATCAGGCCGAAGGCGATGTCGGCCAGCAGCGCGATCGGCCCGGCGTCGGGCGCCGGCAGCACGCCGATCTGCGAGGCGCCCAGCGCGAAGCCGACCAGGCCATAGAAGCTGATGCGCGGCAAGCCGGTGAAGCGCTGCCCGAACTCGCCGGCCAGCCAGGCGACGGCGAGCGCGATCGGCCATGCGAGGCTGGTCAGGATGGGCAGCAGGTCGGGCATTCGGTCCTCTACGTTGAATTGACTGCGTAGGGTGTTCGGCTCCGCCGAACGCGCGTTCGACTGAAGCATGAACCGCTACTGATCGTCCGGAAGTCGAACGCGCGGCCGGCAAAGCCGGCCACCCTACAGTATGTTGGCAATTCTACAAGGCCGATTGTCGCGCACGATTGATGTGCGAAGCGTCCTACTTGCTCAATAGGCGCATTGCCCGTTCCAGCCCGTCGAGCGTGATCGGGAACATCCGATGGTTCATGATCTGCCGGATCACGGCGATCGACTGCCGGTATTCCCACAGGTGTTCCGGCTCCGGATTGAGCCAGGCGAACTTCGGAAACGCGCTGGTGAAGCGGGCCAGCCAGGCCGCGCCGGCTTCCTCGTTGTTGTACTCGACCGAGCCGCCCGGCGCCAGCACCTCGTAGGGGCTCATGGTGGCGTCGCCGACGAAAATGACGCGGGTGTCGGGAGGATAGGTGCGCAGCACGTCCCAGGTCGGGAAGCGCTCGCTGTGGCGGCGCCGGTTGTTCTTCCACAGGTAGTCGTAGACGCAGTTGTGGAAGTAGTAGAACTCCATGTTCTTGAATTCGCTCCTGGCCGCCGAGAACAGCTCCTCGACGCGCTCGATGTGGTCGTCCATCGAGCCGCCGACGTCGAGCAGCATCACCACCTTGATGCGGTTCCTGCGCTCGGGCTGCATGCGGATGTCGAGGTAGCCGGCGTTGCTGGCGGTGGCGCGGATGGTGTCGTCCAGCGCCAGTTCCTCGGCCGCCCCGGTGCGGGCGAAGCGGCGCAGGCGGCGCAGTGCGACCTTGATGTTGCGGGTGCCGAGCTCGCGCTCGGCGTCGTAGTCGCGGTAGCTGCGCTGCTCCCACACCTTGACCGCGGTCCGGTTGCGGCCCTGGCCGCCGATGCGGATGCCTTCCGGGTTGGTGCCGCCGTTGCCGAAGGGCGAGGTGCCGCCGGTGCCGATCCACTTGCTGCCGCCCTCGTGGCGCCCTTTCTGCTCCTTCAGCAGTTCTTCGAGGCGCTGCTGCAGCTTGTCGTAGCCGAGCTTTTCCAGCGCCGCCTTCTGTTCCGGCGTGAGCTCGCGCTCGAAGCGCTTGAGCAGCCAGTCGAGCGGGATGTCGGCCTTTTCGTCGAACACGGCGTCGACGCCCTTGAAGTAGGCGCCGAAGGCGCGGTCGAACTTGTCGAAGTGGGCCTCGTCCTTCACCAGGGTCAGGCGCGCGAGGTAGTAGAACTCGTCGAGCGAAGGGTGGATCACCTGGCGCTGCATGGCTTCCAGCAGGGTCAGGAATTCCTTGATCGTGACCGGGACCTTGGCGTCGCGCAGCGTGTAGAAGAAATCGATCAGCATGCTAGTTCCTTGCGTGCCGCTCCAGCCTTGCGTGCAGGCCGCGCTTGATGACAGGCCACTCGCCGCGCAGGATGCTGTACATGACGGTGTCGCGCACCGTGCCGTCGCGGCGCAGGGCGTGGTGGCGGATGACCCCGTCCTTCCGTGCACCCAGGCGTTCGATCGCGGCCTGGGAGACGAGGTTCTCGCAGTCGGTGCGCAGGCCCACCACGGCGCAGCCGAGGGTGTCGAAGGCGTGCGAGAGCAGCAACAGCTTGCAGCTGGTGTTCACGTGGGTGCGCTGGGCGCGTCCCGCGTACCAGGTGTAGCCGATCTCGACGCGGTCCACCTTCGGCAGGATGTCGTGGTAGCTGGTGGTGCCGAGCAGCGTGTTCGTACAGGCGTCGACCACGGCGAAGGCGACCCGGTCGCGGGTCTCGAGCGCGCTGCCGATGTAGTCCAGGGCCTGGTGCGGCTCCGGCACGCTGGTCACGCGCAGCTTCCAAAGTTCGCCATCGCTTGCGGCCGCGCGCAGGCCCTCCTCGTGGTGCGGCGCCAGCGGCTCCAGGCGCAGGCCGTTGAACTCGAGCGTCACCGGCGCGACGTGGATCATCGGTTGGTCCTCGACATGTAGACCAGGCGCTCGAACAGGTGCACGTCCTGCTCGTTCTTCAGCAGGGCGCCGTGCAGCGGCGGCACGATGGCCCTGCTATCCTGGCTGCGCAGTGCCTCGGCCGGGATGTCCTCGGCCAGCAGGAGCTTGAGCCAGTCGAGGAATTCCGAGGTCGACGGCTTTTTCTTGATGCCGGCGACCTCGCGCAATTCGTAAAAACTCTGCAGGGCGGCGGCCAGCAGGTCCTGTTTCAGGGTCGGAAAGTGCACCTTGACGATGTCGACCATCGTCTCGCGGTCCGGGAATTTGATGTAGTGGAAGAAGCAGCGGCGCAGGAAGGCGTCCGGCAGTTCCTTCTCGTTGTTCGAGGTGATGATCACCAGCGGACGGTGCTTGGCCACCACCATCTCGCGCGTCTCGTAGACGTAGAACTCCATGCGGTCCAGTTCGCGCAGCAGGTCGTTCGGGAACTCGATGTCGGCCTTGTCGATCTCGTCGATGAGCAGCACGACCGGCTCCGGCGCGGTGAACGCCTGCCACAGCACGCCCTTGACGATGTAGTTGTGGATGTCGCGCACCCGCTCGTCGCCCAGCTGCGAGTCGCGCAGGCGCGACACCGCGTCGTACTCGTACAGGCCCTGCTGGGCCTTGGTGGTCGACTTCACGTGCCACTGCAGCAGCGGCATGTCCAGCGCGGCCGCCACCTCTTCGGCCAGCATGGTCTTGCCGGTGCCCGGCTCGCCCTTGATCAGGAGCGGGCGGCCGAGCGTCAGCGCGGCATTGACGGCCAGTTTCAGGTCGGCGGTGGCGACGTAGTTGTCGCTGCCTTCGAAGCGTGGGGAAGCGTGCATGGGCGTTCTGGAATCGAGTGAAATGAAGGCGAGTATATGTCAGAACCCGTGTCAGGACAGGCCGCCGCGAGGCTGCGCGCGTTTGTAGACTGGTGACAACTCTTCGGATAGAATCGACAGGTTGGTAGTCCATTTGCTAACTTTTTGTGCGTTTGCGGTATTCGAATTACAACTAACGAGCCACACCCATGAAAAAATTCTTAGCACTACCGGTACTGGCCGCGTTGGCCGCCAGCGCCACCCCTGCCGCCGCGGCGGACGTTGTCGGCAATCCCAAGGCAGCACCCAGCAAGATCGAAATGTGCATCGGGTGCCACGGCATCCCGGGCTACAAGGCGGGCTTCCCGGAAGTCTTCCCGGTTCCGATGATCGGCGGCCAGTCGGCCAAGTACATCGAAAGCGCCCTCAAGGCCTACCGCAAGGGCGAGCGCAAGAACCCGTCGATGGTGGGCATCGCCGCCTCGATGAGCGACCAGGACATCGCCGACGTCGCCGCCTACTATTCGCAGGTGACGCCTGCCACCGCCAAACGCTGAGGACTGCCACATGAACAAACCACTCCTTGCGCTGGTCGCCGCCGCCTGCCTCGGCGCTTCCAGCCTGGCCTCGGCCGCCGACGTCGCCAAGGGCGAAGCCCTGGCCAAGAAATACAACTGCGCCTCCTGCCATGGCGCCGACTACAACAAGCCGATCGACCCGAGCTACCCGAAACTGGCCGGCCAGCACGCCGACTACCTGGCCCACGCCCTGCGCGCCTACAAGCGCGGCGCCGGCTCGAACGGCCGCACCAACCCGATCATGGCGGGGCAGGTACAGCCGCTGTCGAACCAGGACATGGCGGACATCGGCGCCTACCTGGCCAGCCTGCCGTCGAACCTGGTCGTGACCAAGTAAAGCATCAATACATCGCTTCCGGCCAAGGGCTGGTAAACTATCGATCCCCCCGACCGGGCAGCCGGCGGGGGGATTTTGTTTTTGTGTCGTTCCAATCAATCCCATGCCGCAATTATCGCCCTCCCACATCAAGACCAACCTGCTCAGCGGGCTGACCGTCGCCCTGGCCCTGGTCCCCGAAGCCATCGCCTTCGCCCTGGTCGCCCAGGTCTCGCCCCTCACCGGCCTGTACGCCGCCGTGCTGGTCGCCCTCATCACCTCGAGCTTCGGCGGCCGTCCCGGCATGATCTCGGCCGCGGCCGGGTCGCTGGCGGTGGTGATGACGGCGCTGGTGGTGCAGCATGGCGCGCA
Source organism: Massilia sp. (assembly GCA_032115075.1). GTDB lineage: Bacteria > Pseudomonadota > Gammaproteobacteria > Burkholderiales > Burkholderiaceae_D > Telluria. The sequence goes on from DAMCRY010000099.1 coordinate 8,816, forward strand.
GTACCTGTTCGCGGCCGTGGTGCTGATGGGCGTGCTGCAGCTGCTGTTCGCCGCGGCGCGGCTCGGGAAGTTCATCCGCATGGTGCCGCATCCGGTCATGCTCGGCTTCGTCAACGGCCTGGCGCTGGTGATTTTCGCCGCCCAGTTCGGCCACTTCAAGACCCCGGGTCCGGACGGCACGCCGCAATGGATGGCCGGCGCCGAGCTGCTCACCATGCTGGCCATCGTGGCCGCCACCATGGCGGTCATCTACCTGACGCCGCGCCTCACGAAAGCCGTGCCGTCGACCCTGGTCGGCATCCTGGCCGCCACCGCCGGCTGCGCACTGCTCGGCATCGACACCAAGACCGTGGGCGACCTCGGCTCGATCGCCGGCGGGCTGCCGTCGTTCGCGGCGCCGGACGTTCCCTGGAACCTCGAGACCCTGCGTATCGTGTTCCCCTACGCGCTGGTGCTGGCCGGCGTCGGCCTGATCGAGTCGCTGCTGACGCTCACCCTGATCGACGAGATCACCGACACCCGCGGCCAGCCGAACCGCGAATGCCTGGCGCTGGGCGCGGCCAACGTCGTCACCGGCTTCTTCGGCGGCATGGGCGGCTGCGCGCTGATCGGCCAGAGCATGATCAACGTGAACAGCGGCGCCACCGGGCGCCTGTCCGGCATCGTCGCGGCGCTGTTCCTGCTCTCCTTCATCCTGGTCGGCTCGCGCTGGATCGAGCAGATCCCGCTGGCGGCCCTGATCGGCGTGATGTTCGTGGTCTGCGAAAAAACCTTCGAGTGGGGCACCTTCCGCCTGTTCGGCAAGGTGCCGCGCGCCGATGCGCTGGTGATCGTGCTGGTGGCTGGCATCACCCTGGCCTTCGACCTGGCGGTGGCGGTGCTGGCCGGGGTGATCGTGTCGGCGCTGGTGTTCGCCTGGCAGCACGCCAAGCAGATCCGCGTCGCGACGAGCATGGACCAGCAGGGTTGCAAGGTCTACGAGCTGGAAGGCACGCTGTTCTTCGCCTCGGTGAGCGGCTTCCAGTCCCTGTTCAGCCCGAAGGACGACCCGCAGGACGTGGTGATCGAATTCCGCCGCGCGCGCGTGGCCGACCACTCGGCGATCCAGGCCATCGATGCGCTGGCCGAACGCTACCGCCTGCTGGGCAAGCGCCTGCACCTGCGCCACCTGAGCCCCGACTGCCGCGAACTGCTGGAGAAGGCGAAGGACATGATCGAAGTGAACCTGCCGGAAGACCCGCGCTACCACGTGGCCGACGACAAGCTGGGCTGACTTCCCTATAACGAGCTCGCCAGGAACGCCCGAATACGGCAGAATGGCCGTCCCATCTGGCGTAGGCGACTGAAGCGAGCGTGTTGACGACCATCCTGTCCGGACTCTTCCTGCTGGCCATCGGCCAGGGCCTGTTCCTGGCTGCCGTCCTGCTCCTGCTGGGCGCGCGCCGGCCAGAGGTGAGGGCGGCCAACGGCCTGCTTGCCGCCCTGATGCTGCTGTGCGTGGCGGTGGTGGGGCACGCCTGGCTGGGCATCGCCGGCCTGTACACGGCCTGGCCGCACAGCGCGCTGGCGGTCCTGCCCCTCGGGTTCGCGACCGGGCCGCTGCTGTATCTCTACCTCGCCCGCGTCCTGCTCGACCAGCCGCTGGGCCGGCACCAAGTTCTGCACTTCCTGCCCTTCGTGCTGGCGACGCTGGCGCTGCTGCCGTTCTACCTGCAGCCGGCCGGCGCCAAGCTGGCCTGGATGCGGGGCCTGGACGGCCCGCCCTGGTATGCCGGCCTGGCGGCGGTCGCCAAGCTGCTGCTCTTCCTCGTCTACCTGCGCGCCTGCTACCGGCTCGCCAAGGGGGCGGCCGCGCATCCGCTGGCGCCGGGACTGCGCCGCCTGCTCGGGATCTGGCTGGTCGGCGGCCTGCTCAGCATGCTGGCGCTGGCGCTCGAATTCGTGCTGCCGGTGTCCGCGGACGTGGTGGGCGCCCTGGTGCTGCTCTACTTTTTGTACGCGACG
>DAMCRY010000100.1:0-10809 GCA_032115075.1 Massilia sp.
CTGCTCCTGCATCACGACCGCGTCGGCGCCCGGCGGAATGGGGGCGCCGGTGAAGATGCGCGCCGCGGTGCCGGGTTCGAGCGGCGCGCCGACGCTGCCCGCCGGGATGCGCTGGGCCACGCGCAGGGTGGCGCTACCGCTTTCGCAGTCCGCCGCGCGCACGGCATAGCCGTCCATCTGGGTGTTGTCGGCCGAGGGCACGTCGATGGTCGCGCGCTGGTCGTCGAGCAGCACGCGGCCGTTCGCTTCGAGCGTCGGGACGAGCTCGCCCCCTTCGACCGGACGCGCCGCGTCGAGCAGCTGGGTGAGCGCTTCGCGTACCGAGAGCATGGGCGCCTTCATCGTCACAGCCCCGTGTGTTCGGCGATGTAGGCCTTCATGCTGTCCACGTCGGGATGCATGACCACGAAGCGCTGCGGCAGCGCCTCGATGTTCTCGAAGCCGGCCGGGCGCGCTGCGTCCTGCCCCAGCGCTTCGAGGATGGTCTCGTTGAATTTCGCGGCCAGCGCGGTCTCCAGCACGATCATCGGCACGCCCGGCCGCATGTGCTCGCGTGCGACCTTGATGCCGTCGGCCGTGTGGGTATCGATGGTGATGCCGTAGTCGGCCTGGACGGCGCGGATGGTCGCCAGGCGGTCCGCATGGGTCGACTTGCCGGAGGCGAAGCCGTACTGGCCGGCCAGCTTCCACTCGTCGCCGTCGCTGCCCTCGGCGCCCGACAGGTCGAAGCCGCCGTGGGTCTCGACCTTGCGGAACAGCGCGTGGGTGCGCTCGGCGTCGCGGCCCACCAGTTCGTAGACGAAGCGCTCGAAGTTCGACGCCTTCGAGATGTCCATCGAGGGGCTGCTGGTGTGGTAGGTCTCGGCCGGCTTGCGCACGCGGTAGACGCCGGTACGGAAGAACTCGTCGAGCACGTCGTTCTCGTTGGTGGCGGCCACCAGCCGGTCGATCGGCAGGCCCATCATGCGGGCGATGTGGCCGGCGCAGATGTTGCCGAAGTTCCCCGAGGGGACGGTGAACGAGACCTTCTGGGAGTTGGCGGTGGTGGCCGCGAGGTAGCCGCGGAAGTAGTACACCACCTGCGCCACCACGCGCGCCCAGTTGATCGAGTTGACGGTGCCGATCTTGTGGCGCGCCTTGAAGGACAGGTCGTTCGAGACCGCCTTGACCATGTCCTGGCAATCGTCGAACACGCCTTCGACCGCGAGGTTGAAGATGTTCGGGTCCTGCAGGCTGAACATCTGGGCGGTCTGGAAGGCGCTCATCTTCTTGTGCGGCGACAGCATGAACACGCGCACGCCGCGCTTGCCGCGCATCGCGTACTCGGCGGCGCTGCCGGTGTCGCCGGACGTGGCGCCGAAGATGTTCAGTTCGTCGTCGTTCTTCGCCAGCGCGTACTCGAACAGGTTGCCGAGCAGTTGCATGGCCATGTCCTTGAAGGCCAGGGTCGGTCCGTTGGACAGGGCCTGCAGGACCAGCTTGCCGCCGTCCTTGTCTTCCAGGACGCGCAGCGGGGTGATGTCGGCGGCGGATTCGTCGGCGCGCGCGTTGCGGTAGATCTCCGAGGTATAGGTCATCGCGGTGAGCGCGCGCAGGTCGGCGTCGGGGATGTCGGTCGCGAACTTGCGCAGGATTTCATAAGCCAGCTCGGCGTAGGAGAGCTGGCGCCAGGCGTCGAGTTCCTCGTGCGTGACCTGGGGATAGCTCTCCGGCAGGTAGAGGCCGCCGTCTGGCGCGAGGCCGGCCAGCAGGATGTCGGAGAAGCGCTGTGGATTGCGTGCTGCGGACGCGCTGGTCGCGCGGGTGGAGACGTAATGCATACGGTAGGGAAATCCGGTAGAGGCCAAGTTGAACTTTTATTATAGCGCCCGAATGGAATCCTATGCTGTGGTGCAAAGAAAGCGGCCGCCCGGCAGTGGCGGGCCATGCATACGCTATGAGCGGCGGATAAAGTGCGCCGCAACGGCAGGTTGTGCTGGTGTTTTACTGAACTACCACAGTATGATTTTGAGCAGCACTTACCCTTCAACCCACCGAAAGCGATGCACATCATGTCTTCACTCCGTAGTGCGGTCGGCGCAGCCGTTCTGCTGGCCCTGCCCGGCCTGGTCCATGCCGGCCCGCTCGCCGAACGCCAGGGACGCTGGCTCGGCGACATGGCGATTCCCAACGGTCCCACCCTGAAGATCGGGGCCGACCTGTTCACCCGCCTCGACGGCACCGCCTGGGCCAGCCTGGCCAGCCCCGACCAGGGCGTCTACGACGTTCCGGCGGCGACCCTCACCGAGACCGGCGCCGCGGTCGAACTCGACCTGCGCCAGGCCACGCTCAGGCTGACCTGGACCCAGGACGGCGTGACCGGCGTCTTCTCCCAGGGTGGCCAGTCCACCTCCTTCCCCATGCGGCGTGTCGCCGAATTCCCGCGCAAGCCACGGCCGCAAACGCCGAGGGCGCCCTTCCCGTACGCGAGCCAGGACCTGAAGATCGCCGGTCCGGACGGCATCGTGCTGGGCGCCACCCTGAGCATTCCCCATGGCGTCAGGCGCCCGAACCTGGCGGTGATCGTGGCCGGCAGCGGCCCGGCGACGCGCGACGCCGTGATCGCCGGGCACCAGCCCTACAACGTGATGGCCGACCACCTGGCGCGCCAGGGCATCGCCGTGCTGCGCTACGACAAGCGCGGCAATGGCCTGTCGAGCGGCGACTTCGCCCAGGTGACGACGGAGGGGCTGGTCGCCGACCTCGCGGCCATCATGAAGGCGATGAACGCACGCAAGGACTTCCGCCGAATCGGCATGGTCGGATTGAGCGAAGGGCCGGGCATCGCCGCCGCAGTGGCCGCGCGCAATCCGGCCGACGTCGATTTCATCGTGTCGCTCGCGGGGGTGGGCCTGCCGGGGCACGAACTGCTCGTGCTGCAGGACCGCCTCCTCGCCCAGGACAACGGCGCCCAGCCGCAGGAGCTGGACGGGCTGATGGCCTACGTGCGCGAATTCTACGCGGCGATCCTGGCCAATCCGGACCCACAGGCGCGCGTCGCCGCGCTCAAGGCGGTCAAGGCCGGCCTGTCGCCGGAGGAGCAAGCGAAGGTGGCGAAGTACAGGTTGAACTACGGCTCGCTGTCGATCGAGGAAGCCGAGAAGCCGCATCTGCGCACGCTGATGCTGGCGAATCCGCAGGACGACTGGCGCAAGGTGCGGGCGCCGGTGCTGGCCCTGAACGGCAGCCTGGACCACCAGGTGCCGGCCGAGGAAAACCTGGCAGGCATCGTCGGCGCCCTGGAGGCGGGCGGCAACCGGCAGGTCGAATCGGCGGTCCTGCCCTCGCTGAACCACCTGTTCCAGACGGCGAAGACCGGCGCGACCAAGGAGTACGCGACGCTCGACGAAACGATCGCGCCTGCGGCGCTGGAGCGCATCGCGGCCTTCGTGAAGAAGCAGAAGTAGGCGCGCCGGGAGGCGGCAAGGAGGCCGGGCAAGCGGGGCCGGGCCGGCGGCCCTGCCCGCGTGCGCCCGGGCTCAGCAGGCCGCGTGGTTGACGGTCACGACGTGGACCGCGAGGCCGCCCAGCGAGGTTTCCTTGTACTTGACCTGCATGTCGGCGCCGGTCTGGCGCATGGTCTCGATGACGTTGTCGAGGCTGACGAAGTGGGTGCCGTCGCCCTTCATCGCCAGCGAGGCCGCCGTGATCGCCTTGATCGCACCCATGCCGTTGCGCTCGATGCAGGGAATCTGCACCAGCCCGCCGATCGGGTCGCAGGTCATGCCGAGGTGGTGCTCGATGCCGATCTCGGCCGCGTTCTCGATGCGTTCGTTGGAGCCGCCGAGCGCCGCCACCAGGCCCGCCGCCGCCATCGCGCAGGCCACGCCGACCTCGCCCTGGCAGCCGACCTCGGCGCCCGAGATCGAGGCGTTCTTCTTGCACAGCATGCCGATCGCGGCGGAGGTCAACAGGAAGTCGCGGATGCCCTTCACCGGGTCGCTCGGACGGCAATCCTCGGCGTAGTAGCGCAGCACCGCCGGGATGATGCCGGCCGCGCCATTGGTCGGCGCCGTCACGACGCGCCCGCCGGCGGCGTTCTCTTCGTTGACGGCCATCGCGTACAGCGTGACGTGGTGGGTCGCGTCGTGCGGCAGCTCGTTGACACGTTTTCCTTCCGTGCAGTGGGCCCCCTTCCACAGGCGCGCGGCGCGGCGCTTGACGTTCAGGCCGCCCGGCAGCTCGCCTTCGGTCGCCAGGCCGTGGGCGATGCAGTCGCGCATGGTTTCCCAGATGCGGTCCAGGCCCGCGTCCAGTTCCGCCTCGCTCATGCGCGCCAACTCGTTCGCACGCAGCATGTGCGGGATCGACAGGCCGTGCTCGCGGCCCTGGGCCAGCAGCTCGCTCATGGTGTCGAAGGGGAACGGCACCGGCGTCGCCGGCGTGTCGCCCGCCCGGTTCTGGCTTTCGCCGGCCGCCGTGATGAAGCCGCCGCCGACCGAGTAATAGATGCGCTCGACGATGCTGCCGTCCGCCAGTTTCAGCACGAACTTCATGCCGTTCGGGTGCTCGGGCAGGGTCGACTGCTTGTGCCATACCAGGCCGGTGCGGTACTGGAACGGCACTTCCTTCTCGCCCAGCAGCGTCAAGGTGCCGTCCATCTCGGCCTCGGCCAGCTTGTCCTCGACGGTGTCCGGGTCCACGCCCTGCGGGGTCTCGCCCATCAGGCCCAGGATCACGGCCTTGTCGGTCGCGTGGCCGACACCGGTCAGCGCGAGCGACCCGTACAGGTGGGCCTCGACGCCCACCGCCTGTTCCAGCGCACCGCACTCCAGCAGGAAGCGGCGCGCCGCCACCATCGGGCCCACGGTGTGGGAGCTGGAAGGGCCGATACCGATCTTGAAAAGATCGAAAACACTCATGTCCATCTGTCGTCTCACCTATCCGGATAGTTATTATTGTTGTGTTGTCGTAACAACGCCCGGGCGGGTGGCCCGGGCGCACGGTCGATGGGGGCGGCGCTCCAGCAGCTTACGCAGCGACGCCCACGTCGATATTCTTCAGCATGTCGGCCACCATCTCGTCCAGCCTGACGCGCGCCTGCCAGCCCCAGTCGCTGGTCGCGCGGCTGTCGTCCAGGCTCTTCGGCCAGGAATCGGCGATCTGCTGGCGGCTGTCGGGCTTGTAGGCGATCTCGAATTCCGGCAGCGCCTTCTTGATGGCGGCGGCCAGCTCGCGCGGGTTGAAGGAAACGCCCGCCACATTGTACGAGGAGCGGATCGCCACTTTCGCGGCCGGGGCATCCATCAGCTCGATGGTAGCGCGGATCGCATCCGGCATGTAGATCATCGGCAGCGTGGTTTCCGGGCCCAGGAAGCACTCGTAGGTCTCGCCCTTGAGCGCGGAATGGAAGATGGCGATCGCATAATCGGTGGTGCCGCCGCCCGGAGGCGACTTGAAGCTGATGATGCCAGGATAACGGATGGAGCGCACGTCCACGCCGTACTTGCTGTGGTAATACTCGCACAGGCGCTCGCCGGCCAGCTTGCTGATGCCGTAGATCGACGTCGGGTCCATGATCGCGTACTGCGGGGCCGGATCGGCCGGGGTGTTCGGGCCGAAGGCGGCGATCGACGAAGGCCAGAAGATCTTCAGCGGCTTGCCCTGCTCGCCACGCTCGCGCGCGACTTCCAGGATGTTCAGCAGGCCGTCCATGTTCAGGGTCCAGGCCTTGAGCGGCGCCTTTTCGCCGGTGGCGGACAGCAGCGCGGCCAGCTGGTAGACCTGGGTGATGGCTTCTTCGTCGATCAGTTGCGCCAGGCGGTCCTTGTCCAGCACGTCGAGCTGGATGTAGCGCGCCGCGCCGTAGACGTTGTTGGCGCCGATGTCCGAGGCGATGACATGTTCCTTGCCGTGCTGCTCCGCCAGGGCGGTGACCAGCTCGCTGCCGATCTGGCCGTTGGCGCCGATGATGAGGATGCGTTCCATATGGTTTCCGTTCGTGTGCTCGATGTTGTTCTTACTGCGCGTTCTTGAGGATGCCGAGTTCGCGGCCGGCCTGCTCGAAGGCGGCCAGCACGGTGTCGAGCTGCGCGCGGGTGTGGGCGGCGGAGAGCTGCACGCGCACGCGCGCCTGGCCCATCGGCACCACCGGGTAGAAGAAGCCCGACAGCAGCACACCCAGTTCGAACATGCGGGCCGCGAATTTCTGGGCGATCGGCGCGTCGAACAGCATCACCGGCACCACCGGGTGGGTGCCCGGCTTGATGGTGAAGCCGATGCGCTCGATCTCCTGGCGGAAGTAGGCGGTGTTGTCCATCAGGCGGTCGCGCAGCTCGGTCGACTTCGAGATGCGCTCCAGCACCGACAACGAGGCGCCGGCGATCATCGGCGCCAGGGTGTTCGAGAACAGGTAGGGACGCGACTTCTGGCGCAGGGTCTCGATGACTTCCTTGCGGCCCGAGGTAAAGCCGCCCATCGCGCCGCCCAGGGCCTTGCCCAGGGTGCCGGTGATGATGTCGATCTTGCCGATCACGCCGCAGTGCTCGTGGGTGCCGCGCCCGGTCTTGCCCATGAAGCCGGAGGCGTGCGACTCGTCGATCATGGTCAGGGCGCCGTACTTCTCGGCCAGCGCGACGATCTTGTCCAGCTGGGCGATGGTGCCGTCCATCGAGAACACGCCGTCGGTGACGATGATCTTGTGGCGCTTGCCGGCTTCGTTGGCCGCGATCAGCTGCTTTTCCAGGTCCGCCATGTCGTTGTTGGCGTAGCGGTAGCGCGCCGCCTTGCACAGGCGCACGCCGTCGATGATCGAGGCATGGTTCAGGGCATCCGAGATGATGGCGTCGTTCTCGTCGAACAGCGGCTCGAACACGCCGCCGTTGGCGTCGAAGGCGGCCGCGTACAGGATGGTGTCTTCGGTGCCGAGGAATTCCGACAGCTTGGCTTCCAGTTCCTTGTGCACGGTCTGGGTGCCGCAGATGAAGCGCACCGAGGACAGGCCGTAGCCGTATTTTTCCAGCGCCGCGGCCGCGGCGTCGCTGGTCTCCTTGTCTCCGGACAGGCCCAGGTAATTGTTGGCGCACATATTGATGAGCGTGCGGCCGTCCTGGGACACCACTTCGGCGCCCTGGCGCGAAGCGATGACGCGCTCCGGCTTGAACAGGCCGTCGCTGCGCAGCGTCTCGAGTTTCGATTGCAGGCCGCTATAGAATGCTTGGTCGCTCATGGTGTTCCCACTCCCTGAAAATGTGATTGACTGCGCCGGCTTGACCGGTGGTTGGCGAATGACGTATCGTTGGACCCGTTCGATTCATGGAACCAAGTTCTGTATGTCGAACAGAAATTCAATATATTGAATCTTACCCCTAGCTAATGAACTTGGCAAGCCAAGCATCGGCATATCAACGCAGTATCGAAGCAATGACTAAAACTCTAACAAATAACGCTCCGCCGGAAGTTGGCGCCACGCTACAGCGCCTGCGCCTGGCGCGCGGCCTGACCCTGGAAGACCTGTCGCGCATCGCCGGGGTGTCCAAGTCGATGCTGTCCCAGATCGAGCGCGAGAAGGCCAATCCGACCATCGCCATCACCTGGCGCCTGGCCAATGCCCTCGGCGTGGAGATCGGGGAACTGCTGTCGTCCGAGGTGCGGGCGGTCGACCTGATCCGCGTGGTCGACCCGCACGAGACCCCTACCCTGCCCGGCGCCCACGCCGGCTATTCGCTGCGCATCCTGGGGCCGATGGACCTGGCCGGCAAGTACGAGTGGTACGAGCTGACCCTGGCGCCGGGCGGCGAAATGGCCTCGCAGGCCCACGATCCGGGGACCAAGGAGCACCTGACCGTCATCAGCGGCACGATCGAGCTGGAGGTAGGGGCGGAGAAGAAGAAGATCAAGCATGGGGGAACGGCGCGTTATCCGGCCGATTACGACCATGTGATCAGGAATGCGGGGAAGACGGAGGCGAAGGCGTTGCTGGTTGTTGTTCAGCGCTGACGGCTGTTCCGACGAGCTTGGATTCCCGCCTGCGCGGGAATGACGGTTTCTAAGCCAGCGCAGAGAATGGTTACCGGTATGTGCGACCGGTAGCAGACGCACGTCGTTCCGGCGAACACCGGAAACCAGACGGTTTTAAGCCAACGCAGAGAATAGTTACCGGCATGTGCGACCGGTCGCAGAAGCACGTCGTTCCGGCGAAGGCCAGAACCCGGACGGTTTTAAGCCAACGCAGAGAATAGTTACCGGCATGTGCGACCGGTAGCAGAAGCACGTCGTTCCGGCGAAGGCCGGAACCCAATTTGGCTTTCGCAGCACACCACCATACAAAAACAACAACGGCCGCCGGATCATCCGAGCGGCCGTCGTCTTTCAGGCTAGCTAATCGGCTTACTTGCTGCCGCCAAGCGCCGGTGCAGGCTCACCCATCTTCAGCTCACGCGCCAGGAAGCCCCAGCGATCCGCTACCTCTTCGATCTGCTTGGTGGTCGGTTTGCCCGCGCCGTGGCCGGCCTTGGTCTCGATGCGGATCAGGACCGGGGCGGCACCCGCCTGGGCGGCCTGGGCGGCCGCAGCGAACTTGAAGCTGTGCGCCGGCACCACGCGGTCGTCGTGGTCGGCCGTGGTCACCATGGTGGCCGGGTAGCAGGTGCCCGGCTTCAGGTTGTGCAGCGGCGAGTACTTGTAGAGCGCCTTGAACTCTTCCGGGTTCTCCGACGAACCGTAGTCCGAGGTCCAGGCCCAGCCGATGGTGAACTTGTGGAAGCGCAGCATGTCCATCACGCCCACCGCCGGCAGCGCGGCGCCGAACAGGTCCGGACGCTGGGTCATGGCCGCGCCGACCAGCAGGCCGCCGTTCGAGCCGCCGCCGATCGCCAGCTTGGCGGGCGAGGTCACCTTGTTGGCGACCAGCCACTCGGCCGCGCCGATGAAGTCGTCGAACACGTTCTGCTTCTGCAGCTTGGTGCCGGCCTGGTGCCAGGCTTCGCCGTATTCGCCACCGCCGCGCAGGTTGGCCACCACGTAGACGCCGCCCATCTCCATCCAGGCCAGGTTGGCCGGCGAGAAGCCCGGGGTCATCGAGATGTTGAAACCGCCGTAGCCGTACAGGTAGGTCGGGTTCTGGCCGTCCAGCTTCAGGCCCTTCTTCGACACGATGAACATCGGAACCTTGGTGCCGTCCTTGCTGGTATAGAACTGCTGGCGGGTTTCATAATCCGCCGGGTTGAACGCCACCTTCGGCTGGCGGAACACGGTGCTCTCGCCGGTCTTCATGTTCAGGCGGTAGATCGTGGTCGGCGTGGTGAAGCCGGTGAAGGAGTAGAAGGTCTCGGTGTCGCCGCGCTTGCCCGACAGGCCGCCGACCGAGCCGATGCCCGGCAGCTTGATCTCGCGGACCTGCTTGCCGGTCAGGTCATGCACGCGCACCACGGCGCGCGCGTCCTTCAGGTACTCGAGCACCAGCTGGTTGTTGATGATGTCGGCGCCGGTCAGGGTGTCGGCGTTCTCGGCGACGATCTCCTTCCAGTTCGACTCCTGCGGCTTGGTGATGTCGATCGCGACGATGCGCTTCCTCGGCGCCTTGCGGTCGGTGCTGAAGTAGAAGGTGGTGCCGACATTGTCGATGAAGTCGTAGCCGGCGTCGAAGTTGTCGATCAGGTCGACCACTTTGGAATCGGGCTTCGACAGGTCCTTGTAGGACACGCGGTACTTCGGCGCGGTGCCTTTGGTGGTGGTGATGATGAGGAAGCGGCCGTCGTCGGTGGTGTGGCCGCCGAAGCCCCATTCCTTCTGGTCCGGACGGTCGTAGACCAGGGTGTCGGCGCTTTGCGGAGTGCCGATGCGGTGGAAGTACAGCTTCTGGAAGTAGTTGACGTCGGCCAGCTTGGTCGCTTCCTTCGGCTCGTCGTAGCGGCTGTAGAAGAAGCCCTTGCCGTCCTTGGTCCAGGCGGTGCTGGAGAACTTGACCCACTTGATGTGGTCCTCGATGTCCTTGCCGGTCTCGATGTCGCGCACGCGGATCTCGTTCCAGTCCGAGCCCGAAGCCGCGGTGCTGTAGGCCAGCAGCCTGCCGTCCGGGCTGACCGCCGCGCCGGCCAGGGCGACGGTGCCGTCGCTCGACATGGTGTTCGGGTCGAGCAGCACGCGCGGGGTGTCGGTCAGGCTCTTCTGGGTGTAGAGCACCGACTGGTTCTGCAGGCCGTCGTTGCGCGAGTAGAAGTAGCGGCCGCCCTCCTTGCCCGGCACGCTGTAGCGCTCGTAGTTCCACAACTGGGTCAGGCGCTCGCGGATCGCCGCGCGCTGCGGGATCTGGGCGAGGTAGGCCTGGGTCACCGCGTTCTGGGCGCTCACCCATTGCTTGGTCTCGGCGCTGTTCGCGTCTTCGAGCCAGCGATAGGGATCGGCCACCGTGGTGCCGTGGTAGTTGTCGGTCTGGTCCAGTTTCTGCGCGACCGGATAGGTCAGCGAGGGTCCTTGGCCTTTGCCGGGAGCGGGGCAGCTTTGCGCCAGCGCCGTGTTGGCGCCGAAGGCCGCGGCCAGCACGGCGACGAGCGTTGCGTGTCTCAGGGTCATGTCGGTCTCGTTCGATTATTCATGGGGTCGGCTGATTGCCGACGGCCATCATAACGCGAATTGCCGGGCTCGCCTATGGCCCTTGGGGAGGGCACCGGCCGGCCGCACGCCCGTCAATACGGCGGACGCAGGAAACGGCAGGCCGGCCGGCGCCCTCCTCAGTTGCCGGGCGCCTGGCGCCGCTGGCGCCGCGCAGCCTGCATCCGGCTGGTCAGCGCACGGCCCCATTGGCCGTCCGTGCCCGGCTTGCCCATGCTC
>DAMCRY010000101.1:0-10799 GCA_032115075.1 Massilia sp.
CGAGCAGGATGATGTTGCCGAGCTGGTCGAGGCGGGCGCGCGCGCCGTCCTGCGGCACGCCGAGCAGCTTGGCCAGCAGGATCACGAAGGGAAAATCGGACCAGGGCTCCTGGCGCGCCAGCCAGGCGAACAGGGGCGCGATGTCGACCCCGTTCAGGGCCTCCTCGGCCACGATGGCGGTGCCCGCGCCTTCCTCGATGGCGGCGGCCAGCGCGGCGAAATCGTGCACCACCGAGCAGGCGCTGTCGTCGCGCGCGAGCACCGAGCACATGACTTCGGCGTCGCGCCCGCGCGGCGCGAGAATCAGGATGCGGTCGTCGTGCGGGCTAGCTGTCTGCATGCGGCAGGGGCGCCATCATCGGCGTCGCGCCGCGATAGCTGGGCAGTCCGGAAAGAACGCCTTCGAAACCTTCGAGCGGTTCGCCGACGCGGATACCGTCGCGCCCCAGCCGCAGCTCGTGGATGGTGAGCGCATGCTCCGCCGCCCGGCTCTTGATGACCGTGATGGCGCGGCGCAGGCGCCCGTTCGACTCGAAGAAGCGCATCAGGAGCGTGCTGTCGCTCAGGTAGCTCAGGTCGACGTCGGACTTCACTTCGCCGATCATGCCGTGCTGGCCCAGCACCAGCAGCGTGGTGACGCCCTGCTGGTTCAGGTAGGACAGCAGCTCGTGCATCTGCAGGATCAGGTACTGTTCGCCCGGCATCGCCTGCAGGTAGGCGTTCAGGCTGTCGATGACGATGAAATCGGTCTTGTGCAGTTCGACGGCGTCGCGCAGCATCTGGGCGAATTCGCCCGGCGCCAGCTCGGCGGGGTCGATATGGTGCATGGCGAGCTGGCCGCTGTCGAGGAAGGGCCGCAATTCCATTCCGAGCGCGGCGCTGCGTGCGAAAAAGGTTCCCATGCCTTCGTCGAACAGGTAGAAGGCGGCCTTCTCGCCTCGTTCCAGCGCGGTCAGGAGGCAGCGCGTCGACACGGTGGTCTTGCCGATACCGGAAGGACCGACGATCAGGGTGTTGGTGCCGCGCACCAGGCCGCCACCGAGCAGGGCGTCGATGCCTTCGGCGCCGGTGGCGCGCACCGCCGGCACGAAGTCGCGCGGGTGCTCGGCCGCGACCAGGCGCGGAAACATCGTGATGCCGCCCGTATTCAGGGTGTAGTCGTGGTAGCCGCCGCGGAAACGGATGCCGCGCATCTTCAGGATGTTGACGCGGCGGCGCTCCTTGCCGAACTCCTTGGCGATCTGCTCCAGGCTGATGACGCCGTGCGCGATCGAGTGCAGGTGCTGGTCGGACTGGCTGGTCTTGTCGTCGAGCAGGAGCACGGTGCAGGCGCGCGCGGAGAAGAACTGCTTCAGCGCGAGGATCTGGCGCCGGTAGCGCAGCGGGTTCTGGGCCAGCAGGCGCATCTCCGACAGGCTGTCGAACACGACCCGCACCGGCTTCACCTGGTCGACCTTGTCCATCACGTTGCGGGTGGTCTCGCCCAGCTCGACTTCCGAGGGATGGAATACCGACTGCTGGGCGTCGATGTCGAGCGCGGTCTCGCCGGCCAGTTCGAACACCGCCAGCGGCGCGATCGACCAGCCGTGACTGAGCGCCACCGCCGCCAGTTCGTCGGCCGTCTCGGACAGGGTGATGTACAGCCCGGCCTCGCCCTTCGCCACCCCGTCGAGCAGGAACTGGAGCCCGAGCGTGGTCTTGCCGGCGCCCGGCGAGCCTTCGACCAGGTAGACACGCTGGGGCGTCAGGCCCCCGCCCAGGATGTCGTCGAGGCCGGCGATGCCGGTGGAGATGCGTTCGTGTGCAACGGTGTTCATGACGGCCTGTGAAGTGCGGAAAACGGAAGCTGCGCAGGGATGCGCCCGTGCGAGGCATTATACGCAGGTGCCCGCCGCGCATCTTCGAATTGATGAAACTGATCGGGTTTTACCCATGAACGATAAAAGGCTCCCGCGGGAGCCTCGACGGGACGGCGCCGCGCGCCGTCGTCCATCCTGCCGGCGCGTCCGGTCAGAACCGGTGCGCCAGGCGCGCGAACCAGGCCGCCCCGTTCAGGCCGAACTGCACGCTCTCGTAGCGGAAACCGTTGTCGGTCTCGTTCGGGTCCTGCGACGTCGGCTTGACGTCGAAGATGTTGGTGCCGCCCAGCGTGAACCTGGTCCTGTCGCTGAAGGCCCAGGTGAAGGACAGGTCGGCCGAGGTCTTCGCTTCGTAGTGCTGGTTCGGCACCGGCGGTCCCGAGAAGGTGCCCAGGGTCTGGGGGCCGAAGTGCACGATGCGCAGGGCGGTCTCCAGCTTGCCGAGCGTGTGGTCGAAGCCCAGCGTGGCCTTGCGGCGCGGCGCGCCTTCCTCGATGAAGAGGCGCTCGCGCTCGGACAGCAGCACGTCTTCGAAGCCTTGCAATGCGGCAGGCGCATGCACGCCGGTGACCTCGGTCTTGCCGAAATTGAGGGCCAGGAAGGCGTTCAACTTGCCGCGTCCGACGTCCATGCGGTGCGACATGGTCACGTCCAGGCCCTGGGTCCTGGTGTCGACCGAGTTCACGAAGAACTGGGCCTGCCCCACGCCCAGTTGCTGCAGGGTGGCGCCGAGCGCCGGGTAGTTGTCGGCGTCGAAGCGCCCCGACAGCACGATGCGGTCGTCGATGTCGATGCGGTACAGGTCGGCCGTCACCGAGGTGGCCTGGGTCGGGGTGAAAGTCAGGCCCAGCGTGACGCTCTTCGACTGCTCGTCCTTCAGCTGCGGGATGCCGGCGGCGTTGGCGACGCGGCCGCCGTTCGGCGCCAGCACCACGTCGAGCGGCTGGCCGCTGACGAAGTCGGTGAAGGTCGAGGAAAAGTAGGCCTGCTGCAGGGACGGCGCGCGGAAACCCGTGCTCGCGGACCCGCGCAGCAGCACCGCCGGGTTCAGCCGGTAGGCGCCGGCCAGCTTGCCGGTGGTGGTCGAGCCGAAGTCCGAGTAGCGCTCGTGGCGCAGCGCGGTCTGCAGCTTGAAGCGTTCGCTCAGGTCGGTCTCGATGTCGACGTAGGCGGCGTTCGAGTGGCGGTCGGCATCGACCTGGTCGCCCGGCTGGAAGCCCGGGAAGCCCTGGCTGCCGGCATTGCCGCCCGCGCCCACGCCGTCGGCGTCGATCCAGGAGCCCGCTTCGCCGGCGAAGATCCGGTAGTTCTCGCGGCGGTGCTCGAAGCCGAAGGCCACGTTCATGCCGTTCGCGATGCCGTCGTAGAAGCGCGAGAAGTCGAGGTTGGTAGTGGCCTGGCGGAACGAGAAGCCGCCGGCGTCGAAGCTGCTGGCGCTGCGGCCCTGGCCGCCGCCCAGCAGGTCGAGGTTGGCGATCGAGGCGTTGAGCGTGTTCGCGATCGTGTACATCAGGCGGTTGTAGCCGTAGGTCTGCGACAGGTCGGCATTCCATTCGCCGAGCTGCCAGCGGTAGCCCACGGTGCCCCAGCGGTCGTCGACGTCGCCGTTGATGAAGGGGACGAAGCCGTTCGGGTACATGGCGGCCGAGTTGCGCGAGGGGATGTCCTCGGAACCGATGCCTTCGCGCGCCCAGGCCGCCGAGGAGGCGTCGCGCCGCTGCGCACCGGCGGTGAAGTACAGCTTGCCGCCGGCCGCCGGGAATTCGCCGTTCAGGTAGACGGTCTGGTTCTGCGACTTGGTGTCGCCGATGATGCGCGGGCTGTCGGCTTCGGCGCGGTTGGAGCGGCCACGGTCGTAGTACTCGCCGGTGATGCCCAGCACCCCGCCGCCCACCGCCAGGCCGCAATAGGCCGAGGCCAGCCAGTTCTCGCCGTCGCCGGCGGTGTACTTGCCGTAGCCGAGGACCGACTCGCAGCCCAGGCTTTTCTTGAGTTCGACGTTGATCACGCCGGCGATCGCGTCCGAGCCGTACTGCGCGGCGGCGCCGTCGCGCAGCACCTGCACGTTGCGGATCGCCATCAGCGGAATCGCGTTCATGTCGGTGCCGGTGTTGCCGCGGTTGCGCGCGCCGAACAGGTTGACCAGGGCCGTGGTGTGGCGGCGCTTGCCGTTGACCAGCACCAGGGTCTGGTCCGAGCCGAGGCCGCGCAGCGCGGCGGAGTCGACCAGGTCGGCGCCGTCCGCGCCGGTCTGGCGGGTCGAGTTGAACGAGGGCGAGACGTTGTTCAGCACCTGGGCCAGGTCGAACTGCCCGCCCTGTTCGGTGGCCTTGGTCATCGGGATGAAGTCGACCGGGACCGGGGTGTCGGTGGACGAGGCATTGCCGACGCGGCGCGAGCCGACCACGTTGACGCTCGCGATGCCTGCGCCCTGGCCCTGGTTCTGGGCGGCGGGCGCGGTCGGCGCCGCCGGCTCGCTGTTTTGTGCCTGCGCGGGGAAGGCGAGGGCGAAGGCGGCGCTGCCGTACAGGGCGAGCAGGACCGCATGCGGCAACGATTTCAGTCTGAACACGGACATCTCCAAGGGCAAAATTGAATACTAATCAATTGGCCTCTCGGCAACCATGTTCCTGTACCGTTAACACAACATTGTCACTACATAACTGAGGGCTATAGAACAACCGTTCGATTATGGTGCGTAAATGCACTATTTTGGACGTAAAAAACCGCGGTGCCGGTGCAGGCCGGGACCGCGGTTCCTGGGCTTCAGGTGCCGATCAAGGCTTCTTGGCCGCTTCTTCCTTCGGCCAGGCGACGCCGGTCCAGGCCGCGTTCATCGACTGCTGGGTGGCCGTGGTCTTGTCCAGGGTTTTCACCTTGGCCTTGCCCTTCGGCTGCAGCACCGGGGCGACCGGCAGCTCGACCAGTTCGTCGCGGCGGAACAGGTGCACCTTGAACGGACCGGCCTTGGACAGCGACATCTTGTCGCCGATGTCCTTGGCGGACACGCGCAGGCCGTTCACCGCCAGCAGGGTGTCGCCCGACACCACGCCGGCCTTCCACGCCGGGCTGTCGCGCTCGACGACCGTGACCACGGCCGGGTCGCTGCCTTCGCGCAGGGTCCAGCCGGCCCACCATTCCTGCTTCTGTTCCGCATCCTTCGGCACGTCGATCAGCTTCTGCAGGCCGACCTGGGCCAGCAGGGTGTCGAAGGGGATCTCGGCAGTGCCGTCGACGTACTGGCTCCACCAGCCGCTCCAGTCCTGGCCGCTCACGCTGCGCAGCGCGGCGAGCACCGCCGGCACGTCGTAGCCGCCCTGGGCGGTCGAGTGCTTCTCGAACAGGATGCGGTGCACGTCTTCCAGGCCGCGCTTGCTGCCGGTCTGGCGGCGCAGTTCGATGTCCATCATCAGGGCCAGCAGCTGGCCCTTCGAGTAGATGTTCACCGAGGCGTTGCGGGCGCGCTCGCCGCCGACCGCGATCCACTCGTCGAAGCTGGAATCGGCCGCGCTCTGCTGGAAGCGGCCCGGCTGGTGCTGGTAGTCGTCGATCAGCTTGGCGTATTCCTCGTAGAACTCGTCGCGCTTGACCAGGCCGGCGCGCAGCACGATCAGCTCCTCGAAGTAGGAAGTGTGGCCTTCGGCTACCCACAGCAGGCGGTTGTAGTTCTCGTTCTGGTAGTCGTAGGGCACCATCTCCTTCGGACGGTAGGCCTTGACGTTCCAGGTGTGGTAGAACTCGTGCGCGGCCACGCGCAGGAAGCCCTGGTAGGCCTTGCGCGGCGCGAAGGTCCAGCGCGGCTTCTGGATCACGGTGGAGTTGGCGTGCTCGGTGGCGCCGCCGGCGCCGTCGGTGGCGTGGACGATGAACAGGTAGCGCTGGAACGGGTACTTGCCGTTGTAGAGCTTCGCGGTCTCGGCGACGATCTTCTTCAGGTCGGTCATCATCTGCTTGCCGTCGTGGTTGCCGCGGCCCCAGATAGCGAGTTCGATGGTGCGGCCATCGACCTTGTCGGTGTAGAACTCGTGCAGGCCGGTCTCGATCGGCGCGTCGATCAGCACGTCGTAGTCGGCCGCGACGAAGCAGTGGTCGCAGTTGCCCGAGTCCATGCCCGAGCGCGACTTCCAGCCCTGCGGCACGTCCAGCTTGACGTTCACCTTCTCCTTGCGGAACGGGGCGGCGTAGACGAACACGCCGCTGGCGTCGAGGTAGGCGTGGGTGTCGTCGATATGGCGGGTGCGCTCGCCCAGCGTGTTCGCATACAGTTCGTACTGCACGGTGACCGCGTCGCCCGGCTTGGTCGCTACCCGCCAGGTGCCCTTGTCGGTTTTCTCGACCGGCAGCGCCGCGCCCTTGGCGTCGAAGGCCTTGAACAGGCGCACGCCGTTGGCCAGGTTCAGCATGTTGTAGCGGCCGGTGCGCCAGTTCGGCATCGACACGTCCAGCGTGGTGTTTTGCGTGGCCGGGAAGGTGGCGCGCACTTCGGCCAGGTGCTGGGCAGCGTCGGTGATCTTCAACTGGTAGTCGACGTCGGCGCGCGCGGTGGCGCCGAGAAGGAACAGGGGCAGGGCGTAGGCAAGGAAGGTAGGTTTCATGTCCGCGGTCTGGTATGCACCCGGGATGGGCGCTTTATTGTGCGCGAAAGTGTATACCAGCTTGCGTGCGGCGGACAGCATTGCTTGCTGTGTAAGTACGGAGCGGCGGGGCGCCCGCGTGCAGGCGAACGGGCAAAAAAAAAGCCGCACCGTCGTGCGCGGCGCGGCTCCTGTCCGGAGGCGGGAATCCGGTTCCTTAATTGCTCAGCAGGACCTGGGCGATCAGGCCGGTGGCGATGGCGGCCAGGACGTAGTCGTTGCCGGCGCGGACCCAGTGATGACCGCGCGGGGGCGCGCTCAGGTGGCGGGCACGCCAGTCGGTGACGACGTAGCGCTTGTCGCGGTACTCCTTGCCCAGGCGCTGGCCGCGGCGCAAGTCGTGATGCGGTCCGCCGCCGCGCCGGTCGTCACGATGGTATTGACGGGCGTCGTAATAGCGGTCGCCGTTGCGGTATTCGTTGCCGTTGCCGCGCGGGCCATCATGGCGATCATTGTCATGACGGCCGTTGTCGTGGCGCCCACTGTCGGAGCGACCGTTGTCCTGCGCATGGGCGCTACCGTGGCGATCGTTGCGGTTGTCGCGATCGTAGCCATGGTCGCTGCGTTGCGCGAAGGCGCTGCCGCTGGTGGCCATGGTCAGGGCAATCAGTGCCGATGCGATCAGTTTCGATTTCATGTCGTTCTCCTGGTGAGGCGGTGTGCTTTCGCGATGGGTTCATTACACCGCAGACCGTCTCATACAGGTGAAGCGGATTGGTAAGCTGTGCTACCAAACGTTTCAGGACCGGGGCGGGCCCGATGTCGCCGCGCCGCGCGGGCCGCCGAAGGATTCGACGACGGCAGCCGGTTCGGCCCGTCCGCCGACCAGGATCGCGCCGCCTTCCACGCGGGTGGCGATCAGGCAGGCCTGCCTGGTCGCGCGTCCCTGCAGCAGCGTCAGGCCATGTCCGAGCAGCGCGGTGAGCGCGCCCGCGGCGACGCCGGTGGCGCTGTCCTCCAGTTGTGGATCGAGGTGGTTGAAGTTGCGGCCCTCGTAGCGGCCGTCGGGGCGGCGGCACCAGGCATAGATGCCGTTGACGCCCGCTGCCTTGCCCCAGTCCACGATGGCTTGCAGGTCCGGACGCAGGCCATGCAGCGTCGCGGCGTCGGCCACTTCGACCAGCAGCTTCGGGCTGCCGACCGAGGCCACATGCATTGCCGATGCGGGAGCCAGGGCCGGCGCGGCGAGCAGGCGCGCCGGCAGGCCGGGGGCGAGCGCGGGCTGGTCCACCTCCTGTGCCTGCAGCCGGACGAAGAAGACTTCGTCTTCGCGCACCAGTTCCAGTCGCTGGCCATGCATGGCTGTCGTCACCGACAGCAGGGAGGCGGCGGGAGAGCGCGCGAACAGCACACGGGCCACGGCCAGCGTCGCGTGCAGGCACAGGGGACTGCGCATGTGGGGATAGTAGAAATCGACCACGCCGCCATCGAGGAAGACGCAGGTGGTATGGCGCGACCGCGCGAAGGCAAGGCGCGCATCCTCGGCGGCAGGCCCGCCTTCGATCACCAGGGCCGGATTCCCATCGCCCGGACCTTCGCCGAAACACTTCAATGCATGGACCTGCATGGCTTTCCCCTTGTTGTGCGACACGCGTCGGTTATACTGTGTTTTTATACAGTATTGCTACTTTGACCGCATTGTAGCCCGCTTTCGTTCGATTCGCCTGCGCCTGCCGATGACCGACCCGTTTCCGCGACCTCCACACGCATTGTCCCAGGCATTGCCTCCGTATGCGGAGCTGTTCTGCCTGTCGAACTTCTCCTTCCTCGAAGGAGCGTCGCATGCGGAGGAGCTGGTGGCGCGGGCGGTGCAGCTCGATTACTTCGCGCTGGCGCTCACCGACGAATGCTCGCTGGCCGGCGTGGTGCGCGCCCATGCCGAGGCGAAGAAGGCCGGCCTGCCGCTGGTCATCGGCGCCCACTTCCACCTGAAGAACCAGGACGGCAGCCCGGCGCTGTCCCTGGTCCTGCTGGCCCAGAACCGCAACGGCTACGGCAACCTCGCCGAGTTCATCACCCTGGGCCGTACCCGCAGCGGGAAGGGGACCTACTTCCTCACCCCCGACGACCTCGCCGGGCCCGCTCCCGCATACGCGCACCTGAAGCACATGCCCGACTGCCTGGCGATCCTGCTGCCCGCCTACCCGGGCCACGAGGCCGAGGACGTCGACCGCCTGCACGCGCAGGCCGCCTGGATGGCCAGCACCTTTCCGGGCCGCGCCTGGCTGGGGCTGACCCTGCTGCACCGCGCCTTCGACGAGGCACACCGCGCCACGGTGGAGGAAGTGGGCTGGCAGCACGGCCTGCCGATCACCGCGCTCGGCCACGTGGTGATGCACGTGCGTTCGCGCAAGCCCTTGCAGGACACGCTAACCGCCACGCGCCTGAAGAAGCCGGTGGCCGAATGCGGCTACGGCCTGGCCCAGAACGCCGAGCAGCACCTGCGCGCGCGCCTGCGCCTGGCCAACATCTACACGCGCGAGGCGCTGGCCGAGACGGTGCGCATCGCGCGCCTGTGCACCTTCTCGCTCGACGAACTGCGCTACGAATACCCGGACGAGGTGGTCCCGCCCGGCATGGATGCGCGCGGCTACCTGCGCCAGGAAACCTGGATCGGCGCGCACCGGCGCTTCCGCGAAGGCATCCCCGCCGGGGTGCAGGCCCAGATCGAGCACGAGTTGGAACTCATCGCCGAGATGCGGTACGAGCACTACTTCCTCACCGTCTACGACATCGTGCGCTTCGCGCGTTCGCAGCACATCCTGTGCCAGGGCCGCGGCTCGGCGGCCAACTCGGCGGTGTGCTACTGCCTCGGCATCACCGAGGTCGACCCGGCGCGCGCCAGCCTGCTGTTCGAGCGTTTCATCTCGAAGGAGCGCAACGAGCCGCCCGACATCGACGTCGACTTCGAGCACCAGCGCCGCGAGGAAGTCATCCAGTACATCTACCGGAAATACGGGCGCGAGCGCGCCGCGCTGGCCGCGGTGGTGATCAGCTACCGTCCCAAGAGCGCGCTGCGCGACAGCGGCCGCGCGCTCGGCATCGACCTCGCCATCGTCGAGAAGGTGGCCAAGACCCACCACTGGTTCGACAGCCGCGCCGATTTGCTGGGGCGCCTGGCCGAGGCGGGGCTGGACCCGGCATCGCGCCTGGCGCAGCAATGGGCGATCCTGGCCGAGAAGCTGCTGAACTTCCCGCGCCACCTGTCGCAGCATCCGGGCGGCTTCGTCATCGCGCGCGGCAAGCTGTCGCGCCTGGTGCCGATCGAGAACGCCACCATGGAAGACCGCAGCGTCATCCAGTGGGACAAGAACGACCTCGAGGAACTCGGCCTGATGAAGGTCGACGTGCTGGCGCTGGGCATGCTGTCGATGATGCGGCGCGGCCTGGAACTGGTCGGCCAGCGCCACGGCCGGCTGTTCGAGATGCAGGACATCCCGCCCGACGATGCCGCCACCTACGACATGATCTGCGCGGCCGACACCGTGGGGGTGTTCCAGATCGAGTCGCGCGCGCAGATGAGCATGCTGCCGCGCATGCTGCCGCGCCGCTTCTACGACCTGGTGATCGAGGTGGCGGTGGTGCGTCCCGGGCCGATCCAGGGCGGCATGGTGCATCCTTATCTGCGGCGCCGGCAGGGCCTGGAGCCGATCCACTATCCGAGCGAGGAGATGAAGGTGGCGCTGGAGCGCACCCTGGGCGTGCCGATCTTCCAGGAACAGGTGATGCAGGTCGCCATCCTCGGCGCCGGCTTCACGCCGGGCGAAGCCGACCAGCTGCGGCGCGCGATGGCGGCCTGGAAGCGCAAGGGCGGGCTCGAACAATACTACGACCGCATCGTGCGCGGCATGCTGGAACGCGGCTACACGCTGGAATTCGCCGAGGCCATCTTCAGCCAGATCCAGGGCTTCGGCGAATACGGCTTCCCCGAGTCGCACGCGGCCAGCTTCGCGCTGCTGGCCTATGCCAGCTCCTGGCTCAAGTGCCACGAACCGGCGGCTTTCCTCTGCGCGCTGCTCAACAGCCAGCCGATGGGCTTCTACAGCCCCTCGCAACTGGTGCAGGACGCGCGCCGCCACGGCATCGAGGTGCGCCCGGTCGACGTCACCGTCAGCAACTGGGACTCGACCCTCGAAGAACCGGATCCGGTCGACCGTTCGCGCCAGCCGGCGGTGCGCCTGGGGCTCTCCTTGCAGCGCGGCCTGAAGCAGGAGGCGGCCAGCCGCATCGAGGATGCGCGCGCGATCCGGCCTTTCGAAGACGTGGCCGACCTGGCGCGCCGCGCCAGCCTCGACCGCGCCGACCT
>DAMCRY010000102.1:0-10756 GCA_032115075.1 Massilia sp.
CCCGCGTATTCGCGCAGGCCGTGCAGCAGCGGCGCCAGCGGCAGGTCGCAGGCGCGGCACAGGGCCAGCGCGGCCAGCGCGTTCGAGGCGTTGTGCAGGCCGCGGATCTTGAGGGCGTCGGCCGGCATCAGGCGGTTCACGGCAACCTCCACCGGCGGCGGGGTCTCGCCCTTCTTCAGCTTCTTCGGCGGCTCGTCGTCGAGCGCGACCGCGTTGGCCAGCCACAGCACGCCGCGCTCGCTCACCAGGCCGAAACTGTTCGGCGCGAGCGGCTCGCCGGTGCCGAAGGTCATGGCCGGGGTTTCGGCCGCCGCCATGCGCATCACGGTGGCGTCGTCGCGGTTCAGCACGCGCACGGTATCGGCGCCGAAGATGCGCGCCTTGTCCGCCGCATAGGCATCCATGCTGCCGTGCCAGTCCAGGTGGTCCTGGGTCACGTTCAGCACCGTGGCGGCGTCGGCCTGCAGGCTGAAGGTGGTGTGCAGCTGGAAGCTCGAGAGTTCCAGCACCCAGGCCTGCGGCAGCTCTTGCTGGTCGAGGCATTCGCGCAGCACGTCCAGGGCCGCCGGGCTGATGTTGCCGGCCACGCGCGTGGACAGGCCGGCGCGGCGGCACAGCAGGCCGGTCAGGCTGGTGACCGTGGTCTTGCCGTTGGTGCCGGTGATGGCGATGACTTTCGGTGCATAGGCACGCTCGGTGCGCAGGTGCGCGAGCGCCTGGGCGAACAGCTCGATCTCGCCCCACACGGGGATGCCACGCTCGCGCGCGGCCGGCACGATCCCGGCCAGTTCGCGCTCCGGGGCCAGGCCCGGGCTGACGGCGACGAAGTCGACGCCCACCACCAGCGGCGCGCCGAACGCTCCGCCGATGAATTCCGCGGTCGGCACCGCCTGGCGCAGCGCGAACAGGCGCTGCGGCTCGGTGCGGGTATCGGCCACGCGCACGCGCGCGCCGCAACGCGCCAGCCATTGCGCCATCGCCAGCCCGGATTCTCCCAGGCCCAGCACCAGTGCGGTTTTGCCTTCGTAGTTCATCTCAATGCCCGACGATCAGCGCAGCTTCAGGGTGGACAGGCCGACGAGGACCAGCATCATCGTCACGATCCAGAAGCGGACCACGACCTTGGTCTCCTTCCAGCCCTTCTGTTCGAAATGGTGGTGCAGCGGCGCCATCAGGAACACGCGGCGGCCGGCGCCATAGCGCTTCTTGGTGTACTTGAACCAGCTGACCTGGATGATCACCGACAGGGTCTCGGCCACGAACACGCCGCCCATGATGAACAGCACGATTTCCTGGCGCACGATGACGGCGATGGTGCCGAGCGCGCCGCCCAGCGCCAGCGCGCCGACGTCGCCCATGAACATCTGCGCCGGGTGCGCGTTGAACCACAGGAAGGCCAGGCCCGCGCCGGCCATCGCGCCGCAGAAGATCAGCAGCTCGCCCGCGCCCGGGATGTACGGGATCAGGAGGTACTTCGAATAGGTCACGCTGCCGGTGAGATAGGCGAACAGGCCCAGGGCGCCGCCGACCATCACGGTCGGCATGATGGCCAGGCCGTCGAGGCCGTCGGTGAAGTTCACCGCGTTCGAGGAACCGACGATGACGCAGTAGGTCAGCGCGATGAAGCCCCACACGCCGAGCGGATAGCTGATCGACTTGAAGAAGGGGACGATCAGGTCGGCCTTGGGCGGCAGGTCCATCGAGAAGCCCGACTGCACCCAGGCGTAGAACAGCTGCAGCACCTGCCACGGGTTCGAGGCCGAGACCGAGAACGCCAGGTAGAGCGCGGAGGCGATGCCGATCAGCGACATCCAGAAGTATTTTTCGCCCGAGCGCATGCCTTCCGGGTCCTTGTAGACCACCTTGCGGTAGTCGTCGACCCAGCCGACGGCGCCGAAGCCCATGGTCACGACCAGCACCGGCCAGATCAGGCGGTTCGACAGGTCGCACCACAGCAGGGTCGAGATGCCGATCGAGATCAGGACCAGCACGCCGCCCATGGTCGGGGTGCCGTGCTTGGCCAGGTGGGTCTGCGGACCATAGGTGCGCACGGCCTGGCCGACCTTCAGCGCGGTCAGCTTGCGGATCACGGCCGGGCCGCAGACCAGGCCGATGGCGATCGCGGTGATGGTCGCGAACACCGCGCGGAAGGTGATGTAATTGAATACGCGTAGCGGACCGATGTAGTCCTGGAAGTATTGGGCGAGCCAGAGAAGCATATTAGTGGGCGTCCTTGTTGCCTGTGGTAGTTGATCCGGTCAGGTGCTGGACCACGCGCTCCATCTTCATGAAGCGCGAGCCCTTCACCAGCACAGTCGCCTCGGTATTGCCGCCCAGTGTCTGATCCAGTGCTGCCAATAATTCGTCGAACTGCTCGTAATGCCGTGCTCCCGGCGCGCTCATCGCATCTGCAATGTGGAGGGCCAGTTCGCCAGTGGCGAGCACGTGTTCGATGCCACGCTCCTGGGCGTAGGCACCGACTTCTTCGTGAAATTCTTTTCCCTGCGTGCCGACTTCGCCCATGTCGCCCACCACCAGGATGCGCGGGGACGGATAGGTCGCCAGCACGTCGATCGCGGCGCGCATCGAATCGGGATTCGCGTTGTAGGTGTCGTCGATGACGGTGGCGCCGCTGGCGGCCCGCTTGCGCTGCAGGCGGCCGCCGACCGGCGCGAAGGCTTCCAGGCCGCGCACGATGGCCTCGACCGGGATGCCGGCGGCCAGGGCGCTGGCGAAGGCGGCCAGGGCGTTGCGCACGTTGTGCTCGCCGGCGGCTTGCAGGGTGACGCTGTAGCTGTTCCGGCCCGCGCCATTCGCACCGTCATCCCGGCGCAGGCCGGGATCCAAGTTTGCATCTGCCGCCACAGACGCATCCGCAGGCGTCTGCGCATCGGAATTGGGTTCCGGCCTGCGCCGGGACGACGTCGTGATGCGCAGGAGGCTGCAAAAACCGCTGCTGGTGTAGCTGGCGCTGACGTCGCACTCTTCGCTCAGGCCGAAGGTCAGCACATCGCACTGGGCCAGAGTGCGCCACAGCGTCGTATACGTATCGTCGCCCGGGAACACGGCCACGCCGTCCGGGCCCAATGCCTCCAGCACCGAACCGTTCTCGCGCGCCACCGCTTCCACGGTGTGCATGAATTCCTGGTGCTCGCGCTGGGCGTTGTTGACCATCGCGACCGTGGGCGCCGCGATGGCCGCCAGGCGCGCGATCTCGCCCGGGTGGTTCATGCCCATCTCGATCACCGCCGCCCGGTGCTGCGCGCCCAGGCGGAACAGGGTCAGCGGCACGCCGATCTCGTTGTTCAGGTTGCCCTGGGTCGCCAGGCGCGCCGCTTCCCCGTAGGCCGCGGCCAGGATCGAGGCGATCATTTCCTTGACCGTGGTCTTGCCGTTCGAGCCAGTCACGCCGATCACCGGGATGCCGAACTGCGCGCGCCAGCAGTTGGCGATGCGGCCCAGCGCGACCAGGGTATCCGGCACCACGATGGCCGGCAGCGTCCAGCCTTCCGGCACGGCATGGACCACGGCCGCGGCCACGCCACGCTCGGCCACCTGGCCGAGGAAGGCGTGCGCGTCGAAGGTCTCGCCCTTCAGGGCGACGAACAGGGCGCCGGCGGGCGCGGTGCGGCTGTCGGTCGACACGCCCTCGAAAGCGGCGTCGGCGCCGGCGAGCGTCGCGCCCGGGATCGCGTCGACCAGTTGTGCAAGGGTACCGCGCATCAATGCGTCCTCATCATGGTAAGCCGCGCGGTCAGGGCCAGCGAGGCATGGTCGGCATCGGAGAACGGAATCTTCTTGCCCTTGATTTCCTGGTAGGGCTCATGGCCCTTCCCCGCCAGCAGGATCACGTCCTGCTTGCCGGCGTTCTTCACGGCCAGCAGGATCGCGGTCGCGCGGTCTTCCACGGCCTGGTCCTGCTTGTCGCCGCGCTGCTCCATCCCCGCCACGATCTGGGCGATGATGCTCGCCGGCTCCTCGCTGCGCGGGTTGTCGCTGGTGACCAGCACGTGGTCGGCCGCCTGGGCGATGGCGCCCATCTGCGGGCGCTTGCCCGGATCGCGGTCGCCGCCGCAGCCGAACACGCACCACAGCTGGCCGCCGCGCTCCGATGCCACCTGGCGCAGCGCGCCCAGGGTCTTTTCCAGCGCGTCCGGGGTGTGCGCGTAGTCGATCACGACCATCGGCGCATCCTGGCCGCCGACCTGCTGCATGCGGCCCGGGGCCGGCTGCAGCGCTTCGATGGCGTCGACGGCATTCTTCAGCGGCACGTCCCTGGCCAGCAGCGCGCCCAGCACCGCCAGCGCATTGCTGACGTTGAAGTGGCCGACCAGCCGGGTCTTCACGACGGCCGTGCCGGCCGGCGAGTCGAGGTGGAATTCGGTGCCGGCGTTGCGGCTGCGCATCTGCGAGGCGCGCAGCATGTGCACACCCTCGATGGCCGGCTGCCCGGCTTCGTCCTTCAAGGTGTAGCCCATCACCGGCAGCGGCGCGAAGTTCCTGCGCAGGTGCGCGACCAGGCGCTGGCCGGCCGGATCGTCCAGGTTGACGATGGCGGCGCCCAGCTTCGGCCATTCGAAGAGCTTGACCTTGGCCGCCTCGTAGCTCTCCATGTCGCCGTGGAAGTCGAGGTGGTCGCGGGTCAGGTTGGTGAAGATCGCGACGTCGAAGTGCATGCCGGCGGTGCGTTCCTGCACCAGGCCGATGGACGAGACTTCGATGGCCAGCGCGCTCGCTCCCTGCCCGCGCAGGTCGGCGAGGGTCTGCGCCAGCAGCACCGCGTCCGGCGTGGTGTAGCCGGTGGTGTCGAACGACGGCTCGGCTTTTCCCTTCACCAGGCCGACACCCAGGGTGCCGACGATGGCGGCGGTCTCGCCGAGACGCGCCAGCGCCTGGGCGGTCCACACCGCGATCGAGGTCTTGCCGTTGGTGCCGGTGACGCCCACGGTGAACATGCCGCTGTCGGGCTGTTCGAGCACGGCGTGGGCGATCGGGCCGGCGTGCTTCTTCAGTTCCGGCACGCCGCGGTGGGCCACGCCATGCGCCGGATCCCATTCGTAGTCCTGGTCGTCGTAGACGACCGCGGCGGCGCCGGCGGCGATCGCCGCGCCGATGAATCTGCGCCCATCGGCGGCGTCGCCCGGATAGGCGAAGAATACGTCGCCCGGCTTCACGCGGCGCGAGTCGGAAACGAGAATGCCGCCCTGGGCGGCGGCGCGGATCCACGCGATGATGTCGTTCAGGTCAAGCGCCATCTATGCTCTCCTCAACGGGCTCTTCTGGAATGATGATGTCCGTGATCGACGAGTCGGGCGGCACGTTGGCGGCCCGCAGCGCGTTCGCCGCGAGGTCCGCCGCGGTCGGCGCGGCGACGCTGCCGCCGGTACGCAGGGCGCCCCGCGGGTTGTCGATCATGACGGCGATGATGAATCGAGGCTTCGACATCGGCGCGATGCCGACGAAGTAGCCGATGTTGTCGGTACGCGAATAGCGTCCGTTGACGATCTTCTCGGCGGTGCCGGTCTTGCCGCCGATGCGGTAGCCCGGCACCTGGGCCTTCGAGGCGGTGCCTTCCGGGCTCACCACGGATTCGAGCATGGTGCGCACCTGGGCCGCGGTCTTGGGCGAGATCACCTGCTGGCCGACCGGCTTCTCGTCCACTTTCAGGAAGGACAGGGGGATGATGTCGCCGTTGCGGGCGAAGATCATGTACGAGCGCGCCATCTGCAGCAGCGAGACCGAGAGGCCGTGGCCGAAGGCCATGTTGGCGTATTCGATCGGGCGCCACGATTTCCACGGACGCACGCGGCCGGCGGTGGCGCCCGGGAAGCCGAAGCGCGGCGCCTGGCCGTAGCCCAGCTTGGTGTACATCTCCCACATCTCCTGCGCCGGGATCATCTGCGAAATCTTGACCACGCCGATGTTCGACGATTTCTGGATGATGCCGCCCACGGTGCGCACGCCGTAGTTGTGGGTATCGCGAATGCGCTTGCCGGTCACCATCATGTAGCCGGGCGAGACGTCGAACACGGTGTCGGGCGTGATGCGCCCGGTGTCGAGGCCGAGCGCCACGGTGACCGGCTTGATGGTGGAGCCGGGTTCGAAGGTGTCGGTGATGACGCGGTTGCGCAGCTGCGCGCCGGTCAGGTTCTTGCGGTCGTTCGGGTTGTAGGTCGGGTAGTTGGCCATGGCCAGCACCTCGCCGGTCTCGACGTCCAGCACCACCGCGCCGCCGGCCTGGGCGTTGAACTTCTCGACCGCGTTCTTCACGCTGGTGAAGGCGATGTACTGCAGCTTGCTGTCCACCGACAGGGTCAGGTCCTTGCCCTGGTGCGGCTCGCGGAACATGCCGAGGTCCTCGGCGATGTGGCCGAGGCGGTCCTTGATCACGCGGCGGCTGCCCGGCACGCCCATCAGGGCCTTCTGGTGGAACAGCTCGATGCCTTCCTGGCCCACGTCCTCGACGTTGGTGAAGCCGACCAGGTGGGTCATCACTTCGCCCTGCGGGTAGAAACGCTTGTATTCCTTGCGGGTGTCGAGGCCTTCCAGCTTGAGCTTCTCGATCTCGGCGATGACCGGCATCTCGACCTGGCGCTTCAGGTAGACGAAGGTGCGGTCCGAGTCGAGCTTCTTGCGCAGGTCGGCTTCCGGGATCTCGAGCAGGCGCGCCAGCGCCCCGATCTTCTCCGGAGGGTTCTTCAGCAGGTCTTCCGGGATCGCCCACACCGCCCTGACCGGCAGCGAGGACGCCAGCACGGCGCCGTTGCGGTCGGTGATCTTGCCGCGCGTGGCCGGCAGTTCCAGCGTGCGCTCGTAGCGGCTCTTGCCCTGCTTTTGCAGGAACTGGCTCGACATGCCCTGCAGCCAGAGCGCCTTCACGGCCAGCGCCGCGAATGCCGCGAACAGCACGAACAGCACCAGGCGCGAGCGCCAGTTTGGCACGTTCACGGCCAGCACCGGGCTTTTCGAGAAGGCCACGCCCTTCGACGCGGCGACGCGGGCGGAGGTGCGGCGTTCGACCCGTTCGTTCGGCCGGTTCATTTCGCGCCTTCCGTCAGGTATTGCGTGCGGGCCGGCGTGAGCGGCGCCATGTTCAGGTTGGCGCGCGCGATCTGCTCGATGCGCTCGTTCTTGCCGAGCGTGGACTGGTCGAGCTGGAGCTGGGCCCAGTCGATCTCGAGCTGGCGCGACTGCTGCTGCAGGCGTTCCAGTTCGATCAGGAGGTGGCGCGCCTGGTAGCGCGCGTTCACCACCGACAGCGCGCAGCCGACCACGGCGATCGCCAGCACGGCGTTCAGCTTGGCATTCATGCCGCCGCACCTCCGCGAGGGCCGCCGAGTCGCTCGGCCACGCGCAGCACCGCCGAGCGGGCGCGCGGGTTCGCCGCCACTTCCGCCTCGGACGGCTTGATGCGGTCGATCAGCTTCATTTCCGGCTGCGGCAGGTCGACGGCGCGGATCGGCAGCCGGCGGTCCGGCTGGGCCACCTTGGCCTTGGACGCCAGGAACTGCTTGACCATGCGGTCTTCCAGCGAGTGGAAGCTGATCACGGACATGCGGGCGCCCGGCGCCAGCATGGCGTAGGCCGCGTTCAGACCTGCTTCAAGGTCTTCAAGCTCTTTATTGATGAAAATCCGGATAGCCTGAAAGGTCCGGGTTGCCGGATCCTTGCCCTTTTCGCGGGTTTTAACCGCGTCTGCCACGATTGAGGCAAGCTCTCGTGTGGTCGAAATTGGCTGGACTGCCCTGCGAGCAACAATCGCCTTTGCAATCTGGAAAGCAAACCGCTCTTCTCCATAATCTCGAATCACCTTTTCCAATTGTTGTTCCGCCGCGGTGGCCAGCCATTCGGCCGCCGACATCCCGCGCGTGGTATCCATGCGCATGTCGAGGGGGCCATCCTGGCGGAAACTGAATCCGCGGGTGGCGTCGTCCACCTGGGGCGACGAAATACCAAGGTCCAGCAAGATGCCGTCCACCTGGCCGATGCCGCGCGCGGCAAGCGCGTCGAGCATCGTGGCAAAACTGTCGTGCACGATCGTGAAGCGGGCATCCTCGACCGCCTGGGCGGTCGCGATGGCCTGGGGGTCCTTGTCGAACGCCACCAGGCGGCCCTGCGCGCCCAGCCTGGACAGGATCAGGCGGCTGTGCCCGCCCCGGCCGAACGTGCCATCTATATAAGTACCGTTGGCGCGCTCGCCCGTCAGGTCGAGCGCATCCACCGCTTCGTCCAGCAGCACCGTCCGGTGCTGGTAGTCAAGTGCCTCCATTGCTGGCACCGTCGTTGTTTCCGTCATGGCGCCTCAGAAGGAGAAATTGGAAAGGACATCGGGCATGCCGCCGGCGACAGCTTCGGCTTCGCTCTCGGCCAGCTTGGCGGCATCCCAGATTTCGAAATGCGTGCCCATGCCCAGCATCATGACTTCCTTCTCCAGCCCCACGGCGGCGCGCAGCTCGGGTGAAATCAGGACCCGGCCAGCGCTGTCCAACTCGACATCGCACGCGTTACCAAGGAAAATGCGCTGCCACGCACGGGCCGACATCGGCCACGAGGCGATCTGCTCGCGGTGTTGTTCCCACACCGGACGCGGGAAGAACAGCAGACAGCCGTGCGGGTGCTTCGTCAGCGTCATGCGACCTTCGCACTGGACCGCGAGGGCGTCACGATGCTTTGCCGGAATCGACATCCTTCCCTTTGCATCGAGATTGATCGCTGACGCGCCCTGGAACACGTATTTACCTAGTTTTGGAGAGTTATCAACTTAGTATTTTTTTGGTGCCCGGGGTTCCGAAAATCCCCCACAATTCGACACTTTTTCACACTGTTTCCCACTTTATTGGAATCAATGTTGGTGGTCAAGCGAATTCACGCTTGAGAAATCCGAAATTTGCTAATGAAACCAAGGACTTAGCGCCGCGAGTTAACCTGATGTCAACCTAAAATGTCTCCTAAATCAGTCACTTAGGAAACGGAGTGAAGGTTCCACCTCACTTGTATGGACAATAAATACTTTGATGTCCATCAGAGCAAGCAACTTTGTTTACACAGGGAAATTAAAGTTGCGTTGCGGAATTGATGGTTTTGAACATTGCGGGGCTCGGCTGGAAGCGTTAGGATCGAAGCAAGGCGATGACCCATCCCCGCTCATGGCCCGCTCGGCGGGATGGCGACGCCGGATGGGAGCGGACCAGTGAAGGAGACAGCCGTGAGCATCACCCTCGCCCGTACCTGCACGGTCTACGACCTGATCGAAGTCCAGGAAGCGCTGGACCGCAGCCGCGGCCGCTCCCCGGATCTCGAAGCGTTCTACGAGCGCATGCTGGAAACCGGGGCCGACCGTTTCGTCACCACCCCCTCCTCGACCGACGCCCTCGATCCCCTGTTCGAGGAATGTCCGAACTTCGACGAAGTGCTGGACGACCTCGCCCGCTACCTGCGCCTCGCGCATGCAGGAAGAGATGGCAACGGCGGCTTCAACGTCATGCCCATCCTGCTGCTCGGCGGCCCGGGCGTCGGGAAAACCCACTTCGCCAAGCGCCTGGCCCGGGTCATGCAGACCGAGTGCGAACTGATCAGCATGAACGCCCTGTCGGCCGGCTTCGTCATCACCGGCAGCTCGGCCAGCTGGCGCGGCGCCAAGTGCGGCAAGGTGGCCGAGCGCCTGGTGCGCGGCCAGTACGCGAACCCGGTGGTGGTACTGGACGAGGTGGAAAAGGCGACCGGCTCCTCGCAGTCCGACCCGCTGGCCGCGCTCTACCAGCTGCTGGAGCCGGAAACCTCGAAGGCCTTCCGTGACGAATTCATCGACGTCGAGCTCGACGCCAGCCGCATCTTCTGGGTCCTCACCGCGAACTCGGTCGAGGGCATTCCCGCCCCGCTGCTCAACCGCATGGCGGTCTACGAGGTGCCGGCGCCCACGCCCGAGCAGGCGGCCGGCATCGCGCAGCGCATGTACCGGGGCCTGGTGCGGGAGATGAACCTGGCGGGCTTCGACGAGGATCTCGGGGACGCGGTGCTCGACAAGCTGGCGCCCGTCTCGCCGCGCGACCTGCGCAAGACCCTGCTCGACGGCCTGGGCTACGCGGTGGCCGACGGGCGCGGCCACGTGACGGCGGCCGACATCCGCCTGCGAACCATGCCGGGCAAGTCGCGGATCGGCTTCTGAACCACCGTCAGCGCAAATAGGCCTTCAGCACGTCGGCGCTGCGGTTCATGCCTTCCTTCAAACGCTTCTCGGCGTGCCGCGCGTATTCGTCGGGCGTGGCGCCGCCCTGGGTGGCGGCCTTGGCGGCCATCGCCTTGGCGGCGATGCCGAAGGCGACGATGGCCTGGTCCCAGGTCAGGCCCGACGCCAGGGCGTCTTCGACGACCCTGGCCGAGAGGGTCCCGAGCTTGTCGACCAGGCGGGGATCCGTTTCTCCAAGCCTCAGCATGCACATGCTCCTTCGCGGTGGATCGGGAAGCGCGCCATGTGCGCTTCCCGGCGAAGGCATCATACGGTATGCAGCGCGGGGGCCGGAACACGGTTGGCGAAGAGTAGGCGGCAGGCCGCCAGGTCGCGCGCCAGGCGGCCGAGGAAGTAGCCGTTGAACAGCCCCAGCACGCCGCAGGCCGCGAGCACGAAGGCACCCTCGTGGGCGAGCCGAGGCTGCACGGCCAGGGTCACGGACAAGGCATACCTGGCCGCGAACACGCCCAGCATCATGACGAGCGGCGCGCGGCTGCCGGCGATGCGCAGGCTGCCCGGCGCCGCGCC
>DAMCRY010000103.1:0-10746 GCA_032115075.1 Massilia sp.
CGGCGACCTGCCGTATGCCCTGCACCGCGACGGCGAGACCGTCCGCATCGCGGGCCGCCACGTGCTGGCGATCGACGACGGCAACGCCTACCTGACCGCGGGCCTGGCCGGCCTGGGCGCCCTGTGGCTGCCCGAATACATGGCGCGCGACCACGCCGCCGCCGGCGCCCTTGTGCGCCTGTTCCCCGACTGGCAGGTCGACCCGATGCCGCTGCACGTGGCCTATCCGCCCAACCGCTACCTCGGCAAGGCGCTGCGCGTGTTCATCGACTGGATCGCCGAGCTGATGGCCCAGCACGCGCCGAGGCGATACCCCTGAGGTATCGATTTGAGCCTGAACGAGGCGCTCGGCGTCTACCTGACCGCGGCCGTGGTCCTGCTCGCGATCGGCTGGGTCGAGCGTGTCGCCGGCTGGGTGCCGCCGGGCGTGACCAGCGGCATGATGGCGGGCATCCTGCTTCCCTTCGGCCTGAAGGCCTTCACCGATTCCCGCCGCGGCCGCGCGCAAAGCAAAACGGCCGGGAGATCCCGGCCGTTCGCAGGAGGGGGCGCGGGTCAGGCCGGCGCCTTCTCCAGCACCACGCGCTGGCGGCGCGAGCGGGCCACGAAGAACCAGATGATCGCCACCGGGACCAGGAGCGGCAGCAGCAGCGGCGATACCGCCAGCGCCACCGCGACCGCGGCCACGCCGAGCGCGCCTAGCACGATCACGCCGACGCCGGCGAACACCACGGCCAGCACCAGGCCCACGAACAGCATCACGACGCCCGCGATGATGGCGCCGCCGCCGGCGAACACGAGGCCCAGCAGGGCGCCCAGCGGACCGTCGAATTCCTCGCCATCGATGTTCACGGTGGTGAAGTCGGCGGCATCGGTGAAGACGTTCCACAGCAGCAGGGCGAACAGGAACAGGATGATGTAGGGGGCGTATTTTTTCATGGCGGTCCTCGTCGGTTGGAAGCAGATGCGTTGTCGATGGTTGCACTCTAGGCGCGCACGTCCGCAACGGCCACGGGATTGCGACAGGCTGCATGTTTGGCGGCCCGGGACGTTCCGGCGGGCGACGAAGCGTAAGGAACACGCAGGAAAAACGTGGCTGCTCCAAGGCGAAACCGGAAGGGCGCCGATGAGCCAAGGCCCGGCGCTGGCGGTCAGGCCGGTCCTTCGCGGCCCGGGACGTCGAGGACCTGTCCCTCGTGCGCCGGCGCGGCCGGCTGCGCGGGCAGGGTCCTGACAAGGCGCAGCCGGCCGGCAATCTGTTCCTTCGCGGCCCGCGATCGCGCGCCGTCCAGGGCGATCTCGCCGAGCACCTCGGCCTGTTCGCGCACCGCGCGAAGCTGGGCGGCGCTCGCGCATGCGATGCCGGTCTTGTAGAGCATGTCGAGCGCCCGCAGCATCACTTCGGTATTGCCATGCGCACTTTCGGCGATCTGGCGAAATGCCAGGCTGACCAGATGGGGGAAATCCAGCCCCAGCGACAATACGCGCAGTGCGCCGCGGTCGTCGTAGCGATGCCGTGGACGCAGGTCGCGGCGGGCGCAGTGGACCAGGATGACCCCGATGTGCTCGAGGCAGGTGACCGCGGTGGTGCTGTCGTTGATCCCCGGGGACAAGGCCTTGAGCGCCATGTCGACCAGCTGGCGGATGCCGAAGGCGGGGTCCTGGTCGAGGGTGCGAAACGCGTCGATGCCGAAGGCGCCATTCAGTTCGGCGATGGTGTCCTCGTCCGGCGCGTGGTCCATGGCCACCGACAGCAGGCGCTCGTCCATGCTCAGGAAGTCGCCGGGCTTGTGCTCCATGCGCACGACCGCATCGTGCGCGCATGCCCATGCGACCAGGCGCTCCTCGGTGACGGTCTGGATGGTTCCCCACTGCCGGGTCGGCACGGGATGCCAGCGCAACGCGTCCAGGTGGGGAGGGACGGCCTGTTGACTGGCGTCGCCGGCTTGGTTCGGGAAGTACTTGTCCACCATGTGCAGGGTCTCGCGGGCGATGGCCTGGGCCATGTCGGAGGCCTGGATCGTGGATGAGATGTGGTGGATGAAGTAGATGAAGGCGGCGCCCGCCACGACGGACAGCAGCAGCGCGCCCAGGACCGCGCAGGTCGGGACGAAGGGTTCCTGCTGTTCGCGGATGGCGCGCAGCACCAGCAGGCAGTACAGGAAGATGCCGACGAAGATCCCGAGCACGCTCTGGTTGACCCGGTCGCGCATGAAGTTGCGCAGTACGCGCGAGGTGTACTGGGCCGAAGCCAGTGTGAGGGCGACCATGGTGATCGAGAACGTGACGCCGGCAATGGTTGCCATCGAACCGGCAATGGTCGACAGCATGCTGCGTGCGCCTTCCGCTTCGATGGCGAACAGGCGCGGCCAGTTCTTGCGCAGGGTGCCGTCGACATGCTGGTCGGCTTCCACCAGGCCGAGTGCGAGCAGCATCATGCCCGTGATGAGGAGTGCGGGGACGAACCACAGGCTCGAGTGAACCTGGACCCACAATTGCCTGAAGCGGCTGTCTGTCATCGCCTGTCGCATGGAGTGGTCTTTGCCGGTAGCTGGACGGTGCCGACGGGACGAACGGCATGGGTTTACTGTAACGGGACTCGGGTCGGCTGGACTGTGCGCTGGGGCACCGGGGCGGCGCGGTAATGGAACGACGCTCGCCGATATCCGGCAGGGAAACGACGCGGCCTGCGGCCTGTTCCGGCACGCGATGAAACCTCGATGCGGGTAGAACCCGGCAACAAAAAACGTGGCCGGTTTGGCATTGCTTTCATCGACGAGGCTTCTATACTGACAGCCTGCTCCGTCAGAGGGGGAACCTATGCAAGCTGTCATCCAGAGAATGGGGGACCACCTGGCCGTTCGTCATCCCGTGCTGGCCAATAGCGGTCCCAAAGGCCCACCATCGGCGCCGCCTGCCATCCCGCCGATTATCATCAATCCTTTCAATCGGGAGCGCCAGGCTCCCAACGTCGATCCCTGGCCGACGCCGGCGCGGCCACCCGTGCGCCCGCCGCCCGGACCGGACTGGCGCTGTCCCAGGATCGCCTGAGCCTGGCGTGCCGGTGCGGACTGCGGTTCGGGCATCCGAATCGGGCTTCTTCATGTGGTCGGTTTCCTCTATGATCTGTGCTTTGAAGCACGAGGAAACACGACCATGAACGACAACATCGACCACGAGCACGCGGGCGAGGACGAGAACGCGCCGGTGCAGGAAGCCCGCCTGTGGCAGGCCAACGGCTGGACCGCGCGCGTCATCAAGAACGAGGACGACGAGGGCTGGGCCGTGGCCATGTACAAGGACGGCGAGCCGGAACCGGCCCTGGTCGGTCCCTGGACCATGGGCCGCGACAAGAAGAACCCGAAGCCGCTCGACGTCAACGCCTTCAACACCCTGGTCAAGACCGCGTCGGAAGTCATCCGCCGCCACGAGCAGCACCTGCATGCCATCCTGCACAAGAACACCACGATCTCGACCGAACACGGCGAGCTCAAGGTGACGCTCGACATCGTGCCGGACGACGACGATCCCTACGCGATCCTGGCCGCCACCGACGAAATGGGCGAGCAGGTGGCCAAGGTGCGGGTGCCGGCCAGCTTCAAGCTGACGCCGGCCTCGGCCCATGCCTGGGCCGAGAACGATTTCCGCGCGCCACGCGGATAACCAGCGGGTAAATAGCCAATAGCAATATCTCGAAGATAGCGCTTCGGTTGGCGGGCATGAACTGTTAGTATTTCCCTGTTGCACTAATTACTTTGGGGAAGCAATGGAACGTCTCGCCCGGCTGGAAGCGGTCCAGTCGATGCTGCTGGAAATCGGCCAGCTCTCGACCACCTGCAGCGACATCACCGACTTCATCGGCGCGGTGCACCGCGCCCTCGGCCGCATCATGTATGCGGCCAACTTTTATGTGGCCCTGTCCGACTACGAGGACCGCACCGTGCGCTTCGTCTACTTCGTCGACGAGGCCGACGAGGGCCCGGACCCGAACGAACACATCCGCCTGGCCTCGCCGGAACAGTCGCCGACCGCCTGGGTCCTGCTGAACCGCCAGCCGCTGACGATCACCGCCGCCGACTTCGAGGCGCGCGAGAAGGAGGGGATGCAATGGGGTAACGGCAGCGCCGCCGAGCACTGGATGGGCGCGCCGCTGCTCGACCAGCACCACCAGGCGCTGGGCGCCATGGTCATCCAGAGCTACACCGAAGGCGTCACCTACGGCGAGGAAGACCAGGCGCTGTTCCTGCAGATCGCCAACCACGTCTCCAATGCCCTGCAAGGCCTGCAGAGCATGGACCGGCTCGAGCGCGCGGTGCAGGAGCGCACCGCCGCGCTGGCCTTCGAGGTGGCCGAGCGCCGCCGCGCCGAGAAGGTGCAGAATGCGCTGTACCAGATCGCCAGCCTGTCGGCCCAGGCGCTCGACACCGAAGCATTGAGCGCCAGCCTGCACCGCATCATCGGCGAGCTGATGGTGGCGAAGAACTTCCTGATCGGCCTGTACCACGCCGATACCCAGGAAATCAGCATCCCCTATTTTGTGGACGAAAAGGACCCGGTGGCGCCGGCCAGGCGCATCCCCGCCGGGAAGGGCCTGTGCTCCTACGTGCTGGCCAGCAAGCAGGCCCAGCTCCACGACGCCACCAGCTTCGGCCACCTGGTCGCCAACGGCCTGGTGAAGGAACCGCTCGGCCACCTCGGGATCGCCAGCTGGATGGGCGCGCCGATGCTGGTGCACGAGCAGCCCTACGGCGTGCTGGTGGTGCAGAGCTACGATCCGGAAACCGTGTACGGCAAGGCCGACCTCGACCTGCTGGCCTTCATGGCCAGCCACGTCGCGGTGGCCCTGGCGCGCATGCAGGCCGACCGCAAGATCCGCAAGACCAAGGAAGCGCTGGAAGAGCAGAACGCGGCGCTGGGCGAGGCGCTGACCCGGCTGCAGCTGGCCCAGGCGGAACTGGTGCGCCAGGAGAAGCTCGCGTCGCTGGGCGGCCTGGTGGCCGGCGTGGCGCACGAGATCAATACCCCGCTGGGCATCTGCGTGACCGCCACCAGCCACCTGGTGCAGGAGCTGAAGCTCACGCGCGAGGAACTGGCAGCGGGCGAGATGACCGAGGACAGCCTGAACGCCTTCCTCGACATCGTCGACCAGTCGCTGCGCATCATGACCACCAACACCCAGCGCGCGGCCGCGCTGGTACGCAGTTTCAAGCAGGTCGCGGTGGACCAGTCCTCGGGCGACATCCGCAGTTTCAAGCTGCGCGCCTACCTGGACGAGGTGCTGCTGTCGCTGCAGCCCAAGATCAAGGGGCGCAAGGTCGCGGTGCAAGTGGACTGCCCCCAGGACCTGGTGCTCGACAGCTTCCCGGGCGCGGTGTCGCAGATCGTCACCAATATGGTGGTGAACTCGCTGGTGCACGGCTTCGAGCGCGACCAGGCGGGGACCATCGCGATTCGCGTGCGGGAAGCGGACGGCGAGGTGACCTTCGACTACGCCGACGACGGCGCCGGCATGGAGCAGGAGGCGCTCGAGAAGCTGTTCGATCCCTTCTTCACGACCAAGCGCGGCAGCGGCGGCAGCGGCCTCGGGGCGCACATCCTGTACAACCTGGTGACGGGGGCGCTGGGCGGGACGGTGCAGGTTGAAAGCGCGCCTGGCAAAGGGCTGCGGTACCACCTGACGTTCCCGCGCTCGCGCAAGAAGTGAAGCGGCGCACCACCGGCATTTCAAACCATCGTTGACTTGTAAACGTCATCCCGGCGAAGGCCGGGATCCAATTCCGTGGCGCGCTGCGAGCGCATCCGCAGCTGGCACGCATGAAAAATTGGATTCCGGCCTGCGCCGGAATGACGTGCCGAGGTAGCGTGTCATGGATCGGTCAGCGGCAAGCATGGGCCACCGGGAACGTCCTCAGTCCGGCCACTGCTCGTTGATCGCCAGCGCCTTGTCCATGTTCTTGATGAGCAGGTCCACGTAGTACGGATCCAGGTGGTGCCCCGCCACCTCGCGCAGGTGCTCGGTGACCTTCGCCGCCGGCCAGGCATCCTTGTAGCAGCGCTTGTGGCTCAGGGCGTCGAACACGTCGGCCACGGCGACGATGCGCGCGTAGGGGTGGATCGCCTCGCCCCTCAGGCCCTGCGGGTAGCCGCTGCCGTCGAACTTCTCGTGGTGCTGGTGGGCGATGACGGCGGCGGCCTTCAGGATCGGGCGTTGCGAGCCGTCGAGGATCTGCAGGCCCACGGTCGGGTGCTGCTTCATGATTTCCCACTCTTCCTCGGTCAGCTTGCCCGGCTTGAGCAGCACCGCGTCCGGGGTGCCGATCTTGCCCACGTCGTGCATCGGCGCGGCGTGCATCAGGGTCGCGACTTCTTCTTCCGGCATGCCGGCGGCCTGGGCCAGCATGTAGCAGACCTGGGACATGCGGCGCACGTGGTTGCCGGCTTCGTGGGAGCGCGATTCGACCACGTCGCCCAGGCGCAGGATCAGCTCGGCCTGGGTGTCGGTGATCTCCTGGTTCAGCAGGATGTTGTCGAAGGCGATCGCCACGCCCGAGCAGAACACCTCGAGCAGCTGGGCGTCGATCTCGGCGATCTCTTCCACGCCTTTCAGGACCAGCAGCGAAGCCTTGCCGGTGCGGTTCGGGAAGTAGCCGACGTAGGTGTCGCCGTGCAGGCGCGAGATGCGGTTGTGGCGGGCGTCGTCGAGCTGGGCCACCAGTTCCGGGCCGATCTCGTCGCCGCCGATGTCGCCGATCCGGGCCAGCACTTCGTACTGGCTCTCGCCGGCGATCACGCTGGCGCCCTTCAGGCGCAACAGCATGCTCTGCTCCAGGCGCAGCAGCGCCACCACCTGCTGCAGCAGGCCGTTGGCGAAGTCCTTCAGGTTGCGCTGCTGGAAGATGTGGCTCGATGCGGCGATCACGCGCTCCAGGCCTTCGCGGTAGTTCTGCTGGGCGCGGCGCGCTTCCTCGACTTTCATGATGTCGCGGTAGGCGCGCAGGGCGGCGAAGGTGGTGGTGAACAGCTTGGTGCGATCGAGCTCGGTCTTTTCCTTGTAGTCGTTGATGTCGTAGTCGACGATCACGCGCTCCTCGGGCGCCTGGCCCGGCTGGCCGGTGCGCAGCACGATGCGGGTGAACTGGTTGTCGAGGTCCTGGCGCATCCAGCGCGCCACTTCCAGGCCGCTGTCCTCGCGCTCCATCACCACGTCCAGGAACACCAGCGCGATGTCCTTCTCGCGCGCCAGCACGGCCTTGGCTTCTTCGCCGCTGTAGGCATGCACGAAGCTCAGCGCGCGGCCGTCGAGGCGGAAGCGCGACAGGGTCAGCTTGGTGATGTCATGGATATCGGGCTCGTCGTCGACGAGCAGCACTTTCCATGGCGCCAGCTTGGGCGCGGAGGATGACAGGAAGGACATACGGTTTCCGTTACCTTGGGTTGAGCACACATCCAGCGGCGGGCGTCCGATCAAAAAGTAGCCGCAAGTCAAGTTGATTGTAGTACGGCTATTGAGCCTTAACAACAAGCAACATGAAAAGTGTTGGTTAACGATGTCACAAAGCCCCAGCTTATGGATATCGGGTAAGGGCAAGCCGGCAGGAGCGGCTCTTCAGCGCCCCCGGTTGTGCGCTCAGTCGTAGCGTTTCTGGCAGCGCTCGCAGTAGAAGCTGCGCCGGTTGCTGCGGCCGAGGTTGGCCTTGAGGAAGGGAATATGGCAGCGCGGGCATATGCGTTTCGCATGCGCGAGCCAGTGCTGCTTGAGGACGTACTGCCGCTTCCACTCCAGGAAGTCGAAACTGTATTGACGCGCCTCCGCGACCAGCAGCCGCAGCTTGGGCGCGGGCAGGGCGCCGATCGTGGACAGCGGATGCACGCGGATGCGGAACAGCACCTCGTTCTTGATGATGTTGCCGACTCCGGAAAAGATGTCCTGGTCGAGCAGGGCATCGCAGGCCAGCATGTCGGGCCGCGCGCGCAGTTTCTTGAGCGCCTTTCTCGGGTTCCAGGCATCGGACATGACGTCGGCGCTGAAATCGTAGGCCTCGTAGGTGGCGCGGTCGATTTCCCTGACCGCGCTGGCGTAGATGTTCAGTTCGTTGCCGTTGGCGGTCTCGATCGACAGGCGCGGGGTCTTGCCCTCGCGCCGTTCGTTGATGCGGTAGGTGCCGAACAGCAGGAAGTGCACGCGCAGGACCAGGTCCGGCATCTCGATGAGCAGGTGCTTGCCCCAGGTGTGGATGGCGAGGATGCGCTGGCCGACCAGGCGCGCAGGGTCGATGGCGCGGACGTTGCCGCCGGCCTGCACGATGTCCTGGCCGGTGAAATCCGCCACCAGTTCCTTCAGGATATATAGTGAGGGTCCTTCGGGCACGTTCAGCCTCCTTTCCGCCATTATCGGGCTGGACCGTGAAACACCCTGTGCGCGGCCTAACATTTCGATACAAAACATCGACAAACGGGGGACTGGAAAGCCGCCGCAAAGGGCGTATATTCAGGTCAGACAGATATGGAACAAGAAAGGGTAGCCATGAAATCGATGATTGGCAAAGCGGCCGTCGCAGCCATCCTCGCGCTGGGTGCCGGCGCCGCCTCGGCGGGCGTGACCGTCAATTACGTGAATCCCGACAACTTTTCGGACCTGCCGTTCACGCCATGGGAACGCCAGGCGGTGCTGGACGATCTGGCTGCGTATTTCGCCGAGCTGGGCAAGAACTTGCCGGCAGGGCAGGAGCTCACGGTGGACGTCACCGACATCGACCTGGCCGGGCGCGAATATCCGGCCAACCGCGGTGCGCGCGACCTGCGTGTCCTGAAGGGCGGCGCGGACTGGCCGATCATCGAACTGCGCTACACGCTGAGCGCGAACGGGCAGGTTGTCAACAGCGGAACCGCGCAACTCAAGGACATGACGTACATGAGCCGCATCAACCGCCCTTCGAGCAACGATCGCCTGCGCTACGAGAAACGCATGGTCGAGGAATGGTTCAACCAGGCCATCCTGCGGAAAAAGACCAGCTGATCGGACCGGCCCGGCGGGCGCCGCATTTGCTTGCAGCTGCTGTTACAAAAGTCAACAGAGATGGACTGGAAGTCTGGTAGGAATGGTATATATTCGGTTTCTGGTAGATGTTGAACAGAGAAAGGGGAAGCGATGAAATCGATAATCGGTAAAGCCGCCCTCGCAACTGTCCTTGCACTGGGCGCAAGCGCCGCCTCGGCCGGCGTGACTGTCAATTATGTCAATCCCGAGAAATTCTCGGACCTGCCGTTCTCTCCATGGCACCGCCAGGTAGTGCTCGAAGACCTGGCCGGCTATTTCGCCCAACTCGGCAAGAGCTTGCCGGAGGGGCAGGAGCTGGCGATCGATGTCACCAATATCGACCTGGCCGGCCGCCAGCGTCCGGGGCGTGGGGCGAAGTACCCGCGTTTCGCGCAGGGCGGCGCGGACTGGCCGGTCATCGAACTGCGCTATACGCTGAGCGCGAACGGCAAGGTCGTCGACAGCGGGACCGCGCAGCTGAAGGACATGGCCTACCTGGACCACCTGGACAGCGGCTCGAACATCGACCGCCTGCGTTTCGAGAAGCGCATGGTCCAGGAGTGGTTCAACAAGGCCATCCTGCCCAAGACATTCATCTGATCCGGCCGGATGCAACGACGGCGCCGCGAGGCGCCTTTTTTTTGCCGACTATCGGTGGGGCGCAGGCTGGAAACCGGCCGCGAAGACCCCATATCCGCTGCATGGATACGGCTGGAACGGAAAGGAATGGCGATGAAATCCTCCTTCGGTAAAGCGGCCCTTGCGGCCGTGCTCGCGCTGGGTGCCACCGGCGCCGCCTCGGCGGGCGTGACCGTCAACTACGTGGATTCCGACAAGTTCTCGGACCTGCCTTTCACGTCGTGGGA
This sequence comes from Massilia sp., assembly GCA_032115075.1. Lineage (GTDB taxonomy): Bacteria > Pseudomonadota > Gammaproteobacteria > Burkholderiales > Burkholderiaceae_D > Telluria. The sequence continues at coordinate 9,904 of DAMCRY010000103.1, forward strand.
GCGCGAGGACGTGCTGCGCCAGCTGAGCGACCATTTCACGAAGCTCGGCGCCAGGCTGCCGGCCGGGCAGGACCTGGCGGTCGAGGTCCTGGATGTCGACCTGGCCGGCCGCGAGTACCCGTCGCGGCGCGCCGGCGGCGACCTGCGCGTCCTGCAGGGCTCGGCCGACTGGCCGATCATCGAGCTGCGCTACACCCTCAGCGCCGGCGGCCAGGTGCTCGACAGCGGCAAGGTGCGGCTGGCGGACATGATGTACATGGATCGCCCGGTGCGGGGCTTCGACAACGATCCGCTGCGCTACGAGAAGCGCATGATCGACGAGTGGTTCGACAAGACCATCCTCAAGAAATGATCGCACCGAGCCGGCCAGGCCGGCCGGAGCGGCGACGGCGCCCCCGGGCGCCGTTTTTTTCGGCTTGGTCCCGCCGCTTACGGCGTCTTCTTCTCGATCCTGGCGCGCGCCGCGGCAAGCGGATCCTTCACCGTGTAGTCGGAGGGCACGCTGAACAGCGCCGCCGCCGGTTCCTCGCGCTTCAACTGTTCCAGGCGCAGCACGGTGTCACCGACGCGCGGGTCGCTGCGCTTCTGGTAGACCATCACCTGCAGCTCGGGCGAGATCCAGGTCTCGGTGCTGACGACGATCGGATTGCGGTTGCCGATCTCGCCGGCCGGGATCTCGTAGCTGCGCTCGGTGCCGGTGGCTTTCACGCCGTGGAATTCGCGGGTGCCGAGATCCCTGGTTTCCGTCTTCGACGACCACTTGCGTTCCCCGAACGCGGCCGCCAGCGCCGGCCCGACCTGCGCGGCGGTCGCCGCGTGCGGGGCCGCCTGGGCGATGCGGAT
>DAMCRY010000104.1:0-10714 GCA_032115075.1 Massilia sp.
CAGCCGCGCCGTCGGCGCCTGCCGCGCCGTCCGCGGCGCCGTCGGCCGCCTTGCCCTTGGCCGCGGGCTTGCCCTTGCGCTCCTCGAACTCGAAGCTGATCTTGCCGTCCTTGCCGCGTACCAGGAAGGCCTTGAAGGCGCGGCGGGTGCGCTGCGAGACGAAGCCCGGCAGCAGGTCGGTCTTGCCTTCATTGAGCAGCTTGGCCATCTGCTCGGGCAGGATTTCCTGCTGCAGGATGATGCGGCCGCTGCGGAAGTCGCAGGTCTTCGGTTTCGCCACCTGGTGTTCGCACACGTAGGCCAGGCCCATCTCGTAGACGCCGCCGTTGCACTTCGGGCATGGTCCGAGCGGAGTCTGGCCGGTGAAGTCGACGCCCTCGCCCTCTTCGCCTTCGTCCTGGTCCTGGCCGAAGTCGAACTCGAGCTTGAAGTTCTTGATCTCCTCGTCGCGCACGATGCGCAGGATCGCCGCGAACGGGCGGCCCATCTTGGAGCGGAAGCCCTGCAGCGGACCGATGGTGCGGTTCTTCAGGAGCTCTTCGACTTCCTCGATCTCGAACTGGCGGCTGCCCGGCGTCTTCGACATCGAGAAGTCGCACTTGGTGCAGGCGAAGCGGCGGTAGTTTTCCTTGACCGTGCCGCCACAGTTCGGGCATGGCGTGGTCAAGGTCGCGTAGTCGCCCGGGATGGTCTCGTTGTCGTATTCCTTGGCGCGCTTGACGATAATCTGCGTCATCTGCTGGATCTCGCGCATGAATTCGTCGCGCGAAATCTTGCCCTTCTCCATCTGGGCCAGCTTGTACTCCCACTCGCCGGTGAGTTCCGGCGCGGTGAGTTCGTTGACGCCCAGGCCGCGCAGCAGGGTCATGAGCTGCGAGGCTTTCGCCGTCGGGATCAGCTCGCGGCCTTCGCGCACCAGGTATTTCTCGGTCAGCAGGCCTTCGATGATGGCCGCGCGCGTGGCCGGCGTGCCCAGGCCCTTGCCGGCCATGGCGTCGCGCAGCTCGTCGGAGTCGACCAGCTTGCCCGCGCCTTCCATCGCCGACAGCAGCGTCGCTTCGGTGTAGCGTGCGGGCGGTTTCGTCACCAGGCCGTTCGGCGTGACCTTGTCGGCCAGGACCTTCTCGCCCTTCTGCACCGGCACGAGGTTCGCGCCGTCCTTGTCGTCGCCGGTGGTGTCCTTGCCGTACACGGCCAGCCAGCCGGGGTTGGTCATCACCTTGCCCTCGGTCTTGAACTGGTGGCCCGAGACTTCGGTGAAGCGGGTCGTCACCAGGAACTCGGCCGGCGGGAAGAACACGGCGAGGAAGCGGCGCGTGACCAGGTCGTAGAGCTTTTGTTCCGGCTCCGTCAGGTTCTTCGGGATGACGCCGGTCGGGATGATCGCGAAGTGGTCGGAGATCTTGGTGTTGTCGAAGATCCGCTTGTTCGGCTTGACCCAGCCGTTCTTCAGCACCTGTTTCGAGAACTGCTGGTAGTTATTCGTCTCGTTCAGCGACTCCATCGTGTTCTTGACGGTGGCGATGTAGTCTTCCGGCAGGTGGCGCGAATCGGTACGCGGGTAGGTCAGCACCTTGTGCTTCTCGTACAGCGCCTGGGCCAGGCCGAGGGTGTTCTTGGCCGAGAAGCCGAAGCGGCCGTTGGCCTCGCGCTGCAGGCTGGTCAGGTCGAACAGGGCCGGCGCCATCGAGGTGGTCGGCTTCGATTCCTCGGTGACCACGCCCTGCTTGCCGCGGCAGGCGGCGACGATCGACTCGGCGGCCGCATGGCTCCACAGGCGCTCGGCGCGCTTCTCGGGGTCGTTCTCGTCCTTCTTGAAATTCTGGTCGAGCCAGCGGCCTTCGTAGATCCCGGCCGCGCACACGAACTCGGCGCGCACTTCCCAGTAGTCGCGCGGGACGAACTTCTTGATCTTCTCTTCGCGTTCGACCACGATCGACAGGGTCGGGGTCTGGACCCGGCCCACGGTGGTCAGGTAGAACCCGCCCTCCTTCGAGTTGAAGGCGGTCATGGCGCGGGTGCCGTTGATGCCGATCAGCCAGTCGGCCTCGGAGCGGCAGCGCGCGGCGTCGGCCAGCGGCAGCATCTCTTCGTCGCTGCGCAGGTGGGCGAAGCCTTCGCGGATCGCGGCCGGGGTCATCGACTGCAGCCACAGGCGCTTGACCGGCTGTTTCGCCTTCGCGTTCTGGGCGATCAGGCGGAAGATGAGTTCTCCTTCGCGTCCGGCGTCGCATGCGTTGATCAGAGTGGTGACGTCCTTGCGCTTGATCAGCTTGTTCAGCACCTTGAGGCGCGATTCGGTCTTCGCGATCGGGTTCAGCGCGAAGTACGGCGGAATCATCGGCAGGTGCGTGAAGCTCCATTTGCCGCGCTTGACGTCGTACTCCTCGGGCACCGCGATCTCGAGCAGGTGGCCGACAGCGGACGACAGGATGTATTCGTCGGACTCGAAGTACTCATCGTGCTTGGTGAAGCCGCCCAGCGTCTTCGCGATGTCGTTCGCGACCGACGGCTTCTCGGCGATGATGAGGGATTTGGTCATAGTGTTTCTCGGGTGCTCTATATATAAGTGGCTTTTGCCCGCGCATCATACATGCTTGCAGGCTGAACAGTTGTGAAGCCGTAGTGTCTGAATAGTAACAGTCTGGATTGAGCGGCCAATGATAAGCGCGATGCCGCGCCTCCCGCAAGTGCACACGGCTGCACCATTTTTGCCCTTCGTCCCTGTTTTCCCCCTCTTCCTGCCCCTCCTTCGCTCTTGCGGCGCACAAAAAGAATGCCGCAAGCGCACATAAATTTCCGTTGACTTTCGCATTTCACCGCCCAATAATGAATCAGTTCAAAAATGAGCGTGTTATAAAAATAAAGCGCGCTCAATGTTTACATGAAGAGTGTGAGGAGCACAGGAAATGAAGATCTGCCGTTTCAATGACAATCGCGTGGGCCTGGTCGAAGGCGACCGCGTGTATGACGTCACCGCCATCACCGCCGAGCTGCCTGGCTTGACCTGGCCGGTGGCGCCGGGCGACCTGCTGATCGCCCACCTGGACGGCCTGAAGGACAAGATGCGCGCGCTGCGCGAACAGGCGACGCCGGTGCCGCTGGCCAGCGTCAAGCTGCTCAGCCCCGTGGCCAACCCGTCGAAGATCATCGCCGCGCCGCTGAACTACCAGCTGCACGTGGCCGAGTCGGCTGCCGACAGCGGCATCCACAACGGCGTGCACCTGCCGGGCTACGAGGGCTATGCCTCGCCGGTGGCCAAGTTCGGCGTCTTCCTGAAGTCGCCCTCCTCGATCGTCGGCGCCGGGGAAGGCGTCAGGATCGCCTACCCGGGCCGCCGCAACGACCACGAGGTCGAGCTGGCCGTCGTCATCGGCAAGCAGTGCAAGGACGTCGCGCGCGAGGATGCCTTCGGCGTGATCGCCGGCTACGCGATCGGCCTGGACATGACGGTGCGCGGCCCCGAAGACCGCAGCTACCGCAAGTCGGCCGACACCTACTCGGTGCTGGGCCCGTACCTCACCACCCACGACGAGATCGCCGATCCGGACAATCTCGACTTCTCGATCACCGTCAACGGCGCGCCGCGCCAGAAGGCGAACACGCGCGACCTGATCACCAAGACGGCCGAGCTGATCGAGGTGGCCTCGCGCGCCTACACCCTGTACCCGGGCGACATCATCTACACCGGCACCCCGGAAGGCGTGAACAGCATCGTCGGCGGCGACGTCATGCATGCCGAGATCGAAGGCCTGGGCCGGATGGACGTCGCGGTCCGCGACTGAAGACCGAAGAGCGAACCATGAACGACATGCACGCACCCGAACAAGCCAACCGCGCGCTGCGGCAGGACGCCCTGCGTCAGGATTTCTACAGGCGCATCGACGCCGACAACCTGGCGCCGCTGTGGGAGCAGCTGCACAGCCTGGTGACACCGACCCCGCGTTCCAACTGCCGCCCGGTGCACTGGCCGTATCGCACCGTGCGCGCGCACCTGGGCGAAGCGGGCCGCCTGATCACGGCCGAGGAAGCGATCCGCCGCGTGCTGATCCTGGAGAACCCGGGCCTGCGCGGCCAGGCCGCCGCGACCACCTCGCTGTACGCCGGCCTGCAGATGATCCTGCCGGGCGAGCTGGCGCCGCCGCACCGCCATACCCAGGCGGCGATCCGCCTGATCATGGAAGGCGAAGGCGCCTACACGGCGGTGGACGGCGAGAAGACCCTGATGCAGCGCGGCGACTTCGTCATCACCCCGGCCTGGCACTGGCACGAGCACGGCAACGAGACCGATGCGCCGATGGTCTGGCTCGACGGCCTGGACGTGCCGCTGGTCGCCATGCTGGACGCGAGCTTCGCCGAGAACGCCGACAAGGCGCCGAAGGAACGCAAGAGCGGCGGCGAGAGCCGCGCGCGCTTCGGCAGCAACCTGCTGCCGGTCGACTACGTGGCGCCGACGCCGGCCTCGCCGCTGTTCAAGTACCCGTACGCGGAAGCGCTGGCGGCCTTGCGAACGATCGCGGCCGGCAATGCGCCGGACGCCTGCCACGGCCACAAGCTGCGCTATGCGAACCCGGTCACCGGCGGCTACCCGACGCCGACCATCGGCGCCTTCATCCAGCTGCTGCCAGACGGGTTTGCGACGCAGGCCTACCGCTGCTCGAGCGGCACCGTGTTCGCGGTGATCGACGGCGCGCTCGACGTGCTCATTGGCGACATGCGCTTCACCGCGCAGCCGAACGACGTCTTCGTGGTCCCGAGCTGGGCCGGGCATCGCTTCACGGCGCAGGGCGAGACCACGGTCTTCAGTTTCTCGGACCGGCCGGTGCAGGAAGCGCTGGGCCTGTGGCGGGAACAGCGCGAACAACGCGATTGAATCGAAAGCATCATCATGAAAAAACACCCCGTAGTCATTTCAGGCGGCGGCCCGGTCGGGCTGGTGACCGCCCTCGCCCTGGCCCGCCAGGGCGTCGAAGTCGTGCTGCTGGAATCGGAAGCGGCGATTCCGCAGGACCTGCGCGCCGGCACCTTCCACCCGCCGACGGTCGAGATGCTCGACGCCCTCGGCCTGGGCCAGCCGTTGCTGGAACAGGGCATCAAGGTGCCCGAGTGGCAGGTCCGCGACCGCCGCACCGGCGTGGTCGCCCAGTTCGACCTGGGCCTGCTGGCCGACGTCACGCCCCACCCCTTCCGCCTGCACTGCGAGCAGCACAAGCTGTCGACCATGACCTACCAGGCCTTGCAGGCCTTCCCGAACGCCCGTGTGCTGTTCGGCCACCGCTGCACCGGCTTCGCCCAGGATGCCGACGGCGTCGCCGTCGCGGTCTCCACGCCGGACGGCAATGACGAGATCCGCGCCAGCTTCCTGGTCGGCACCGACGGCGCCCGCAGCACCGTGCGCAAGGCGATGAAGGTCGAGTTCGAGGGCTTCACCTGGCCGGAGCGCTTCCTGGTGTTCGCCACTCCCTACGACCTGCGCGAGCAGGGCTTCACCGGCAACGCCTACATCGCCGACCCGGACGAGTGGTGCGCGATCTTCATCCAGCCGCACAAGGGCCCACCGGGCATCTGGCGCATCGCCTTCCCGACCGATCCCGGAATGAGCGAAGAGCAGATCCTGTCGGACGCTTTCGTCCAGAGCCGCATCCAGGGTTTCCTGGCGCCGGATCGCGAATACGAGATCGCCTACCGCAGCGTCTACCGCGTGCACCAGCGCGTGGCCAGCGACTTCCGCGAAGGGCGCGTCCTGATCGCGGGCGATGCCGCGCACGTCAACAACCCGCTCGGCGGCATGGGCCTGAACAGCGGCATCCACGACGGCGTCAACCTGGCCGGCAAGCTGGTCGACGTGCTCGAAGGCGCGTCCCTGGACCTGCTGGATCGGTATGTGCGCCAGCGCCGGCTCACCAATATCGAGTACGTGCAGGCGATCACGATCCGCAACAAGCGCCTGCTGGAAGAGCGCGACCCGGCGGTGCGCCGCGAGCGCCTCGACGAGCTGCGCCTGACGGCGGCCGACCCGGTCAAGGCGCGCGAATACCTGCTCAACTCGTCGATGATCAACAGCGTGCGGCGCGCCAGCGAAATCCAATGATCCGGTAGACGAAGCACCGGCAGTAACGACCGCCTGCAAGCAGAGCGTTTTGAAACGCCAGGCAGGCGGATGACAAAAGCAGTATGGAGGAGATCCGGAAATGCAAAGCAAGAGCACCCTCGCGCTTGCCGTCGGCGCCGCGTGCGCCGTCCTGGCGGGCGTCGCCGGCGCGCAGACGCGCGTCGAGCTGTACGGGAGCGTGGACGCGGGCGTCAGCTACGTGAACGACGCCCGCGGCAACGGGCAGGCCACGGTCGACAGCGGCAACCGCTCGCCCGACCGCTTCGGCATTCGCGGCAGCGAAGACCTGGGCGGCGGCTACAAGGCGCTGTTCGGCATCGAGAGCGGTTTCAATCTCGACACCGGCACCCAGAAGAACCCCAACACCCTGTTCAACCGCCGCGCCTTCATCGGCATCGACGGTCCGGCCGGCACGGTCAGCCTGGGCCACATGCCCGACTTCATGTACGACTACCTGCGCTTCCAGAGCAGCGGCATCATGGGCTCGGCCTACTTCTTCCACCCCGGGAACCTGGACAACCAGGCCAGCCAGTTCCAGATCGATAACGCGATCCGCTACGAGACCCCGGTGGTACGCGGCTTCAAGTTCGGCGCCATGTACGGCTTCGGCGAGAAGCCGGAATCGTCGACGAAGAGCCGCAGTTACAGCGCCGGCCTGCAATATGCGAGCGGGCCCTTGAAGGCGAACCTGGCCTACACGCAGTCGCGCGACCGCGCGCTCAACCTGGGCGCCACCCTGGGCCTGCCGAGCCTGCTGGGACAGACCCTGTCGGCCGACCCGAGCGCACCGGATGCGAAGTACACCAGCTTCAACGCCGACCGCGTGACCAGCTTCGGCGCCACCGGCAGCTACACGGTCGGACGCTTCACTCCGCATGCGGTGATCTCCACCGTCAAGCTCGAGAACCGCACCGGCTCGGAGACCCAGCGCAACATCGAGGTCGGGACGGACTATGCGCTCCTGCCCAACGATACGCTCGGCGTGTCGGTGGCAACCTCGAAGTTCGGCGACGTCCGCTGGGACCAGTTCAACGTGATCAATATGTATCGCTTCTCGAAGCGCACCACGCTGTACGGGGCGATCGCCTGGCAGAAGGCGAAGAACGGGGTCGCGGTGATCAACAGCCTGGCGCCGTCGAGCACGGACAAGCAGATGGTGAGCCGCATCGGCATCCACCATCTCTTCTGAATGCATGAACAGGAACCGACATGAACACGAAGCTCAATAAACTGGACGTGGTCGAGCTGCTCGACAACGCCAGGATCTCCAAATTCCACATCAACCTGATCGTCTGGTCCTTCCTGATCATGGTGGTCGACGGCTTCGACCTGCAGGCGATCGGCTACGTCGCGCCGTCCCTGATCAAGGAATGGGGCCTGAACCGCGCCGCCTTCGGCACCGCCTTCTCGGCCGGCCTGGTGGGCATGATGATCGGCGCCACCCAGGGCGGCACCCTGGGCGACCGCCTGGGACGCAAACGCACCGTGCTGGTCGGCGTGGTGTGGTTCGGCCTGTTCACCCTGGTCACCGCCTGGGTCGGCAGCCTGACCGGCCTGGTGGTGCTGCGCTTCCTCGCCGGCATCGGACTGGGATGCGCGGTGCCGAATGCGATTGCGCTCAACACCGAGTATGCGCCGAAGCGCCTGCGCGCGACCATGGTCACCGTGATGTTCCTCGGCTATACCATCGGCGCAGCCCTCGGCGGCGCGGCGGCCGCGCTCCTGATCCCGCGCTTCGGCTGGCCCTCGGTCTTCATCGCCGGCGGCGTGGCGCCGATCGTGGTGGCGCTGCTGTGCGTGAAGTACCTGCCGGAGTCGGTGCGCTTCCAGCTCCTGCGCGGCAACAAGCTCGAGGCCGCGCGCCGCCAGCTGCAGGCCTGGTTCCCGCAGGCGCGCATCGGCGCCGCGACCGAGCTCGTGATGGTCGAGGAGGTGCGTCCGGGTTATTCGCTCGGCCACCTGTTCAAGGAAGGCCGCGCCCCCTTCACCGTGCTGCTGTGGATCTGCTTCATCGCCAACCTGGTGACCCTGCACTTCATCGCCAACTGGCTGCCGACCGTGATCGAAAGCACCGGCGTGCCGCTGCAGCGCGCCGTGATCGTGACCTCGCTGTTCCAGGTCGGCGGCACCCTCGGCGGCATCATCATCAGCCGCCTGCTCGACCGCGGCAGCCTGGTGCCGCTGGTGGGCTTCTTCGCCATGGCCGCCCTGATGATCGCGGCGATCGGCATGTTCAGCAGCAGCGAGACGATGCTGGAAGCGATCGTGTTCGGCGCCGGCCTGTTCGTGGTCGGCACCCAGTTCGGCCTGAACGCGCTGGCCGGCAGCTCCTACCCGACCTTCATCCGCTCGACCGGGGTGGGCTGGGCGCTGGGCATCGGCCGCATCGGTTCGATCATGGGCCCGGCCGTGGGCGGCGTGCTGATCGCGATGAAGCTGCCGCTGCACCAGATCTTCCTGTGGGGCGCGACTCCGATGCTGATCGGCTGCGTCGCGTCCTTCATGCTGCTGCGCCTGCGCAAGGAGGCGATTCGCCAGGGGCAGGACCTGCAGGTGGTCGCCGGTTCGCATTAACGCAGGGTGGTCGGCTCCGCCGACCGCGCGTACAACTCCGGTGTGCTTTGCCGCTGCGCGTCCGGGAATTGAACGCGCGCACGGCAAAGCCGTGCACCCTACGCTTCACCGTCGGCGGGTGCGACACCGCGCAGCGCCAGCGACATCAGCTTGCGCAAGCGCGCCATGCCCTGCTCCACCTGCGGATCGTCCTGGTTCAGCCAGCGCCGCACCTCGGTGAGGTAGATGGTCATGAACAGCGAGGCGATGTCCTCGGCGGCGTAGTCGCTCGCAATCCGGCCGCTGCGCTGCTTGGCCGCGATCAGCCCGGTGAGCAGCTCGCTGATGCTGCCGCGGCGTGCATAGAAGCGCGCCGTTTCCGGCCCCTGGCCCGCGGTGAGCGAGAGGAAGTCGAAGGTCTCCTGTACCGCCGGGCGGGCGATGCGCGGTTCGCTGGCCCAGTACTCGTAGCGGCGGCGGAAGAAGGCGGTCAACTGGTCGATCAGCGGACCTTCCCAGGCGGCCTGCGCCAGCTCGGCGTTCACCGCGTCGAGGTCGTCGTTGACGATCATCATCAGGAGGTCGCGCTTGTCCTTGGCGTAGACGAACAGCGTGCCGATCGCCACGTCGGCGGCCTGGGCGATTTCGCGCGTGGTGGCGTCGTCGTAGCCTTTTTCGAGGAAGACGGCGCGCGCGGCCTGCTTGATGCGGCGGCGCTTCTCGAGCTTGCCGCGCTCGCGCAGGCCGAGCTTGGGGGGGGCGGTTTCTTGGGTAGACATGCCGGAATTATAAGGCTGCGCCACCACGAAAAATAGAGCGCGCTCAATTTTGATCAAGTTTTGTTGGAGAATGACACAGATGGAAGCACGCACCCTGTACGACAAGCTCTGGGACGAACACGTCGTGCGCCTGGAGGCGGACGGCACCGCCCAGCTCTACATCGACCGCCACCTGCTCTACGAAGTGACCAGCCCGCAGGCCTTCGCCGGGCTGGCGCTGGAATCGCGCCCCGTCTGGCGCCCGCAGGCGAGCCTGGCCACGGTCGACCACAACGTGCCGACCGCCGGCCGTGAGCAGGGCATCGCCGACCCGCTGTCGCGCCTGCAGGTGGACACGCTCGGCGCCAACTGCCGCGCGCACGGTATCGCCCAGTTCACCCTGCAGGACCGGCGCCAGGGCATCGTGCACGTGATCGGCCCGGAACAGGGCGCGACGCTGCCCGGCATGACCGTGGTCTGCGGCGACTCGCACACCAGCACCCACGGCGCCTTCGGCGCGCTGGCCTTCGGCATCGGCACGTCGGAGGTCGAGCACGTGCTGGCGACCCAGACCCTCCTGATGAAAAAGAGCGGCAAGTTGCTGGTGCGCCTCGAGGGAACGCTGGCGCCCGGCTGCGGCGCCAAGGACGCGATCCTGCAGGTGATCCGCACCGTCGGCGCAGATGGCGGAACCGGCATGACGGTCGAATTCGCGGGCCCGGTCGTATCGGGCCTGTCGATGGAAGGCCGTATGACGGTCTGCAACATGGCGATCGAGATGGGCGCGCGCGCCGGCCTGGTGGCGGTGGACGACAAGACCATCGCCTACCTGGCCGGCCGGCCCTCGGCGCCAGCGGGCGCCGAATGGGATGCGGCGGTGGCGTACTGGCGCACCCTGGTGTCCGATCCCGGCGCGCGGTTCGACCGGGTGGTCACCATCGATTGCTCTGCCCTGCGGCCCCAACTGACCTGGGGCACGACGCCGGCCATGGGCGGCGACATCGGCGGCGTCGTGCCGGATCCCGCCGATGAATCCGATCCGGGCCGGCGCGCCGCCGCATGGCGCGCGCTCGACTACATGGGGCTGGCGCCGGGCCAGGCGCTGGCCGGCATCGCCTTCGACAAGGTCTTCATCGGTTCCTGCACCAACAGCCGCATCGAAGACCTGCGCGAAGCGGCCGCCGTGGTGCGGCGCATGGGTGGACGCGTGGCGCCGGACGTGAAGCTGGCGCTGGTGGTGCCGGGCTCCGGCCTGGTGAAGGAACAGGCCGAGCGCGAGGGCCTCGACGCC
>DAMCRY010000105.1:0-10697 GCA_032115075.1 Massilia sp.
GGCGCCGGCGGCGAACACGAGGGCCGAGGCCACCAGCGACTTGCCGTCCTGGCGGTTGGCGTTCCGGTACTCGCGCCACCCCGCCCACAGCAAGGACGCGCCGATGACGCCGAATACCACGACCAGTTCCTGCTTCATATGCTTCCTCCACGATACGCGCGGCCGGGCCGGCCGCTGCAATGCCGCCAGTATCGGGTATCGCACCGGGCCGGGCTATTCGCCGATTCCACTATGGGTTCCACCTAGGTCTGCCTGACAGAATCCAAAAGGGCTCGGACAGCCAAGCGGAACCGATTCTTGTCCCCACAGCCTCGAGGACGTACACTGAGCCGTTCCAGACGTCTGCAATCGGCCAGGAGCGGACGTGCAATGTCGCCCCCCCCTACTCACGCATTCATGCCCCGATGATTAATATCCGATCCTGTACGTCGAATCGCGGACTTAGAATTAGCTACGCAAGAGACTCATATCTACTGGTCGAGCTCGCTGGTTTCCCAGTTTCGGCGAGCGTTGAAGTGTGGGTCGAAACCGGCGATGCAGCGAGGCTTCAAGCATTCCTTGCCGACCTTGGTAAACAAGAGCGACCGTGGAATGGCATGCGGGAATGGCAGTCGATTGAGGATGATTTCAACCTGTCGGCAACCTGCACTCCATTGGGCCATGTCGTTTTCAACGTCCAAATGCATGGCTTACAGGGTGCGCCTGAAGAGTGGGCGGTCACTGCTGGCATTGACTATGAGTTGGGACGTCTTGCATCCTTGTCCAGTGGACTCGATTTCGAAAACACAACAGCCCATCGCTAATCGGGACGTCCGCTTCGGGTCGGTTGCGGCCGGTCGTGACAGTCCGCGACTTTTCCAGTTCGGGAACCTGCTATGCTGAGCCGAACGACCGGCTTCGGCCAAGAGCCGACCTTAGCTAGGAGTGCGAATCATTCTGTATAGATGCGCGTGTTGTCGCTGCAAGTAGGTCAAGCACCCATTGCTGAATCGGACGACTCACACGCTGCGTGTTCTAACCGCCGGTTATGCGACATGTTGGGGAGCCGAGAATGCGTCGTCCACTTCGACTGCTGGGCGTTACTCTGAGATGGCTGCTAGCCATCGCAGCAATTACGTTCGCTCTAGCCATTTTCTATTCATCGGTGTCGAAGCCGCTGATTTCCGGCAGTGCTCCTCAGTTGGATCAGGCTATATTCGCATGCGCCGTCTTGCTTGCTGCGGGAACCATCGCCTATTACTGCAAGTCCGGGACGTCCGTGGCGAAATGGGCTAGCTATTTCATGGTGCTGTTGTCCATTTGGGCACATGCACTTGCCTATCTGTCCGTGCGGCTGCTCGAAGGAGGGGCGATAGAGACCGACGAATATTTGCGAATGGGTGCAGGTGCCGTGGTTCTTGTCGTGTTCGGTATACGATGGGCTAAAGCGTATCGCACCCATCGTTGTACGAGACAACCTGTCGCATGAGCGGACTCCCACCGGTAAGCGCCGCTCGCGGGTAATCATCAACGTTGAGCGACCGCTCCGTAGAATCCTAAATGTCAGGATAGGGCTGGTTCCTGCCGTTCCTGACAGCCTACGATTTTTCGGCCTTGGCGGTCTGCTACGCTGGATTCGGCAAGCGCCTTCGGCGAAAACCAGACGTTCACTGAGATCGAATCCGGATTTTCAATCGAAATCAAAACTGCAACACCAATCGGACTTCATGCACATCCAAATCGACTATCGGCTCACCGGGAAGGGCTGGGCCGAATGCACGCTATCGTCGGATGGGAAGACCTGCCTTCTCACAGCATCATACCTGTCTGACGCGCTAAGAAATCTTGTTTTGGCGGCCAATGCCGTGTTGTCAGGCTTTTCGGCGTTGACGTTCAGCTTCGACGAAGAGCCGGGCGAGTTTCGATGGGTAATCACCACGCTAAGGCCAAACGAGATTCAGGTCGAGGTCCTGCAGTTCTCCGAACTATGGGGCGGACGGCCCAACGCAGAGGGCAATTCAATATACGTGTCGTCTTGCCGCCCGGTCGTGTTTGCCAAAGCTGTTGCAGATACCGCTAAGCGCGTGCTGGACACTCACGGTGAAAGCGGGTTTCACGAAAATTGGGGCGAGCATCCATTCCCGACGGCTCAATACAATGACCTGATGAGCGCAATCGCACAGCTGGACAAAGAGTAGCGCGCATCTCCGCTTCGGGTCGACAGCAGCCCGTCGGCTCCGCGGTCGGCCGTAGCGTTGATCGCGGCGCCCGCCAGCCGCGCGGCGGGCGCATGGGAACTGCCGGATTTGCGGTGCAGGCCGGCGTTAACCATGCGGCTGCGCCGGAACGCCAGCACTGCGCCGAGCTTCCGGCGTTCCTGCTAAGGTTGCCGTGTCGCCGCGCAGCACGCGCGGCCCTTCCCTCACCTTTGTACGAATGGAGATTACGATGCGCAAGATGATCATGATGGCCATCGCCGGCCTGCTCTGGAAGAAGTTCGGCGGCAAGTACGCCCGCCGCTCGGCCTACTCCCGTAACTGGCGCGGCTTCTAAGCCCGTTTCCGAGCCTGTTCCGCACCGGCGAGGGCGGCGAATCGCGAGATTCGTCGCCCTCGTGCCATCCAAGGCAGCCCGCCATGCAGTAGAATCGCTGGCTTTAAGGCAACTTTCCTTAAGGCCGACGATGGAAGACCACAAGCCCGCCCCCACGCACGCACTCGAGCGGGGCCTGAAGAACCGCCACATCCAGCTGATCGCCCTCGGCGGCGCCATCGGCACCGGCCTGTTCCTGGGCGTGGCCCAGACCATCCAGCAGGCCGGTCCCTCGGCCCTGCTCGGCTACGCGATCGCCGGCCTGGTCGCCTTCCTGATCATGCGCCAGATGGGCGAGATGATCGTCGACGAGCCGGTGGCCGGCTCCTTCGGCTATTTCGCCAGCAAGTACGGCAGCCCGATGGCCGGCTTCGCCTCGGGCTGGAACTACTGGGTCATGTACATCCTCGTCAGCATGGCCGAGCTGTCCGCGCTCGGCATCTACGTCCAGTACTGGTTCCCCGAGATCCCGACCTGGGTCTCGGCGCTGGCCTTCTTCATGCTCGTCAACGCCTTCAGCCTGCTCAACGTGAAGGCCTTCGGCGAACTCGAATTCTGGTTCGCCATCATCAAGGTCGCGGCGGTGGTCGGCATGATCGTGTTCGGCCTGTACCTGCTGCTGAGCGATACCGCCGGTCCGCAGGCCGGCGTGGACAACCTGTGGCAGCATGGCGGCTTCTTCCCCAACGGCTTCGCCGGCCTGGCGCTGTCGATGGCGGTCATCATGTTCTCGTTCGGCGGGCTCGAGATGATCGGCATCACCGCCGCCGAGGCGGACAACCCGGGCCGCACCATCCCGCGCGCCATCAACCAGGCGATCTGGCGCATCGCCATCTTCTACGTCGGCGCGCTGGCCGTGCTGCTGATGCTCTACCCCTGGCAAAAAGTGGTCACGGGCGGCAGCCCCTTCGTGCTGATCTTCGCCGCCCTCGACAGCAAGGTCGTCGCCAACGTGCTCAACCTGGTGGTGCTGACCGCCGCCCTGTCGGTCTACAACGGCTGCGTCTACGCCAACAGCCGCATGCTGTTCGGCCTGGCCGAACAGGGCAACGCGCCGCGCGCCCTGCTCAAGGTGAGCAAGCGCGGCGTGCCGCTGGCCGCGCTCGGCGTGTCCGCGGTCGCCACCGGCATCTGCATCTGCGTCAACTACTTCCTGCCGCGCGAAGCCTTCGGCATGCTGATGGGCCTGGCGGTGTCGGCGCTGGTCATCAACTGGGCCATGATCTGCTGGAGCCACCTGCGCTTTCGCCGCCACAAGGTGGCCACGGGCCAGGCGACCGCCTTCCGCAGCCCCTTGTTCCCAATCACCAACTACCTGTGCCTGGCCTTCCTGGCCGGCATCGTGGTCGTGATGCTGCTGACGCCCGGCCTGCGCCTGTCGGTCTGGCTGATCCCGGCCTGGCTGGTCCTGCTCGGCCTGGCCTACCGCCTGCGCCAGCGCAGGGCCGCGGCCGCCACCGCGGCGGCCTGATCGGCTGATCGGCCTGATCGCCACGCCGTAAAGACGCGAATAAACATCACCCGGCGCCCGCCTCCATCGCGCGGGTAGCCGAAGTGTCATGCCGTGCTGGCCCCGCGGCCGTGCTATTGATAAAGTGTCCATGATGCAAGAACGTGACCGGCGCAAGGACCGGTCGCCGATCAATCGAGAGCAGAGGGGAGACACGTCGTGAAAAAGATTACCGCCAGCCTGGTCGCGGTCGCGCTGTTCGCCGGCGACGCCGCCAGCGTCGCCGCCGCGCAGGACTACGCCAAGTACAGCCAGGAAGCCCTGGAAAAGGAACTCGCCCGCATTGCCGTCTCCCGGCCGGGCGTGATGGTCAGGATGCGCGACGGCGTCGCGCTCTCGACCGACGTCTACATGCCGAAGCAGGCCAAGGGCAAGCTGCCGACCATCCTGTGGAAGACGCCCTACAACGAGCACAAGCTCAAGGGCGGCACCATGCGCTACGTGCTGGAATCGGTCAAGCGCGGCTATACCTTCATCGTCCAGAACGAGCGCGGCCGCTATTTCTCGCAGGGCCAGTGGGAGATCCTGGGCAAGCCGCAGACCGACGGCTACGACACCCTGAGCTGGATCGCGGCCCAGGACTGGTCCAACGGCAAGGTCGGCACCCTCGGCTGCTCTTCTTCGGCCGAATGGCAGCTCGCCCTCGCCGGCCTGAACCACCCGGCCCACGCCGCCATGGTGCCGATGGCCTCGGGCGCCGGCATCGGCAAGGTCGGCCGCTTCCAGGAACAGGGCAACTGGTACACCGGCGGCGTGCCGCGCAACCTGTTCTTCGTGTGGCTGTACGGCGTCGACAACCCGCTGCGCGCCGAGCTGCCGGCCTCGCTCACCGACGAAAAACTGCGCGCCCGCGTCGAAGCCTACAACGACCTCGACGCGAGCAAGCCGAAGGTCGACTGGAACCGGCAGATCAGGCACCTGCCCGTCGACCAGCTCCTGAGCTCGCTCGGCGAGCCGGCCGGCACCTTCGAACAGCTGATCAAGCGCAGCCCGGCCGATCCGGCCTGGCGCCAGGGCGGCCTGTACCACGAGGGCATGGGCTGGGGCGTGCCGGCGCTGTGGTTCAACAGCTGGTACGACGTGTCGATCGGCCCCAACCTGGAACTGTTCAACCACGCGCGCGCGGCCGGCACCGACAAGGAAGCCAGCGCCAACCAGTACGCGGTGGTGGCCCCGGTGCCGCACTGCCAGTTCGCCCGCCTGGGCCCCGACACGACGGTCGGCGAGCGCGCCATGGGCGACACCAGCTTCGACGTCGACGGCGCCGTCTACGGCTGGTTCGACCGCTGGCTCAAGGGCGATGCCAAGGCCTTCCCGTCCACCACCCCGCACGTGCGCTACTTCGAGATGGGCGCCAACCAGTGGCGCAGCAGCGCCCAGTGGCCGCCGCAGCAGGCCAAGCCGATGCGCCTCTACCTGCGCTCGGGCGGCCGCGCCAATTCCCTGTACGGCGACGGCCGCCTGCTGCCCGAGGCCCCGGCCGCCGGCGAGGCGCCCGACCGCTACCGCTACGACCCGATGAACCCGGTGCAGACCATCGGCGGCGGCGACTGCTGCAACGGCGGCATCGTGGTGCCGGGCGCCTTCGACCAGCGCCAGATCGAGGCCCGCAACGACGTGCTGGTCTACACCAGCGATCCGCTGCCGAAGCCGGTCAGCGTGGCCGGCTTCGTGGACGCGGTCCTGAAAGTGTCGTCGAGCGCCAAGGACACCGACTTCGCGGTGAAGTTGGTCGACGTCGCCCCGGACGGCACCGCCTGGATCGTCGGCGACACCATCTTCCGCGCCCGCTACCGCAACGGCTACGACAAGCCGGAGATGCTGAAGGCCGGCGAGGTCGCGACGATCCGCCCGACCCCGATCGCCACCGCGATCCAGTTCGGCGCCGGCCACCGGATCCGGGTCGAGGTGACCTCGTCGAACTTCCCGAAGTTCGTGCGCAACCTGAACACCGGCGGCGCGAACGAGAGCGAGAAGGAAGGCGTGGTCGCGGATAACGCGGTGCACCACGACGCGGGCAACCAGAGCTATATCGAGCTGCCGGTCGTGCGCTGAGCCGTCGCCCGGGACGATGCCGGCGCCGATCGATGGCGCCGGCATCGTCGGCGCCGGAATCGTAGGCACGACGTGCGTCAGGACGCGGTGCGCAAACCGACGCCTTCCCTCTCGGCCTCCACGCGGCGCGCCAGTTCCGCGAACGGCATCGGGCGCCCGAACAGCCAGCCCTGCGCATACTGCACGCCCTGCTTGCGCAGGTAGCTCGCCTGCGCCTGGCTCTCCACCCCTTCCGCGATCATGCGCAGGCCCAGGTCCTTGGCCATGCCGATGATGTGGCCGACCACCTGGCTGGTCGGCGCGCCGGTCCCGATCGCTTCGATGAAGCTGCGGTCGATCTTCAGGTAGTCGAGCTCGAGCGACTCGAGGTAGGACAGGCTCGAGTAGCCGGTGCCGAAGTCGTCGATCGCCACCGCGAAACCGTCGCGGCGCAGCGCGCCGGTGGTCTCGCGCGCCACCAGCGGGTCGAGCAGGCCGCGCTCGGTCACCTCGAGCATCAGGTTGCCGGGTCGCGCGCCCATCTCCACCAGCAGGTCCTGCAGGTGCACGACGAAACCCTCGCTGTGGAAGTCCGCCGGCGCCACGTTGATGCCGACGTGGAAGTCCGGATGCGCTTTCAGGAAAGCGCCGGTATCGGCGCACAGGCGCTCCAGCACCTGGCGGGTGAGCCGGACGATCATGCCGTTCTGCTCGGCGATCGGGATGAACAGGTCCGGCATGACGAGTTCGCCGGTAGGGCGGCGCCAGCGCACCAGGGCCTCGGCGCCGGTCCAGCGTCCGGTGCGCAGGTCGACCACCGGCTGGTAGTCGAGGTAGAACTCCTTGCGCCGCAGCGCGGTGCGCACCGCCGACGGCAGGGCCATCTGCTGGCGCGCCAGGTAGAGGATGGCGAAGGTCAGCGCGATGCCGGCCACCAGGCCGGCGGGCACCAGGCGCATGGCCACGTCCTGCGAGCGGTCCTGCAGGTAATGCAGGGGCACGGCGGCGATGCCGGCCACCTGGAAGGCCTGCGAGCGCACGACCGCGACGATGTGGCCGTTTTCCTCGAAGACCGCTTCGCGCGCGCTGCCCAGGCGCGCCAGCCATGCGGGGTCGATCCGCCCGCGCAGGCTCACCGGCTGGTCGAAGTCGAGCGGCACGACCGCCAGCGACACGTCCGGCTCGCTCTTGGCGGTGTCGATCGGCAGCTGCGCATGGAGGATGGCGGCGTAGCGGCCGAACTGCAGGACGACGAACTTGTTGTGCGCCGCAAAAGGGAAGCGCACGTCGGTGCGCACCAGTGCGCCGATGGTGGTGCGGAAGGTCGGCGGGCCCAGGTCGAGCACGCTTGCGGCGCCGCCGATCGACGAGCACAGCATGCGGTTGCCTTCGACGTAGCCCACGGCCTGGATGTAGGTCGAGCCCAGGTCGATCTCGCGCATGCGGTCGATGCTTGCCGCCGTGCATGGGGGCGCGGCCTGCCCTTCCAGCTGGCGTACGGCCGCCTGCACCTGCCTGCCGGTCTCGTCCGCGCGCAGCACGACATCGCGCGCATAGCCGAGCGCATGCGCGCTTTCCGCCTTGAAGGCCTGGCGCTGCGACTCGTGGACCGCGAGCCACAGCGGCAAGCCGATCCCGGCGATCGCCACCAGCACGGTCAAGAGGACGACGACGGTTTTTTTCATGGCTCCCTGCGGTCAGGCATGGTCGGTTGGCTGCGCGCGTCCCATACTACCGAGGCGGCGCACGCCCCGCAAACGGCGCGCTCCCGGGACGCCCGAGGGGTGCCCTATGCTGCATAGCAATATGAAAATAGTTCGCCACGCCCTTCGTGCGCAGGGCGGTTGGTCTCATAATACTTGCCGCAATTCACCTTACAAAGGGGTAGCGTTTATGAGTCAGAGTAAGCCTCTGTCGCTGCATGTACCGGAGCCTACCGGCCGCCCGGGATGCAAGACCGATTTTTCGTATCTTCAATTGAGTCCCGCCGGTTCGGTCCGGCGGCCGCCCGTCGACGTGGCGCCGCTCGACACCAGCGACATCGCCAATGGCCTGATCCGGGTCCTGGACGAGAACGGCGACGCCGTCGGTCCGTGGGCGCCGGAAGTCGACCCCGAGCTGCTGCGCTTCGGCCTGCGCACCATGATGAAGACGCGCATCTTCGACGCGCGCATGGTGATCGCCCAGCGCCAGAAGAAAATGTCCTTCTACATGCTCTCGCTCGGCGAGGAAGCCATCGGCACCGCCCAGGCCCTGGCCCTGGAAGACGGCGACATGCACTTCCCGACCTACCGCCAGCAGAGCCTGCTGATGGCGAAGCAGGTGCCGCTGGTCGAGATGATCTGCCAGCTGCTGTCCAACGAGCGCGATCCGCTCAAGGGCCGCCAGCTGCCGGTGATGTACTCGGTGCGCCGCGCCGGCTTCTTCACCATCTCGGGGAACCTCGCCACCCAGTACCCGCAAGCGGTGGGCTGGGCGATGGCCTCCGCCATCAAGGGCGACACCAAGATCGCCTCGGCCTGGATCGGCGACGGCGCCACCGCCGAATCCGATTTCTCCACCGCCCTCACCTTCGCCCACGTCTACCGCGCGCCGGTGATCATGAACGTGGTCAACAACCAGTGGGCGATCTCGACCTTCCAGGCCATTGCCGGCGGCGAGAGCGTCACCTTCGCCACCCGCGGCATCGGCAGCGGCATCGCCTCGCTGCGCGTGGACGGCAACGACTTCCTGGCCGTGCTGTCGGCCTCGCGCTGGGCGGCCGAACGGGCCCGCTCGAACCTCGGCCCGACCCTGATCGAATGGGTCACCTACCGCGCCGGCCCGCATTCGACCTCGGACGACCCCTCGCGCTACCGCCCGGCCGACGACTTCCAGCACTTCCCGCTGGGCGACCCGATCGCCAGGTTGCGCCAGTACCTGACGAAACAGGGCTGGTGGTCGGACGAAGAGCACGAGCGGGTGCAGGCCGAACTCGAGGCCGAAGTCCTCGCGGCCCAGAAAGAGGCCGAATCGTACGGCATCCTGGGCGACGAGCGCGCCCCGAGCGCCGCCACGATGTTCGACGACGTGTACAAGGACATGCCGGCGCACCTGCGCCGGCAGCGACAGCAACTGGGGGTGTGAGATGGCGCGAGACGATCAATCCAAGGACACGGCCACCATGCCGATGACCATGATCCAGGCGCTGCGCTCGGCGATGGACGTGATGATGGAACGCGACGGCAACGTCGTGGTGTACGGGCAGGACGTGGGCTATTTCGGCGGCGTGTTCCGCGTCACCGACGGCCTGCAGGCGAAATACGGCAAGTCGCGCGTGTTCGACGCGCCGATCTCGGAAGGCGGCATCGTCGGCACGGCGGTCGGGATGGCGGCCTACGGCCTCAAGCCGGTGGTCGAGATCCAGTTCGCCGACTATTTCTATCCGGCGACCGACCAGATCGTGTCGGAGGCGGCGCGCCTGCGCTACCGCTCGGCCGGCGAGTTCACCTCGTCGATGGTGATCCGCATGCCCTGCGGCGGCGGCATCTACGGCGGCCAGACCCACAGCCAGAGCCCGGAAGCCTTCTTCACCCACGTGTGCGGCCTGCGCACCGTGATGCCCTCCAACCCCTACGACGCGAAAGGCCTCCTGATCGCCTCGATCGAGAACGACGATCCGGTGATCTTCCTGGAGCCCAAGCGTTTGTACAACGGCCCGTTCGACGGCCACCACGACCGGCCGGTGGTGCCCTGGTCCGGCCATGCGCTGGGCAACGTCCCGACCGGCTACTACAAGGTCGACCTCGACAAGGCGGCCATCGTCCGCCCGGGCAACGACGTCACCGTGCTGGCCTACGGCACCATGGTCTGGGTCTCGGAAGCGGCTGCGCGCGAAAGCGGCGTCGACGCCGAGGTGATCGACCTGCGCAGCATCTGGCCGCTGGACCTGGACACCATCGTCGAGTCGGTCAAGAAGACCGGCCGCTGCGTGATCGTGCACGAAGCCACCCGCACCAGCGGCTTCGGCGCGGAACTCGCGGCCCTGGTGCAGGAACACTGCTTCTACCAGCTGGAGGCGCCGATCGAGCGCGTCACCGGCTGGGACACCCCGTATCCGCATGCGCAGGAATGGGCTTACTTCCCGGGCCCCGACCGTGTCGGCGCGGCCCTGAAACGCGCGATGGAGGGTTGAACACATGGGCATTCACGTCATCAAGATGCCGGACCTCGGCGAAGGCATCGCCGAAGTCGAAGTGGTGGCCTGGCACGTGCAGCCGGGCGATACGGTCAAGGAAGACCAGGTGCTGGCCGACGTCATGACCGACAAGGCGACCGTCGAGATCCCCTCGCCGGTGGCGGGCGTCATCACGAGCCTCGGCGGCGCGGTCGGCCAGGCGCTGGCCGTGGGCGCGGAACTGATCCGCCTCGAGGTCGAAGGCGCGGGCAACTTCTCGGGCGAGAAGGCGAAGCAGGAACCGGTGAAATCGGCGGCGGCAACCGCGCCGGCCGAAGAAATGGGCGACCCGCAGCTGGAAGCGGTGGCCCAGGCCGAGTCGGCGCAAGGCGCCCCGGCGAAAGCCGCGGCGCCGGTGGCGCCGCC
>DAMCRY010000106.1:0-10673 GCA_032115075.1 Massilia sp.
CCGCGCCTGCGCCGGTGCCGGCCGCGGAAGGCGAGCCGGCCCCGATCGTGCACACGGTCCGGCGCTACAAGGTCGACGTGCCGCCGCCGGCCGACATCCGCTACGACGTCGCCCGTACCGACGCGGACGGCACCGAATGGAGCGGCGAGGCGCTGCTGGCGTGGCAACTGGACGAGCAAGGCTACCGGATGCGCTTCGAGGCCGGCATCAAGATCGTGTTCGCGCGCGTCAACCTGGTCGTCTTGACCAGCGAAGGGCACGTCGGCAACACCGGCTTCGCTCCGGTGACGATGACGGAGAAGCGGCGCGGCCGCTCGCAGACCGCGACCCATTTCGACTGGCCCGGCAACCGCGTCACGTTCTCGGCCTCGCAGGCAAGATACGACCTGCTGCCCGGCGCCCAGGACAAGGCCACGGTGCCCCTGCAGCTGGCGGCGATCGCGCGCGGCGACGCGGCCCAGCTCACCGGCGACATCGACATGTTCGTCGGCGAAGACCGCTATGGCAGCGTTTACACCTTCAACGTCGTCGGTCCGGAGGAGATCGACACCCCGATCGGGCGCCTGCAGGCGGTGCGCATCGCGCGTCCGCCGAAGCCGGGCTCGTACAAGTCAAGGCTCGACATCTGGCTGTCGCCGGCCCATGGCTGGATCCCCGTGAAGATCCAGAGCAGCGAAGCCAACGGCGCGGTGACCACCCAGACCGTCAAGCACATCGCCACGAACAGAACAGGAAGCTCATGATGCACACACTACGACAAACCGGCCTCGGCCTGCTCCTCGCGGGCGCGCTCGGCGGCGCGCTGGCGCAGGACGCGCCGGCGGCCCAGGCCGCGGCCAAGCGCCCCTTCGAGCTGCCGCCCTCGGCCGACCTCCACTACGAACTGCAGGCGCGCCAGCGCGGCTTCGGCCTGAAGGGCGAAGCCATCGTCACCTGGCGGGCCGGCGACGGTAAGTACAGCGTCAGCGCCGAATCGAAGGTGCCGCTGCTGGGCACCATCACCGACGACCGCAGCAGCGGCGCCATCGATGCCTGGGGCCTGGCCCCGGCCGAATTCGTCGAGAAGCGCATGCGCAAGGACCCGACCACCACCACCTTCGACCGCGAGGCGAAAGCCCTGCGCTTCAGCGAGAGCAAGCAGGTGTATCCGCTCAAGGGCGCCGAGCAGGACCGCGTCTCGATCACCTGGCAACTGGCCGCCGTGGCGCGCGCCGCCGGCGACAGGTTCAAGGCCGGGTCGGAGTGGCCGTTCTTCGTTGCCGGCCGGCGCGATGCCGAGCACTGGGTGTTCAAGGTGGTCCGGCGCGAGAAGGTGCGCACCGGCCTGGGCGAGGTCGATGCCGTGCTGGTCTCGCGCCAGCCGCTGCCGGACAAGAAGGACCAGGCCCTGGAGATCTGGCTGGCGCCGCAGCACGAGTGGTATCCGGTCAAGCTGCGCTACCAGGAAGGCGACAAGGAACAGATCGAGCAGACCCTGAACACGGTCACGAAGCGCTGATTCCGCTGTTGTTTCTTGCAACATTGCATTGTATTTAAGGCAATGGATGAGTGTGTCTTTCCTGCAATGCGGGGCCCGTTTTGACACCTTCCGGGGCCTGCCGGACTGCTAATTGCCCAGCCTAAACTGTTATACTGGCGCCCCCGCGGACGGCAGCGCTCGCCCGCGCTAGAACAACGGTACCCCTACATGATCGACAACCTGGCCGGCGCGGCGCTCGCCGCAGAACCCCATTCGACCCTTCCGGACGACGACCCCCTGCAGGCGCACTTCCAGCACGGCGTCGCGCCCGACGAGATCGAACAGGTCTATCACCTCAAGCGCGCGCAGCCGATGCTGTCGGCGTTCACCGCCCTGTTCCACGGCACCCAGGACGGCGTGCTGGTGCGCCTGCTGGTGCTGCGCGAGCTGGCCAGCGACACCGCCACGTCGAGCTTTTCGCGCGCCGACATCAACAACAAGCTGGCCTACCTGACCGCCGAGAGCCTGGAAACGGTGCTGAACCGCCTGCGCGGCCACGGCCTGCTGGCCTGGGACGCGCCATCGAGCGTGTACCGCATCACGCCGCTGGCGCGCAACGTGCTGTCGGCGCTGGACACCCTGATCGCGCTGGCCAAGCCGGAAGAGGACGACGCCGAGATGGGCTTCCTGCTGTCGCAGGTGGCCGGCGCCCAGGCGGTGGGCGGCGTCACGGTGGAGCAGCTGCGCCACCTGCTGGGCCGGCTGGTGGAGCTGACCGAGGAATTCCGCGACGCGATCGCCTCCGGTTCCGAATTCCGCCTGCGCACTTCGCAGGCGAAGTGGCACATGGCCTGCGACTGGGTCGAGAAGGGTTCCGTCATCCTGCGCGCCATCACGCTGGACCCGGCCGCCGACTCGGCCACCCACAAGGCGGCGCAGGCCATCGGCCGCGCCCAGAGCGCCCTCCTGAACATGCAGGGGATGTTCTCGCGCGCCCTGAACCAGATCGAGCGCCAGCGCGTGCACCTGGGCCAGTCCGGCCTGTCCACGACCGACGTGAAACGCTGGCTGCTGGCCCACGACGACCTGGCCAGCCTGGCCGAGGGCGCGATCGACCGCCCGGTGGTGCCGCTGTTCGGCACTCCGGCAGAGATGATCGACGTGGCCGAGACCGAGCTGCTGCTCGAGCGCGCGGTCTCGACCGGCCCGAAGGGCCTGCCGAGCGGCCAGGACGCTCCCTTGAGCATCAACGACAACCCGGCCATGCAGGCCGAACTGAACGACTGGATCAACAAGCTGGCCGACTTCGCCAACCTCGGCAACTTCCCCGAGTTCTCCGACATCGGCCCGAAGAAGGTGGCGCTGCACGAATCGCTGCTGCCGGCCAGCTTCGCCGTCGCTTCTTACCGGGCTTCGCTGCTGCCGCTGCTGGGCGACGCCGCCGAAGCCAGCCTGCAGGGCGCGACCGCCGAGCTGGCGCGCCTGCCGGTGAAATTCGAGCCGACCGACAGCATGATCCAGCTCGACGACCCCGAGGTGGCCGCCATGTCGATCGCCACCCTCTCACTGAACCTGGACCTCGACGGTCCTGAAAGCGGACCTCAAGATGAATGACGACGCACAAATCCTGATCGCGCGCCTGCTGACGCACCAGACCCTGCGCCGCGACGACAAGATGGTCAAGCGCGCGCTGTCGGACGAAGCCTTCCGCATCGAAGTCGACAAGCGCCTGCTGGAATCCGGCCTGAAGCTGCTCGACAACGTCTACGCCGACCACGTGACGATCGCCCTGCACCGCAACGTCGAGCCGAAGATCTTCGGCGCCAAGGACATCTGGCAGAACAACAACTTCGGCCTGACCCGCGACGGCGTGGCCCTGCTGGTGGTGCTGTGGGCGCAGATCATCCTGCCCAAGCGCGAGCGCCAGGAGACCCACGTGACGGTGGACGACGACCAGACCGACATGTTCGACAAGGATGCGCCGATCCCGCGCGCCGAGGACACCTCGATCGGCATCTCCTATACCGCGCTGCTGTCCGACTTCGGCGACAAGCTGGGCAAGAAGACCCGCATGGACATGAACCTCGGCGTGCTGTCGAAGCTCGGCTTCATCGAGCGCCGCGGCGACGTGATCCTGGAAGGCCCGCTGCTGGACCTGATGATGGACACCGACCTGCTGAAGGAACGCATCATCAACGGCGCGCTGGCCGACGTGTTCAAGCGCGCGCCATTGGCCGCGGCGCCGCGCAAGATTGACGCCGCCAACGACGCGGTGGTCGAAGCCATCGACGACGCCGAACCGAACCAACCGAGCCCGAACTAAGGCAGCCCATGTTCCACATCAAATCACTCGAACTGGTCCACTGGGATTACTGGCAGCGGATCAAGAACATCCCGCTGGACGCCAAGATCATCACGATCGCCGGCCAGAACGGCTCCGGCAAGACCACCCTGCTCGACGCGCTGCGCACCCTGTTCGGCCTCGACTGCTCGATGGGCCGGACCTACAAGCACTATGCGCGCCACTCGGGCCAGCAGAGCGCCTGGCTGCGCGCCGTGGTCGACAACAAGCCGGTCGGGCGCCAGCTCTCGAACCGTCCGTTCCGCCATTCCGGCTTCTTCTCGGACGACGAGGTGACGCTGTTCTGCCAGGTGCAGAAGAACGGCGGCGACTGGAAGCGCCAGTACCTGATGCGCCCCGGGAACGTCGAGATCGAGGAAGTCACCGAAGCCACCGACTGGCTCGGCGTCGAGAACTACAAGAAGCGCCTGGCTTCGGCCGGCCTGTCGCCGGCGATGTCGAAGGTGCTGGCGCTGGAGCAGGGCGAGACCGACAAGCTGTGCGAATACGCGCCGCGCCAGCTGCTGGACCTGGTGTTCCAGGTCTTCGGCGACAAGGAAGTGCTGGACGCCTACGACGAAGCCAAGCGCCACCAGCGCGACACCGAGACGGAGCTGAAGCGCTTCGAGGCCGAACTCGAAACCTCGCGCATCAACCTCGAGGGCCTGCGCCTGCGCGTCGCCAACTACCACCAGTGGGAAGACCTGCACAAGGAAAAGAAGGAACTGCAGGAAGAGGTGCTGCCCGCGCTCGAATACATCGAAGCGCGCGAAAAGGCCGCGGTCATCAGCCGCAACCTCAAGGAGGCGCGCAAGCCCCTGCTCGCCGCCGATTCGATCCTGGCCGAGAAGCGCCAGCAGCTGGCCGCCCAGCAGCGCGCGCTGACCGAGGCGCAGAAGCAGGAAACCGCGCTGGAGCAGGAAGCCACCGAGCTGGCCAGCCGCCTCACCCAGGTCAACCAGAAGCTCAAGCCGCTGGAAAGCCTGCTGGAGCAGAAGGAACGCCTGCAGAAGCTGTCCGCGGACGCCGGCGCCGACCTGGCCGAAGTCGCCAACCAGCTCAACGAAAAGGAAGCCGAGCTGGCCAGGCAGAAGGCGGCGCGCGACAACGTCGCGGCCAGGATCGCCACCGAGATGGCGACCATCTCGGCCTTGCAGGGCAAGAGCGCGATGCCGGAGCCGGAAGCCCAGCGCCAGATGCGCCGTGCGCTGCGCGACGAAGGCATCCCGCACGCCATGCTGTCGGACATCGTCGAAGTGACGGATCCGAAGTGGCAGGGCGCGGTCGAGGGTGTGCTCGGCGGTTACGCCTCGGTGGTGCTGCTGGAAAAAGCGAAAGACGCGCCGGCGGCCTACCGCCTGGCCGAGAAGGAGCGCTATCGCCACTTCATCGTGCCGGATTGCGTGGAAGCGCCGGTGGTGAAGGACGACAGCCTGCTGTCGGTGGTGCGTTTCTCGGGCAAGGCGCCGGGCTGGCTGATCGACCAGCTGGAACGCATCGAGCGCGTCGATTCGGTCGACGCCGGTTTCAAGTCGGACTGCGACGAATGGATCACGCCGGACGCCTACCACCGCGAACGCCGCGGCGGCCGCTCGCTGTACGTCGAACCGTCGCGCTACCGCTTCGGCTCGGCCGGCAAGACCCAGCGCCTGGAAGCGATCCAGAAGCTGCTGCCGTCGCTGGAGGCGCAGGAGGACGCGCTCACGCTCACCATCAGCAAGCTGGCCAGCGAAGTCGGCGCGCTCAAGGGCCGCATCGCCGGCGTCGACGCGGCCAAGGAACTGTCGGCGCGCCAGGCCGAGTTCGAGGAAGCCACCCGCGCCCTGCAGCCGCTGAAGGCCGAGCGCCTCGAGGTCGGCGCGCGCCTGGGCGAGCTGTCGACCCTGACCAAGAACGCCACGGTGGCGCGCACCCGCGCCGACACCGTGTGGCAGAACGCGCGCATGGCCTTGTCCGAAGCGGAAGCCGGCATGCGCCTGAACAACCGCCGCACCATCGAGCAGCGCGCCGAGCACGCCAAGGCCCTGCTGGGGATGCGCCGCGGCTGGCGCGACGTGCCGACGCACTGGAAGAAGCCGGAATGGCGCGCCGCCCTGGTCGACAAGCACCAGAACGCGCACCAGGTCAAGCTGCGCCTGTCGACGCTCGAACACTCGCTGGCGCGCGACGACTGGGAACAGGACGCCACCGTCATCGACCAGTACGCGCGCCTGAACGACCAGCTGACCGGCCGCCAGAACGAGACCGAGGAGCGCCGCTACCAGAACAACCGCGCGATCGAGGCCACGGCCAACGCGCGCGGCGCCTACATCGAGCGCCTGCGCTACACCATCAAGACCTACTCGAAGAACATCAAGGAGCTGGGCGAGCTGGCCGGCATCGACGTCCAGGCCGACCCGGTGCGCCTCGAGAACGACGACGTGCAGCTGGCCCAGGCCGGCCTGCACGTGCGCTTCAAGTTCGACGGCAAGGACCAGATCGGCATGAACGACGGCGAGGCCTCCGGCGGCCAGCAGGTGATGAAGTCGCTGGTGCTCCTGATCGGCCTGCTGAAGTCCGAGGAAGGCTCGGGCGGCTTCGTGTTCATCGACGAACCGTTCGCCCACCTGGACATCCGCAACATCCAGCTGGTCGGCGAGTTCCTCAAGAATACCGACGCCCAGTACCTGATGACGACGCCGCTGACGCACAACACGGACGTGTACGATCCGTCGGAGCTGACGCTCATCACCAGCAAGAAGAAGAAGGACGTGCAGTGGGCGCAGCCGATCTTCGTGCTGCAGCGAAGGAAGGACGAGGCCAAGGCCGCGTAAAGCAGAAAGGGAGCCATTGGCTCCCTTTCTGCTTTCACGACACGCTTACTTGGTCATTGCCCAGCCATTGTCCGTCTTGACGAAGCGCACCGGGCTGACGCCTTTCGTGACGGCCCCGAACTGCTTCGCCTCGAGCTCGACGTCACAGACATACGCGCTGTTGCCGTCCGATTTGCATCCGATCTTCTTCACGCTCGTTATTTCCGGAACCAGTCCTTCCATGATTTCCGGCGTCGCCTGCTGCTCCTTCGTGATCGCCGCCTGGATGTCCTGTTCGGACGGTTCGCTGCCGCATCCCGAAAGCGTGATTCCCAGGAGGAGGGCAAGCGGAATCGATGCCAGCTGTAGAGTATTTTTCATAATATTCATCATTGATGGTCGTTGAGGTCGGTCGCCCTCGGCAGGGCGGCGGATGGCGGGCATTCCCGCCGGATTCAGATCGTCGATTCGTTCAGGGTTTGCTGGAGGATTTCCATCCAGCGGGTGAGTTCCTGCTTGGCCTTGGCGGGCGGGAACTCGATCTTCCACTGGGGGTAGTCGACATCCTTGACCTTGATGAACAGCCCGGTGTTCTCCCTGTTGGCCCGCTGGTTTTCCAGGTTGGCCACGAGGGCATTCACACCGCCGCCATAAATCTGGCCACCCGACTGCCTGTTGGCTTCCCATGAGCGGATTTCGTCGAAGCGGTAGACCTTGTAGTGCGACTTGTCCTTCAGGTGCACTTCGCGCTTGTGCGTGTCCACGGCAATGCCGGTCTTGGCATAAAAATGCTTGAACTTCAGTTCATTCACGAAGTCAGGCATGCCTTGTGGGGCAGGCTTGCCCGTGCTTTTCAGGTTCTTGAATATGCCCGCCGCGGACCAGACCACCAGCACGATGCCTGCCGGCCAGACGAGCAGATTCAGCACTCCCCAGTCTCCGGAATTCAAGAGGAATAGTCCGACAAGGAGCAGTACGACGCTTTTCAACATGGACGCCTCATTCAACATGTTCGCATGGAAGGATGCCTGCGGCGCATGGCGGCGCGCCGCAGGATCCCGGGGGTTCCTATTTGCAGATGTAGGCCTTGCCCACCCACTCGTTGGTCATGCTGGTCCCGCGCTGCGACCAGAGCACGTCGGTTGCCTGCAGGCGCACCGCTTCGTTCATGGCCCTGGCCTTGGCGTTCTTGGAGCCGACGCCGGCGCTCAATCCGACGAAGATGGCGTCGGAACCGTGTACCGGGCCTGCCAGCCTGCAGCGTTTCACCTCGCTCTCGTCATTCACTTCACGGATGTTGTTCGGTTGCAAGGTGGTGCAGGCGGTGAGGGTGGTCAGGCTGCACAGGGCGGCGAGGGCAAGGATGCGTTTGTTCATGGTATGTAAGATGTCGTTGAATGAAAAAATGGTGGGGCATTCCGCCCCGGCGGATGCTTAAGGCAAGGCCTGGGTGGCGAGCACGTTGCCCTGTTTATCGAGCAGTTCGATCTTGAGAATCTGTGCGAGCACCAGTTTCTTGCTGACGTCGGCTTCCTGCACATAGCCGTACACCACGGTGCGCATGTCCGCGTATTTGCTGCGCAAGCCCTCGATCACGCGGGCCTTGTCTTCTTCCGGAACGCCGAGGTAGCGGAAGTCGGCGCCGTTGTTGAAGCCGATCTTGTAGTTGCTGTTGTCGCCGAAATAGCGGTACGAACCCTTTTCCCAGACTGAGGAAGCGAGCGGGAAACCCTTTTTCTCGAAGTCGTACTTGTCGATCGAATCGGCGATTTCCAGCTTCACGTAGCGCTGCTGCGCCGCTTGCGCCACGCCGGCGTCGATCTTCGGCTTGAGCGCCTTGAGCAGGTCGTTCTTCTTGAATTCGTCCGAGGCCATCATGTAGTCGCGCGAGTAGTTGCCTGCCACCTCGTTGTAGTCGATCGGCATGCCGGCGTTGCTCAGGTAGGCGAACATGATCTGGTTGCCGCTGTCGAGGTCGAGGTAGTTGCTGGCGGGCGTGTTCGGATCGCCCTTGGGCAGGCTGGCGCGGGTTTGCTCCTTGACCTGTTCCGCCATGGCGGCCGGTTGGGCCGCGTCGGCCAGGTTCGGCGTGGCGGCGGTGTCCGCCGGCGCCTTGTCCTTGCAGCCGGCCAGGCCGGCCAGCAGGGCGAGCGCCAGCACGAGACGCAGGGGACGGGAAACGGGAAGGCGAGTGTGGTGGTGCATGATGTTCCTTGTCAGAGAATGGTCGGATCGTTCAGGCCTTGGCGGCCAGGAATTTCATGGCGCCGCGGCCTGCCAAGAACAGGCTCGCGAGCAGGGACAGGTAGACGCCGGCGCCGATGGAAATGGCGCGCAGGGCGTTCTGCAGCATCATGCTGCCGAGGCTTTCGGCCATGCGGGCAGCCTGTGCTCCGCCCAGGAAGCCGGCCGCGCCCTGCGCCTGCTTCAGGCCATCGTTGATGCCGAGATAGATCATCAGCGCGACGAACAACATGAACGCCAGCGGCAGCACGCCGCCGAGATGGGCGCGCCTGTCGTTCCAGACCTGCGGCGCCAGCGGCGCCACCAGGGCGACGACGCACATGAATCCATAGATGCCGCTACCGCTCGACCCACCGTTGAATGCGTCGATCAGGCCGTCCGGCGCGTTCAGCACGCCGAGCAGCTTCCAGAACGACATCCCGGTGCTGTAGTGGGACGACAGCTGGACCGTGATGCTGTTCAGGACGAACCAGCCCAGCAGCAGCACGGTCATCGCGAACAGGGTAGCCAGGCCGAAACGCGCCCTCAGGCTGGCCGCCAGCGCGCCGCCCCTGGCCTTGGCAGCCTGCATTGCCAGTTCCGCCTGCTCCCTGGCGAGCTGCGACTCGGCCACCGGCATCACCGCGGCGAGGCTGCCTGCGCCGTCCAGCGTCACGTCGACCACCATCCCTACCTTGGGCGGCAGGTCCGACTTCCAGTGGGTCTCGAGGCTGAACGGATGCTGGGTGCCGTCGCTGCTGAGCAGTCCCGGGCCGGTATTCGTATCACGCAAAATCTTGCCGCGATGTTTCATGATGTACTTGTCCTCTCCAGTTCTTCAGGACTGCGAGCGCAGCCTGTCCCCGTCTTATTCGTTGCCTTCGGGCGAGCGGTTCAAACTATTTTCAATTTTTTTGCGAAATTATTTTTCCTGCATTTTTTGCGTCAATACCGTCGACAAACCGCAATCGGCTGACTCATAATCTTTCTCATGATCACCACACTCACGCCGCATATTCCTCTCGTGACGCTCCCGCAGGGGCGGGCATGAGTACGCAGACGCTGGCGCCCAGCGAGCTGCTGGCGGCGATGGCCGGGGGCGATCACCGCGCGCTTGAAACGCTGTATCGCGCATGGTCGCGCCAGGTCAGGGTGTTCGCCCATGCCAGGCTGCTGCGCTGCGGACTGGACGCCGACGCCATCGCCGGCGAGGTCACGGTCGATGTCTTCCACGAGCTGTGGCGCGATCCCTTGCGTTACGACGGCCGGGTGGCATTCGCCACCTGGCTGCTCACGCTCACGCGCAACAAGACCGTCGACCAGATCCGCCGCCATGGCAGGCGCCACGCCGTCGAAGAATCGTTCGACGACGAGGACGGCGCCGGGCCGGACGCCGTCCTGGACCTGGACACGGCGCCGGACCCGCTGGCGCTGCAGGAAAACGCCCAGCGCCGCACGGCGGTGCAGCGTTGCCTGCAGCGCCTGCGCAATCCGCTGCAGCGCGAAAGCCTGACCCTGTGGGCGCTGGAGGACCTGGCGGTGCTCGATATCGCCCGCATCCAGGACGTCCCCGAAGGCACGGTCAAGACCAGGCTGTTTCATGGCCGGATCAATCTGCGCCAGTGCATGGAGCGCTGGTTTGCACAGGAAGGTGGACGCCATGGATGAACGACAACGCTTGCTGGAACGCCTGCCCGACTACCTCAACGGCCACGTCGCGGGGGACGATGCGCGCCGCATTGCCGCGCTGCTGGAGAGCGACGCGGCATGGCAGGCCCAGGCGGCCGTGCTGGAGGACGTGCGCGCCGCCGTCGGCGCGCAGGTGGCGGCCATCGACAGCGAGGCCGGACTGGACGAG
>DAMCRY010000107.1:0-10505 GCA_032115075.1 Massilia sp.
CGCCGGCGAGGGCGGGGTGCCGGGCGTCGGGGCCGATGGAGGCAAGGGCTGGGGCAACTGCGGCAGCCCCTGCTGCGGCAACTGCGGAGGATTGGTGTCCTGTGCGTGGACGAGGCCGGCCAGGGCGAATGCCACGGCGGCGGCGAGACGTGCGGTTTTCATGGTTTCCTTCGGTGGCTCAATCGTGACGGATGATGCAGACCGCAAGAATATACACGCTCGCCACCATAGGAAATGCACAAAATTTCACGGGAGGGGTCTTCCCTCCCGTCGGCCTGCCGGGGTTACTGCTTGACGAACTTGAGCGTCATGCGGTCGCTCTCGCCGATCGCCAGGTACTTCTCGCGGTCCTTGTCCTTGTTGGCCAGGGTCGGCGGCAGGGTCCACACGCCCTTCTCGTGGTTGGCGGTGTCCTTCGGGTTGGCGTTGATCTCGGACTTGGCGGCCAGCTTGAAACCCGCGCTTTCGACCGTCCTGATCACCCAGGCTTCGTGCACGTAGCCGCTCGAGGCCTTCGCGTCCTGCGGCATCGCGGCCGGCAGTCGGTGGTCGACGATGCCCAGCACGCCGCCCGGCTTCAGCACCTTGTGGATCTCCTTGAAGGTGTTCTTCAGCGCGTCCTCGCCGGCGCCGACCCAGTTGTGCAGGTTGCGGAAGGTGAGCACCATGTCGACGCTGTTCGGGGCCGCGATCTGGTAGGTGGCCGGCGGTTCGAACACGGCCGGGACCACCTTGTCGTACAGCGCCGGATTCGAATCGAGCTTCTGCTTGAAGGCCATGCCGTAGCGGTTGCCCGGCGCGATCGCCTGGCCGGCGCCGATCAGCTTGCCGTTCTGGCGCAGGTAGGGCGCCAGGATCTCGGTGTACCAGCCACCCGAGGGCACCAGCTCCACCACCGTCATGTTCGGCCTGATGCCGAAGAAGGTCAGCGTCTCGTAGGGGTGGCGCGCCGCGTCGCGCGCCTTGTTGGCGGCGCTGCGGTGTTCGCCCGCGATGGCGGCTTTCAAGGCGTCGTCGGCCTGCGCGGCGCCAATACCCCCGGTGGCCAGGGTAGCAGCCACACCTGCGGCCAGGATCAGTCGTTTCATCGGTTCGAGGTCTCCAAGGTGATTGTGTGCGGCCGGGCGGAACGCCGCCGCCGCGCCGATGATCGGACACACTGGACGGACAGTCAAGCATTCGCCGCCTGTCTCGCGCACGCCGCTTATGCATACGTATCGCTCGCACGGCGGTCCCGGAGACTGTCCGCGCGCAGCGGGCGGACAGGATGCGGACAGGCGGCCGGACACTTTCCCCGGACAGCGGACGGCCGCAACATCACGTCTCCAAAGAATGCTTTGATCTGGCACAACAATTGCCTATTCAAAAGATCAAGTTGCTGCTAAGGTTGAGAAGTTTGCCGGCCTCCCCGAGGACCCGGCAAAACCGCTTCCCCTGCGCCGTAAATACAAGAGCGGACCGCGTTGTCGGCGGGCCGCTGTCCAAGAAACAGGTTGATTTCAGGAGACATGATGGAACGCCGTACCTTTCTCAATTTCAGCAGCCTGGCGCTCGCCTCGACGCTCGTTCCCTTCACCCGCGCGATCGCGGCGGAAGAGCTGTTGAGCGGCATGCCGACCGCCGCCAAGAAAGCGCTCGCCGACGTCGCGCTGAACGCCGCCACCCAGGCCGGCGCCAGCTACGCGGACGTGCGCATCGGCCGCTACCTGAACCAGTTCATCACCACCCGCGACCTGAACGTCGAGAACGTGGCCAACACCGAGTCGGCCGGCGTCGGCGTGCGCGTCATCGCCAACGGCGCCTACGGCTTCGCCGCCACCTCGGACATGTCGAACGACGGCATCGCCAACGCGGCGCGCCAGGCAGTCGCCATCGCCAAGGCCAACGCCAAGCTGCAGTCCGAACCGGTGCGCCTTGCACCAGTCAAGGGCGTCGGCGAGGTATCGTGGGCCACGCCGATCAAGAAGGACTGGCGCACCGTGCCGATCAAGGAAAAGGCCGACCTGCTCATCGCCGCCAACAAGGCCGGCATGGACGGCGGCGCGACCTTCATGAACTCGATGCTGTTCCAGGTGAACCAGCAGAAGTATTTTGCTTCCACCGACGGCTCCTACATCGAGCAGGACGTGCACCGCCTGTGGGCGCCGTTCCAGGCCACCGCCGTGGACAAGAACACCGGCAAGTTCCGTTCGCGCTCCGGCCTGGGCGCACCGGTCGGCATGGGCTACGAATACCTGGACGCGCGCCCCGAGCACAAGCTCAAGGCCGCGGGCGGCGTGGCGACGCTCTACACCGGCTCCTACGACATCGTCGAGGATGCGAAGGCCGCCGGCCGCGACGCTAGAACGAAGCTGACCGCGAAATCGGTCACCCCGGGCAAGTACGACCTGATGCTGAGTCCCGAACACCTGTGGCTGACCATCCACGAGAACGTCGGCCACCCGACGGAACTGGACCGCGTGCTCGGCTACGAGGCCAACTACGCCGGCACCAGCTTCGCCACGCTCGACAAGTGGGAAACCAGGAAATTCAAGTACGGTAACGGCATCGTCAACCTGTTCGCCGACAAGACCACCCCGGGCTCGCTCGGCTGCGTGGGCTACGACGACGAGGGCGTCAAGACCAAGAAGTGGGACATCATCAAGGACGGCATCCTGGTCAACTACCAGGCCACGCGCGACCAGGCCCACATCATCGGCGAGAAGGAATCGCACGGCTGCTCCTACGCCGACAGCTGGAACTCGGTGCAGTTCCAGCGCATGCCGAACGTGTCGCTCGCAGCGGGCAAGAAGAAGTTGACCCCGGACGAGATGGTCAAGGACATCAAGAAGGGCATCTACATCGTCGGCGACGGCTCGTTCTCGATCGACCAGCAGCGCTACAACTTCCAGTTCGGCGGCCAGCTGTTCTACGAGATCAAGGACGGCAAGATCGGCCCGATGCTGGAAGACGTGGCCTACCAGGCCAACACCCAGGAGTTCTGGAACGCCTGCACCGCGATCTGCGACGAGCGCGACTGGCGCATGGGCGGCTCCTTCTTCGACGGCAAAGGCCAGCCGCCGCAGATCAGCATCGTCTCGCACGGCTCGAGCACCGCGCGCTTCAACGGCATCAACGTGATCAACACCGCTCGCAAGATCGGCTGAGGCAGGGAACAACCATGAGCATCCTTACCCAAGACCAGACCAAACGCATCACCGACCGCGTGATGTCGCTGTCCAAGGCCGACGAGTGCATCGTCAGCATCGAAGGTTCGCGCATCGGCAACATCCGGTTCGCGCGCAATGCCGTGTCCACCGCCGGCCTGGCCGACGACACGCAGATCCAGGTACAGGTCGCCTTCGGCAAGCGCCAGGGCACCGCCACCATCAACGAGTTCGACGACAAGTCGCTGGAAAAGGCCGTGCGCCGCGCCGAGGACCTGGCGCGCCTGGCGCCGGAAAATCCGGAATTCATGCCGGCGATCGCCAAGACCGGCTACAAGGCTTCCGAGACCTTCGTGCAGCGCACCGCCGACATCGATCCGGAATTCCGCGCCCAGGCCGCCGCCTACGCGATGGAAGCCTGCCGCAAAAAGGGCCTGGTGGCAGCCGGCTTCTTCACCGACCGCTCGACCTTCGAAACCATCGCCAACTCGAACGGCGTGTTCGGCCACCAGGTCGCCACCTCGCTCGACTTCACCTGCACCGTGCGCACCGAGGACGGC
The DNA here is from genome assembly GCA_032115075.1 of Massilia sp. Lineage (GTDB taxonomy): Bacteria > Pseudomonadota > Gammaproteobacteria > Burkholderiales > Burkholderiaceae_D > Telluria. The sequence goes on from DAMCRY010000107.1 coordinate 3,707, forward strand.
CGCGGCTCGGGCTGGGTCAAGCGTTCGGCGCGCGACGTGGCGAAGTTCGATCCGCGCGAAGCGGCCGACGTGGCGATCGAAAAGGCGCTGCGCTCGGTCGATGCGAAAGCGCTCGAGCCGGGCCGCTACACCGTGGTGATGGAGCCGAGCGCCACCAGCGACCTGCTGACCTTCATGATCGGCGGCTTCAATGCCCGCATGGCCGACGAAGGCCGCAGCTTCCTGTCGAAGAAGGGCGGCGCCAACCGCCTGGGCGACAAGCTGTTCGACCAGCAGGTCAACATCTGGTCCGATCCGTGGGACAAGGACGTGCCGGTGCTGCCATGGGACGGCAACATGCTGCCGCGCGAACGCACCCACCTGGTCAAGGACGGCCGCATCAACGCGCTGAACTACTCGCGCTTCTGGGCGCAGAAGAAGGGCGAACGCGCCATCGGCAGCGCCGGCAACATCATCATGGCCGGCACCGACAAGAGCACGGCCGAGCTGATCGCCAACACCAGGAAGGGCGTGCTGGTGACCCGCACCTGGTACATCCGCATGGTCGACCCGCAGTCGGTGCTGGTGACGGGCCTGACCCGCGACGGCACCTTCTACATCGAGAACGGCAAGGTCAAGCACCCGATCAAGAACTTCCGCTTCAACGAGAGCCCGGTGTCGATGCTGAACAACATCGAGGAAATCGGCAAGCCGGTCGTGATCGGCGGGGACGAGGCGAATTATTCGATGCTGATCCCGTCGATGAAGATCCGCGACTTCAATTTCACGTCGCTGTCGGACGCCGTCTAAGTAACAGTGATGCCGCGGCTCCGAGACCGTCGTTCCCGCGCAGGCGGGAACCCAATTCTGCAAGCGTATCGACTGCGCTGCGGAATTGGATCCCCGCCTTCGCGGGGATGACGTGGAGGGGCCACAGGTGAACGCACACGGAAGAACTCACATGGAACGTCGTAAATTCCTGCAAATCGGCGCCGGCACCGCGGGCGCCATGCTGATCCCCGTCTTCGGCAACGCCATCGCCGCCGAAGACCTGCTCAACCCCATGGCCGCGAGCGCGAAAAAGGCCCTGGCCGACGTCGCGCTGAACGCCGCCACCAAGGCCGGCGCTTCCTACTGCGACGTGCGCATCGGCCGCTACCTGAACCAGTTCATCGTCACGCGCGACCTGAACGTCGAGAACATCAGCAACACCGAGTCGAGCGGCGTCGGCGTGCGCGTGATCGCGGGCGGCGCCTATGGCTTCGCCTCGACCAACAACATGACCCCGGACGGCGTCGCCGAGGCCGCGCGCCAGGCCGTCGCCATTGCCAAGGCCAACGCCAAGCTGCAGACGGAGCCGGTGCGCCTGGCGCCGGTCAAGGGCGTGGGCGAGGTGGCCTGGGCCACCCCGATGGCGAAGGACTGGCGCGCCATCCCGGTCAAGGAAAAGGCCGACATGCTGATCGCCGCCAACAAGGCGGGGCTCGACGCCGGCGCGACCTTCATGACCGGCTCGCTGTTCCAGATCAACCAGCAGAAGTACTTCGCTTCCACCGACGGCTCCTACATCGACCAGGACATCCATCGCCTGTGGGCGCCGATCAACGCGACCGCCGTCGACAAGGCCAGCGGCAAGTTCCGCTCGCGCGCCGGCCTCGGCTCGCCGGTCTCGATGGGCTACGAGTATTTCGACGCCAAAGCCAGCGACAAGGTGCGCGCGGCCGGCGGCGTCACCACCCTCTATACCAGGTCCTACGACATCGTCGAGGACGCCAGGCTGGCCGGCAAGCAGGCGCGCGAGAAGCTCGGCGCCAAGTCGGTCGAACCGGGCAAGTACGACCTGGTGCTGAGCCCCGAACACCTGTTCCTCACCATCCACGAGAACGTCGGACACCCGACGGAGCTGGACCGTGTGCTCGGCTACGAAGCCAACTATGCCGGCACCAGCTTCGCCTCGCTCGACAAGTGGGAAACGAAGAAATTCAAGTACGGTTCCGAGCGCGTGAACTTCGTTGCGGACCGCACCACGCCGGGTTCGCTCGGCCTGGTCGGCTACGACGACGAGGGCGTGCGCGCCAAGAAGTGGGACATCATCCGCAACGGCATCCTGGTCAACTACCAGGCCACGCGCGACCAGGCCCACATCATCGGCGAACAGGAGTCGCACGGCTGCTCGTATGCCGACAGCTGGAGCACCATCCAGTTCCAGCGCATGCCGAACGTGTCGCTGGAGCCGGGCAAAGGTCGTCTTACACCAGACGAGATGGTCAAGGACGTCAAGAAGGGCATCTACATTCTCGGCCGCGGCTCCTACTCGATCGACCAGCAGCGCTACAACTTCCAGTTCGGCGGCACGCTGTTCTACGAGATCAAGAACGGCAAGATCGTCGGCCCGCTCGAAGACGTGGCCTACCAGGCCAACACCCAGGAATTCTGGAACGCCTGCAGCGCGATCTGCGACGAGCGCGACTGGCGCATGGGCGGCTCCTTCTTCGACGGCAAGGGCCAGCCGAGCCAGGTCAGCGCGGTCTCGCACGGTTCGAGCACCACGCGCTTCAACGGCATCAACGTCATCAACACCGCACGCAAGATCGGTTGAGGGGAGACATCATGAAACAGCTGAACCAGGAACAAGCAAAACGCATCGCCGACCGCGTGATCGGTTTCTCGAAAGCCGACGAATGCAGCGTGTCCATCGAGGGCAACCGTACCGGTAACATCCGCTTCGCACGCAACAGCGTGAGCACCGCCGGCCTGACCGAAGACACCCAGCTGGCCGTGCGCGTCGCCTTCGGCAAGCGTGTCGGCACCGCCGTGGTCAACGAGTTCGACGACAAGTCGCTGGAAAAGGCCGTGCGCCGCGCCGAGGAACTGGCGCGCCTGGCGCCGGAGAACCCGGAGTTCGTGCCCGCCGTCGGCAAGCAGGACTACCTGACCACCAAGACCTTCATGGGCGCGACCGCCGGCATCGACCCGGCCTACCGCGCCGAAGTGGCGGCGGCGGCGATCGGCCAGGCGCGCGCGAAAAAGCTGGTCACGGCGGGCTTTTTCACCGACAGCACCCGCTTCGCCTGCATCGCCAACTCGAAAGGCGTGTTCGGCTTCCAGGAATTCACCGACCTGTCGTTCACCTGCACCGCGCGTACCGAAGACGGCCGCGGTTCGGGCTGGGTGACCCGCTCGGCGGTCGATGCGCGCCGCTTCAACGCCGGCGAGGCGGCCGAGATCGCGATCGACAAGGCGCTGCGCTCGGTCGATGCGAAGGCGCTGGAGCCGGGCCGCTACACCGTGATCCTGGAGCCGGCCGCAACCTCGGAAATCCTCGGCAATATGTTCGCCTCCTTCAGCGCGCGCTCGGCCGACGAAGGCCGCAGCTTCCTGGCCAAGAAGGGCGGCGGCAACCGCCTGGGCGACAAGCTGTTCGACGAGCAGGTCAACATCTGGGCCGACCCGTGGAACCCCGACGTGCCGGTGGCGCCGTGGGACAACGAGACCATGCTGGCGCGCCAGCGCACCGACCTGATCAAGAACGGCCGTGTCGCCTCGCTCGAGTATTCGCCGTACTGGGCGCAGAAGACCGGCAAGCAGGCCACGGCCGGCCACGGCAACATGATCATGGCCGGCGGCACCAAGTCGCTGGACGAGCTGGTCGCGAACACCAAGAAGGGCATCGTGGTCACCCGCACCTGGTACATCCGCATGGTCGACCCGCAGTCGCTGCTGCTCACCGGCCTGACCCGCGACGGCACCTTCTACGTCGAGAACGGCAAGATCAAGCACGCGGTGAAGAACTTCCGCTTCAACGAGAGCCCGGTCACGATCCTCAACAACATCGAGGAACTCGGCAAGCCCGAGATCATCGGCGGCGACGAGGTGCCGTACCAGATGGTGCTGCCGCCGATGAAGGTGCGCGACTTCAACTTCACCTCGCTGTCGGACGCGGTGTAAATTTTTTTCAATGGCGCGCTTATGGCATCCTTCGATTTCTACTTCACGCGCCTGAGTTACGAATCGGGCGATTGGGACGTGGATATCCGTATGCCCAGCAACGTGCTGAACTCGCTCGTCGAGTACACCACCTTGCGGGTGGATCCGACCGAGCGCATCGTCGCGCTGTCGGATCCAAAGATGCTGGAGGCGCCGTTCTGCTACTTCGCGGGACACAAGCTGGTGCAGTTCACGCCAGCGGAACGGCGCAACCTCGAGAAGTACGTGCGCGGCGGCGGTTTCGTGTTCGTGGACGACTGCAACCACGACATCGACGGCCTGTTCGCCAAGTCGTTCGAGGCCGAGATGGTCAAGATTTTTGGTGCCTCCGCCCTGAAGAAGATCCCGAATACGCACCCGCTGTATTCCTGCTTCTTCAAGTTCGACGGACCGCCGACCACCGGGGGCGAGCTCAATGGCTGGGGCGACGACCTGGTGCACGAATACCTGAAAGCCATCGAGTTCGGCGGGCGCATCCGCCTGCTGTACTCGAACAAGGACTACGGATGCGAGTGGGACTACGACTTCCGCAACAAGCGGTTCCTCGCGGTCGACAACACCCGCTTCGCGGTCAATATCATTCAATATGCGTTGGGAGCGTAAGTGGTGGCGGAACGTGATGCGGTAGCGTGGAGTGAAGAGGAAATCACCGCCCTGGCGGCAAAGATCGGGGCGCTGAAGGAAAGCATGGCGCGCGTGATCATCGGGCAGGAAGAGGTGGTCGACCTGCTCGTGACCTGCCTGCTGGCCGGCGGCCACGCCCTGGTCGAGGGCGTGCCGGGGCTCGGTAAAACCTTGCTCGTCAAATCGCTGGCCCAGGCCACCGACATGCAGTTCCGCCGCGTGCAGTTCACGCCCGACCTGATGCCCTCGGATATCGTCGGCACCGAGATCCTGGAAGAAGACGCCGCCACGCGCCAGCGCGTGTTCCGTTTCCAGCCGGGGCCCGTGTTCACCCAGGTGCTGCTGGCCGACGAGATCAACCGCGCGCCGCCCAAGACGCAATCTGCACTGCTGGAAGCGATGCAGGAGCGCGCCGTCACCTTCGCGGGCACCACGCACAAATTGCCGCGGCCCTTCTTCGTGCTGGCCACGCAGAACCCGATCGAGCAGGCCGGCACCTATCCGCTGCCGGAAGCCCAGCTCGACCGCTTCCTGCTGCGCATCGACGTGGTCTACCCGACCGAGGACGAAGAGGTCCTGATGGTCTCGCGCACCACCCACGCCGGCCTCGACGATGCCGAACCGGCGATGACGGTCGAGGACCTGCTGCGCCTGCAGCAGCTGGTGCGCGACATCGAGATCGGCGAGCACCTGCTGCGCTACGCCACCCGCCTGGTGCGCGCGACGCGTCCTTCGGACACCACGGTGGCCGCCGTGAAGAACCACATCGGCTGGGGCGCCGGCCCGCGCGCCGGCCAGGCACTGGTGCTGGCCTCGAAGGCGCGCGCCCTGATGCAGGGCCGTCTCGCCGTCACGCGCGACGATATCCAAGCGATGCTGCTGCCGGTGCTGGCGCACCGCGTGCTGCGCAACTTCGAGGCGGAGGCGGATGGCATCGCCATCGCCGACATCCTGCAAGCGCTGCGCAACGAGATCCGGGTCGATTAACCTTGTCGCTGGCGAAGACCGCGCTGATCGCGCACACGCAGAAGCTCGACCTCGTGATCCGCCACGTGCTGGCGGGGCTCGGCCACGGCGTCCACGCCGGGCGCGAGCGCGGGGCGGGCGTCGAGTTCTCGGAATACCGCGCCTATGCGCCCGGGGACGAGTGGCGCCGCGTCGACTGGAAACTGCTGGCGCGCGCCGACCGCTATTTCGTGCGCGAGGCCGAGCGCGACAGCCACGTGGCGGTCTGGCTGGTGCTGGACGCCAGCGCCTCGATGAGCGAACCGAGCCGCGAGGTGGACGGTGTCGACAAGCTGGCCTATGCGCGCACGCTGCTCGGCTGCGTGGCCGCCATCGCCCAGCGCCAGGGCGACGCTTTCGGCCTGGTGGTCCTGGGCGCCGGCCGTGTCCAGTTCACCCCTGCCATGCGCGGCCCGCGCCAGCTGCAGCGCGTGCTGCTGCAACTGAGCCGGGTGCAGCCCGAGGGCGAATTGCCCGACGCCGACACCTTGCGCGCCAGCCTGCACTTCGCCCAGTCGCCGAGCGCCATCTACGCCGCCAGCGACCTGCTCGACTGGCCCTCGCCGCTGTCGCAGGCATTGATCCGCCTGCGCGGCATGCGCCACGACGTGCGCGTGCTGTGCCTGCAGACCCAGGCCGAGGTCGACGCCAGTTTTTCGTCTACGCTCGCCTACCGCGACCCTGAACAGAAGGAGGAAACGAGCGGGGTGTTCCGCTTCGGCGCCGACCTGAAGGAAGGGTACCGCCGCAACCGCGAGCAGCACTTCGCCCAGGTCACGGCCAACTGCCGCAAGGCCGATATCCCCCTGGTGTCGGCGCGCATCGAGCAGGCCCCCGGCGAGGTCCTGCGCCTGTGGTTGCGGCGTCCAGGGAGCCGGCCATGAACGCGTTGTGGTGGCTGGCGTTGCCGGTCCTGCTGCTGCCGGTCTGGTGGCACCGCAAGAAGCGCGAACAGCACCAGGCCGAACCCCTGGCCACCAGCCGCTTCCTGCCGCGCGCCGAGCCGCGGCAGACGCGCGCCTGGCGCTGGAACGATCTCCTGTTGCTGCTGGTCCGCTGCCTGCTGCTGGCCTGCGCGATCGCCTGGCTGGCCGATCCGGTCATGCCCTCGCGCGGCGACACCGTCGTCGTGGTCGAGGGCACCGATGCCGGCTGGGCCGAGCGCGAGGCGGCGCGGGCCGGGATGGCCAAGGCCGAGCGCTTG
>DAMCRY010000108.1:0-10503 GCA_032115075.1 Massilia sp.
TCGTCGACGACGAGCCGCTGGCCCGGCTGGCGGTCAAGGTCAGGCTGGCGCGGCGCAGCGGCTTCGAGCTGGTGGGCGAGTTCGGCGATGGCGACAGCGCCTGCGAGGGCATCGCGGCGCTGCGCCCCGACCTGGTGTTCGTCGACATTGAGATGCCGGGCAAGACCGGGCTCGAGGTGCTGGCCGCGCTGCCGGCGGCGCAGCGGCCGATGGCGATCCTGCTGACGGCCTACGACGGCTTCGCCCTGCAGGTCTTCGATCTGGCCGCCCTGGATTACCTGCTGAAACCCGTCGACGACGAGCGCCTGGACGAGGCCCTGGACCGCCCGCGCCAGGCCTTTCCCTACCGCGGCCGGAACCGCGCCGCACCACCGCCCATGCCGGCCGCGCAGACCTTCACAGTGCGTGTCGGGACGCGCACGGTGCTGGTGCCGGTCGCCGAGGTGGAGCGCATCGAGGCCGACGGCGACTACGCCACCCTGCATGCGAACGGCAAGGCCTGGCTGGTGCGCGAGCGCCTGCACAACCTGGCGATGCAGCTCGATCCGCGCCTGTTCCACCGGGTGCACCGCTCGGCCATCGTGCGGCTCGACATGATCGCCGAGCTGCGCGCCCTCACCAACCGCGACGCCCTGCTGCGCCTGCGCGACGGCAGCCTGCTGCGCGCCAGCCGCACCTACATGCCCGCCCTGGCGGAAGCACTCCAACACCTGAACAGGCAGTCCGCGTGATGCGCCCGGAAGCGACGCGGAGCCGGCTCGCCGGGGCAGGACGCCTGGCGCCACTGTTGCAACTCGACCCCGAAGGACCGGCATGCGTGCGATGCTGTTCATGATGGTCTTCTGGGCCTGCGCGCAGGCCCATGCCCAAAGCCTGTTCACGTTCTCGAACACGCCCGGTCCCCACGCCGTCGGGGTCCGCTTCGTCAAGCAATACGATCGCACGCGCTCGTTCACGCCGCAGCGCGGGATGCTGGCCAGCGTGTTCTCGAAACAGGAGAAGCGGGGCCGGCCCCTTCAAACGGTGATCTGGTATCCGGCGGAAAAGGGCGGGCCGGGCGTGAAATATAACGATTACCTGCGCCTGGTGGGGTGGGAGACCGAATTCGAAGGCTCGCCGAAAGATCAGGCGCGGACCGTGGATGCCTGGCTGCGGATGGTCACCGAGGGCAAGCGCAACAAGCAGGTCGAGTCCGAGCGGCGCAGGACGATGTGGGCGGTGCGCGACGCTGCTGCGAAAGCAGGCAAATTCCCGGTGGTGATCTATGCGCCCAGTATCAACAACACGACCTTCGAGAATGCGGACATCGCCGAATTCCTGGCGAGCCACGGCTACATCGTCATCGCCGCGCCGACCATCGGGGAAACGGGCCGCTGGATCAAGAAGGACTTGAAGCATGCCGAACTGCAGGCGGACGATATCCGCTTCCTGATCGATTACGCGCGCACCCTGCCGCAGGCCGACATGACGCGCGTGGCGGTGGCGGGATTCAGCTGGGGCGGCATCAGCAATGTGCTCGCGGCTGCGAAGGACGAGCGGATCAAGGCCCTGGTGTGCATGGACGGCGCGGTGCGTTATTTCAATTCGATCATGGTGCAGGCCAGCTACGCCGTACCCGAGAAACTCAGGACGCCGCTGCTGTTCCTCGCCCAGAGCCCGGGGTCGATGGAAGACAATATCCGCTACAAGGAAGACATGAGCGGAAGCTTCATGAGCCGCATGAGCAACGCGGACGTGTACCTGCTGACGATGTACCCGATGGACCATGTCCATTTCGGCTCGTCGTACATCCGTCTCGACGACCCGGCAGAGTACAAGGAGTACACGCCCGAGGAAGTCTCGTTCGCCTACAGCCTCGGGGCCAGGTATATCCTGAACTTCCTGAACGGCTACCTGAAGGACGATGCGTCCGGACTCGCCTACCTGGCCAGGCGGCCGGTCGCCAACGGCGCGGCGCCGTATTCGATGAAAATGCAGTACACGCCGCGCGCGGGCAAGCCTTGACCGAACGCCGGCAGCGCCTGTAGCGGCCACGGCGAAAGCCGGGAGCCGCCAGGCTCCACCAGGGTCTACTTCGCCGCGCTGCGCTTCTTGCGCAGCTCTTCCCGATACTGCTGGTAGCGCTCGATATGCTGCTCGCGGCGCAGGATCCTGGAATTCGGATCGAGCACGTAGTGCGCGCCTTCCTCCAGCGCCATGCTGCCGCGCCCGTCGGTCATCGGCACGCTGACGATGCGCTGGCCCACGCGCACCTCGACCGGCATCGGGAAGGGCGTATTTTTCTCCGTCTTCCACGCCAGGTTCAAGGTATTGCCGCTGCGGGTCGCCTGCAGTTCCGGCAGGCCGGCCTGGTACAGGTAGACCTGGAAGAACCAGTCCAGGTCGCGCCCGCTCACGCGTTTGGCGATCTCCATGAACTCCTTTGTCGTGCCCAGGCGCGGCTGGAAGTTGCCGGGGCGCGGGTCGGCGGTGCCGTAGACGCTCTCGCGCACGGTGCGGAAGAAGGCGTCATCGCCGACCAGGCCGCGCAGCGTGTGCATGACCAGCGCGCCCTTGGTGTAGATGTCCTGGCCCGGTCCGCCGCGCTCGGTGGAATACACCTGGCCTTCGGTGCGCGACTTGCCGGACACGATCGGCGCCTTGTTCTGGATGCCGGCGCGCTGCGCCATCAGCTCGGCAAAATATTCCTGCTGGCCGCGCAGGTACTGCATGTAGAGCGGCTGCATGTAGGTGCCCAGGCCCTCGTGCAGCCACATGTCGTCCCAGTCGGCATTGGTCAGCTGGTTGCCGAACCATTCGTGGGCCAGCTCGTGCTGCAGCAGCTCGTCGTAGCCGTAGGCGGTCTTGGCGTACTTGTTGCCGTAGGCGTTGATGGTCTGGTGCTCCATGCCCTTGTGCGGGGTCTCGACCACGCCCATCTTCTCGTCGCCGAAGGGATAGGGGCCGATGGTGCGCTCGAAGAACTCCAGCATCTTCGGGAATTCGGCGAACAGCTCGCCGGCCTGCTTCTCGTTCTGCGGCAGGTACCAGAAGCGCAGCGGGATCGTGTTGCCGTAGCGGCTGGCGTAGCTGCCTTCCATCAGCTTGTACGGGCCCACGTTGATGGCGATGCCGTAGGTGCTGGGATTCTTCGTGCTCCAGTGCCAGGTGCGCCAGCCGTCCTTCTCGTCCATGCCCATCGCCACGCCGTTGCCGGCCGCGACCAGCGGCGCCGGCACCGTGATGTGCTGGTCCACCTGCTTCGGCTTACCGGTCGGGTGGTCGATGCAGGGCCAGAACAGGTCGCAGCCTTCGCCCTGCACGGCGCTGGCCACCCAGGGCTCGCCGCCCGGCGTCTGCGACCAGACGAAGCCGCCGTCCCAGGGGGCGTTCTTGGCCACGTGCGGGGTGCCGCCGTAGCGCACCCGCACGGTGACCTGCTTGCCCGGTTCCAGGCGCTGCGGCAGCCGGACCGTCAGGCGTCCCTCCGGATTGCTCCAGGCGCCGGCCGCGAGCGGCTGGCCGTCGACCTCGATGGCGTCGATGGGCAGGTTGCGGTCCAGGTCCAGTTCGATGCGCTCGACCGGCTGGCGGGTGCCGAAGGTGAGCAGGGCGTCGCCGCGGATGCTGCGGGTGGCGGGCTCCACGCGCAGCGCCAGGTCGGCTTTCTGGAAGTCCAGCGCCAGCTGGTCGGGACTGCGCGCGACGCCGGAATCGACGGTGTAGCTGCTCAGCGAGGGCGGGGGCGTGGTGGCGCAGGCGGCCAGCAGGGAAGAGGCGGCGGCGGCAATTGCGATCTTTTTCATCAGGCGGGCAAAGGCTGTTGATAATTTGTCTAATGTATCACGGAGGAAACTTCCCGGATAGTTTGACGGCCCGCCCGATGCGCATCAGCCGATGCGGTAGCTTCCCGTCCAGGACTGGCCCGGCGCCAGCGTCAGCGGTTCGAGCAGCGCCGGCTCGATGCAGACGAAGCGCCGGTACTCGTCGTCGGCCATGTCCAGCAGGGCGGCGGTGTCGGCGGCGCCCGGGTTCCACACCACCGCGTCGAGGAAGCCTTCCTGCTCGAGCGGCAGCATGCCGGCGCTGGTGGACAGGGTGGCGCGCCCGCCCACGTGCGGGTAGACCTTGTCCAGCTTGTCGACGATCGAGATCTCGTCCGAGGAAATGCCCTCGATACGCACCTCGCACACGTCCGGCACCAGGTGGTAGGTGTGCAGGGCGGTGGAGAAGGGGAAGCCTGCGTCGCCTTCGTTGCGCACGGTGAGCGTCATCGCCAGCTGGTTGGCGCGCACGGACACGCGCAGCAGCAGCGCGAAGGCGTGCGGCCAGGCCTGGCGCACCGGCTCGGGCAGCATGCGCGGCGCGAGCAGGAATTCGGCCCAGGCGGCGGCCACGTGCGCGCCGTCTTCCAGCCCGGAACCAAGCAGTTCCCAGGTGCTGACGCGCGCGAAGCCGTGGCGCATGCCGGCGCCGCGCTCCGCGAACTGCGGGAAGATCACCGGCACCCCGCCGCGGATCGCCTTGCCGCCGTCCAGCGCCGACCGGGTGCTGAGGAACATGCGCTCGGCGCCGTCCGCTCCCGTCCACGAGACCAGGTGGGCGCCGTACAGGGTCACGACGGCCTGGGCGCCGTCGGGCGCCGCGATGCGGATGGCGGGCAGCTGCCCGAAGGGGATGGGGGTGGCGTGGGTCATGGGATGGACGGCGGATGGGCGGGATCAGGTCTGGCGGCTCTTGGCCATCGGCGGGTTGTCGGCGAAATAGCGCTTGATGCCCTTGGTGATGGCGTCGGCCAGCTGGTTCTGGTAGCCGTCGTCGCGCAGTTTCGCTTCTTCCTCGGGGTTGGAGATGAAGGCGGTCTCGACCAGGATCGAGGGGATGTCCGGGGCCTTCAGCACGGCGAAGCCGGCCTGCTCGACGGCCGCCTTGTGCAGGCGGTTGATGCCGCCGATCTCGCGCAGCACGGCCTTGCCGACCTTCAGGCTGTCGTTGATCTGGGCCGTGGTCGACAGGTCGAACAGCACGCTGGCGAGCTGCTTGTCCTGCACGGCGGCGTTGGCGCCGCCGATCAGGTCGGCCTTGTTCTGGTCGTTGGCCAGCCAGCGCGCCGCGCTCGAGCTGGCGCCCTTCTCGGACAGCACGAACACCGAGGAGCCGCGCGCGGTCGGCGAGATCCAGGCGTCGGCGTGGATCGAGACGAACAGGTCGGCCTGCACCTGGCGCGCCTTCTGCACGCGCTGGCCCAGCGGCACGAAGTAGTCGCCGTCGCGGGTCAGCATGACGCGGGTGTTGGGCAGCTGCTCGAGCTTGGCCTTGAGGCGCTTGGCCACCGCCAGCACGATGTCCTTCTCGCGCGCCCCGGTCGCGCCGATCGCGCCCGGGTCCTCGCCGCCGTGGCCGGGGTCGAGGGCGATGGTCACCATCCGGACCACCTTCTGCGCGAGCGCCCTGGCTGGCTGCTTGCCCGGCGTGGGCTGGACCGGCTGCTGCGGCGGGACGCCGTTCAGGGCCGACTGTTCGGATTCCAGCTTGGCGATGGCGTCCGGCGCGACTTCGGTCTGGGCCGGCGGCGCGGCAGGCAGAGGCGACGCCGGGTTGGCGCTGTTGGCGGCGGCGGCGGGCGCACCGTCGGTGGTCCACTCGCCCTTGGCGATCATCTCCGCGAGCGGGTCGACCGGCTTGAGCGGGTACAGGTCCAGGATCAGGCGGTGCCGGTAGCCGGCCACCGGCGCCAGCGTAAACACCTGCGGCTTGATTTCTTCCTTCAGGTCGAACACCAGGCGCACCACGTTCGGGCGGTTCTGCCCGACCCGCACCTGCTTGATGTAGGGATCGTTCGACTCGATCTTGGCGACCAGGCTTTTCAGTGTGTCGTTCAGGGCCAGCCCGTCGATGTCCACCACCAGGCGCGGCGGGTCCGGCAGCAGGAATTGCTCGGTCTTGAGATTGCTGTCGTTTTCCAGCGTGACGCGGGTGTAGTCCGGCGCGGGCCAGACCCGTACGGCCATGATCTGGGCGGCGCTGGCCGGCAACGGCGCGATCACGGACAGCAGCAGCGTGCCGCCGGCCTTGAGCACGGTGCGGCGGCGCGCGCAAGCCGGATGCGCCGGCAGGTCGGGAGTCAAATCGGAGGCGGGGCGTAGGCGAGACGGTCGAGGCATAGCAGGCCCAATGGAGACAACGCCTGCAATTCTACCTCACGGCCGAGTCCGCTGACGCTAAGCAACACCCGGACGTCGGGTGGCGGCAACACCGGTTCGCCCTTTTCGGGCCATTCGACGATGCAGACATTGCGTCCGTCGAAGTCGTCGCGGAAGCCCGCATCCAGGAATTCCTCCGGGCTCGACATCCGGTACAGGTCGTAGTGGATGACGTTGCCGGGCTGGCCGTCGATGCTGACCCGGTAGGGCTCGGACAGGGTATAGGTCGGGCTCTTGACCGTGCCTCGATGGCCGGCAGCCTGGATCAGGGCGCGCGTGAGCGCCGTCTTGCCGGCGCCGAGGTCGCCGTGCAGGTAGATCACCAGGCCGGGCTGGAGCGCGCGCGCCAGCGCCTGTCCCAGCGCGATGGTGGCGGATTCGTCGGGCAGGTAGGCTTTGAAAGGCTGCATCGAATAAAATAGAGGGCTCGGTTTCTTCATGTGCGGCGCATGCGCGCGCCGCCTCGTTCATCCTGCCATGTCCACATCGCCCCCCGACCTGCCCGAACTTGCGCGCGCCATCAAGGCGTGGGGCAAGGAGCTCGGTTTCGCCGACGTGCGCATCGCGGACGTCGACCTGGCGCATGCGGAGGCCGGCCTGCAGGCCTGGCTGGACGCCGGTTACCACGGCGAGATGGATTATATGGCAAGCCACGGCATGAAGCGTGCGCGTCCGCACGAGCTGGTGCCGGGTACGGTGCGCGCCATCGTCGCGCGCATGGACTACCTGCCGATGACGCGCGGCGAAGACTGGCGCGCGGAAGAACGCGCGCGCCAGCTGGAAGCCGGCGCCGCCGTGGTCTCGGTGTATGCGCGCGGCCGCGACTACCACAAGGTGCTGCGCAACAGCCTGCAGTCGCTGGCCGAGCGCGTCAAGGCGGCGGTGGGCGAGCTGGGCTACCGCGTGTTCACCGACTCGGCGCCGGTGATGGAATTGCCGCTGGCCGAGAAGGCCGGCCTGGGCTGGCGCGGCAAGCACACCCTGCTGCTGTCGCGCGACGCCGGCTCGACCTTCTTCATCGGCGAGATCCTGGTCGACCTCCCGCTGCCGGTCGACCCGCCCACCGGCGCGCACTGCGGCGCCTGTTCCGCCTGCATCGGCGCCTGCCCGACCGGCGCCATCCTCGGTCCGGGCCGCCTGGACGCGCGGCGCTGCATCTCCTACCTGACGATCGAGCTGAAGGGCGCCATCCCCGAGGAGCTGCGGCCCCTGATCGGCAACCGCATCTACGGCTGCGACGATTGCCAGCTGGTCTGCCCGTGGAACAAGTTCGCGCAGCGGGCCAGCCTGCCCGACTTCGACGAGCGCAACGGCCTCGGCGGTGCCGGAATGGTCGAACTGTTCGGGTGGGACGAGGAGGAATTCAACCGCAGGATGGAAGGCAGCCCGATCCGCCGTATCGGCCACGAACGCTGGTTGCGCAACCTGGCGGTGGGGCTGGGCAATGCGGCGGCCGGCGAAACCACGCGCGGCAACGACGCGATCGTGGCGGGCCTGCGCGCCCGCGCCGCGCATCCGTCAGCGCTGGTGCGCGAGCACGTGGCATGGGCGCTGGCCCGCCACGGGGTCTTACTCGATGCGCTTGAGGCGCAGGGCTGACCAGTCGCCGTCGATCGAGATCATCGCCACGCCGGTGATGCCGTTTTCCTTGGCATAGGCGTTGATCGAATCGCGGTTGATGTCGGTCGCCTTCGAGGCGGTCTGCTTGAGGTAGGCGATCCAGAGCGAACCCTTGTCGCCCAGGCGCTCCTTGGCGACGGGCAGGTATTGTTCGAGTTCCTTGCGGTTCAGGGCGAACATCATGATCACGTCGAAGGGACCGTCCCCCTCCTTGACGAGCTCGGCGGGCATCTGGGCCGCCACGCCCGGGTTGGCCTGGCCATTGAGGATCAGCATCGATTTGGCCGTCCTCAGGAACATTTTGTCTGCAACTGTCTTTTCGTTCATGAGTATTCCTAAATGCAATTGCTCGCGGCGCGTGCGGCGGCGAGGCGTTCCGGTTCATTTTACAAGGCTTCCTTCAAACGGCAGGGACGCTTGGATGCGTGTGCGGGAAGGAGAACGGGAAACAATTGAGGGCGGAAAACATGAACGCAAGACGTCGGCGTTACGGGCGGAAATCCGCTCACCCTACTTCAACAGCCCGGCCAGCTCGACGGCCGTCTTGACCTGCATCTTGTCGAAGATATGCGCGCGGTGCACCTCCACCGTGCGCATGCTGATCCCGAGTTTATCCGCCACGACCTTGTTCATCATCCCGGCCAGGATCAGGTCCAGCACCTCGCGCTCGCGCGCCGACAGGGTCGCCAGGCGCGCCTGCACCGCGGCCGCCTCGGCCGCCTTGCGCGAGGCCGCCAGCGCTTCCACGACCCGGTCCATCAGCACGTTGTCGTTGAAGGGCTTCTCGAAGAAATCGAAGGCGCCGCGCTTGAGCGAGTCGACCGCCATCGGCACGTCGCCGTGGCCGGTGAGGAAGATCACCGGCAGGCGGCCCAGCAGGCCACGCGCCACCAGCTGGTCGAACACGGCGATGCCGTTCATGTCGGGCATGCGCACGTCGAGCAGCACGCAGTCGCCTTCCGGGTCCGGAGCCTTGATGTCGTCGAGGAAGGCCTGGCCGCCGGCATAGCCGCGCGCCGGCAGGCCGCGCGACTGCGCCAGCCAGGCGAGGGCGTCGCGGATGACGTCTTCATCGTCGACGATGTGCAGCATGTGGGTCTCCGTGTTGGCTTCGTGTTTGTCTTGTCGGTCGTGCGGCGGGGCCGCAGGCGGATTTTAGCCCAGCGCCCGGCCCGTTGCCCGATCCGTCTTCAGGCCTGTATCGGCAGCGCGAAGGTGAACACCGTGCCCCCGCCCGGGTTCGGCGCGTGGGTGAGCGTCCCGCCATGGAATTCGATCGCCGTGCGGCAGATCGACAGGCCCATGCCCATGCCTTCCGACTTGGTCGAATAGAAGGGTTCGAACAGGCCGGCCGCCACTTCCGGGGCGATGCCGTGGCCGCGGTCGATCACCGACACCGCGACCTTGTCCTCCAGGTGCGCGGCGGCGATGCGCAGCACCCGCTGGTGGGGCGCCGTGTCCTGCATCGCCTCGATGGCGTTGCGGGTCAGGTTCAACAGCACCTGTTCCAGCATGACGCGGTCGGCCGATACCGGCGGCAGTTGCGGCGGCAGCTCGACGCGCAGCACCACGCCGGCCTGGCGCGCCTGCAGCTCGACCAGGGCGCGCACGCCGTCGACCACGCTGCGGATCGTCACCTGTTCGCGGCGCGGCTCGCGCTTCTTGACGAACTCGTGCACGCTGCGGATGATCTGGCCGGCGCGCTGGGCCTGCTGGCGCGCCTGCTCCAGCGCGTGGCGCAGCATGCCGGCGTTGACCGGCTCGCCGGACCGGGCGCTATGTTCCAGCACATTGATGGCGCCGGCCGTGTAGCTCGAGATCGCCGCCAGCGGCTGGTTCAGCTCGTGCGCCAGCATCGAGGAAATCTCGCCCATGGTGGCCAGGCGCGCGCTCGCCTCCAGCTTGGCCTGCTGTTGGCGGTTGAGTTCCTCGGCGCGCTTGCGGTCGGTGATGTCGAGGATCGAGCTCATCCAGCCGGTCTGGCGCCCGTCGACATCCACCAGCGGCGCCTCGAACACCAGCACCGGCACGCGCACGCCGTCGGGGCGCTGGAACACGGTTTCGAACTGCGGTGTGACGTTCCCCGCCAGCACGCCGCGGAAGCGTTCCTCGTACTCGGCCATCGCTTCCGGCGCCCAGTAGGGCATGGGCGGCTTCTTGCCGACCAGCTCTTCCGCCGGATGGCCGACGATCTCGCAGAAGGCCCGGTTGACGTAGGTGACGCGGCCCTCCAGGTCGCGCGCGCGCAGGCCGGTCATGAGCGAATTCTCCATCGCGGTGCGGAAGGCCATCTGCTGGCGCAGCGCGCTCTCGGCGGCCAGGGTGCGCGAGATGTGGCGCCACAGCGCGCCCAGGCTCATCACCAGGCCCAGGGCCAGCACGACGACCGAACCCACCAGCAGGTTCGGCAGCAGCTGCGGCGCGCGCTTGGTGCTGTCGGTGGAGAGCACCACCAGGGCGCCGGGCAGGTCGAGCTCGCGCCGGTGCGTGTAGACGCCGCGTCCCGGACCGCCGGCCATGCGCCGCGCCACCGGCTCGTCGTCGCGGTCCAGCAGGGTCAAGGCATTGTCCTGCGCGAACCACCAGGGCACGGCCTCGTCGAGCAGGATCTGCAGGCTGTAGGTGGCGACCAGGCTGCCGGCCGGGCGGCCGTTCGCGTACAGCGGCAGCACGTAGTCGAGCACGCCCGGAGCCGCCGACG
>DAMCRY010000109.1:0-10472 GCA_032115075.1 Massilia sp.
GCCGACGAGAACACCACCGGCCCCGCCGTCTTCACGGGCGCGAAGGTCCAGCTGCGCGCCGAGCCGTTGGCCGCGCGGGTGAGGCGCCTGGCCTCGCGCACGTAGGCGATCAGGATGTCGCGGTTGTTGTCGGGCGCGGCGATCACGGTGCGGCTGCCGTCCAGGCCGGGGAAGTTGCCGCCGCCGCTGGCGCGGTAGTTGTTGGTCGCGACCAGGAATTCCTGCTCAGGCAGCACCGGCTTGCCGCGCCATGCCAGCTTGCGGATGCGGTCGCCCGGCGCCCGGGTGACGTCGATCTGGTAGGAGACCTCGGGCGAGGTGATCGCATCGAAGTTATAGCTCGGCACCGCGCCGTTGACCAGCTGCTGCGGCTCGGTCCTGGCCGGGTCGATGGTGTTGAAGCGCGTCGCCGCCTTTTCCAGCCAGGCCTTCAGGCCGGCGCCGTCCACCTTCACCGCGTACAGCGCGTTCGGGTACAGGTAGAGGTCGGCCGCGTTGTTCAGCGCCAGGTCGCCCGGCCGGACGTCGGTGTAGTCCGCCGGGCCGGCGTTGCCGCTCTTGAACGGCGCCGACACCGACAGCACCGGCAGGTCCCTGTACTGCGGCAGGTTGGCCGCGACGTACTTCGCCACGTAGGCCGCCTGCGCCTGGTTGACCACTTCGATGGCCGAGACGTCGCCGACGTCGGCGAAGTAGCTCGACATGCGGAACTCGGTCGCGCCCACCGGCGTCTTCACGTAGCGGATGGTCGCCTCGTGCTCGTCCCGGATCAGCGCCAGCACGGCCGGATCGGCCTCCACGAAGGTCTTGTCGCCGAGCTGCGCGGCGCGGGCCTGGACGAAGGTCTTGTCCCGCTCGACGCGCCAGCGCCGGCCGTCGTGTTTCAGGTGCAGGCCGATCACGCCCAGGTGCTTGCCCCACAGGTTGGCCATCACCGTCGGCACGCCGTGCACCAGGCCCTTCGCCTTGTCCACGCCCGGCAGGTTGAACTGCGGGGCGCTGCTGGCCGGGTTCGGGAACAGCTGGTGCGCATGGCCCAGCAGCATGGCGTCGATGCCCGGCACCTGGGCCAGGTACCAGCCCGCGTTCTCCATCGCCGGCGTGTACGGGCTGGCGTCGAGGCCGCCGTGGGCGATCGCGATGACCAGGTCGGCACCCTTCCTGCGCATCTCCGGCACGTACTTCCGTGCACTCTCGCGCACGCCCTCGGTGTACACGCGGCCCTCCAGGTAGCGCTTGTCCCAGGACATGATGGTCGGCGGCGTGAAACCGATGATGCCGACGCGGACCGTCGCGGTGACGGGCTTGCCGTCCGCGCCGGTGGCCTGGACCTGCTTGTCGATGATCGTGTAGGGGCTGAACAGCGGCTGCTTCGTCTTCGCGCTGTAGACGTTGGCCAGCACCATCGGGAAGGCCGGGCCGGCGCACCGGGTAGGCTGCTCGACGCCCTTGACCTGGAAGCGGCTGCCGGTCACCTGGTTCAGGTAGGCCAGGCCGTAGTTGAACTCGTGGTTGCCGATCGCCGCGCCGTCGTAGCCCAGGCGGTTCATGATCTTGTAGATGCCCAGCGTCTCGTCGCAGGCGAGCGGCTTCACCAGCGCCTGGTAGTCGGCCAGCGCCGTGCCCTGGATGGTGTCGCCGTTGTCGAGCAGGAGCGTGTTCGCGAACTCCTTGCGCGCCTGGTGGATGAGCGTCGCGGTGCGGTCCAGGCCGTGCGAGGGCTCGGGGCTCAGCTTGTAGTAGTCGTAGCCGACCACGTTGGCGTGCAGGTCGGTGGTTTCCAGCACGGCGAGCAGCGCGGTGGCGCCGGCCTTCGACGGCTTGGCGGCGAGCGCCGGCGCGCCCAGGAGGATCGGGGCGAGCGCGATGCAAATTTGGTAACGCAAAGGGATGGCCATGGCGGGTAGACGGGTGACGGAAGCGGGCGATGATACGGCAGCGCCATGCCACGGGGCAAGCGCAGCCACCCGTGCTCCCGGCCCGCCACCGTCCTGGGGTATAATCGAAGGTTCGATTCAAAGCACGTTTAACCATCTTAGAAGACTGCCAAAGACCATGGAAGCTGAACGCATCAACGCCATTTCCGCCCTGCTGAACGACCTGACCAGCCGTGAAGCCGAACTTCGGAGGTATCTTTGACTTCGATCGCAAGTCGGAGAAACTAGAACAGGTCAACCAGGAACTCGAGGACCCGACCGTCTGGAACGACCAGAAGCGGGCCCAGGACCTCGGCAAGGAAAAGAAGGCGCTCGAAGGCGTCGTGCTGACGCTCGAGAAGGCGCGCAACGACCTGGTGGACGCCGCCGACCTGTTCGAGATGGCGAAGGAAGAAGGCGACCACGGCACCCTGGAATCGATCGGCGGCGACGCCGAAGAGATCCAGAAGGTCATCGAGGCGATGGAATTCCGCCGGATGTTCAGCAACCCGATGGACCACGCCAACTGCTTCATCGACATCCAGGCCGGCGCCGGCGGCACCGAAGCCCAGGACTGGGCCTCGATGCTGCTGCGCCAGTACCTGCGCTACTGCGAACGCAAGGGCTTCAAGGCCGAGGTGATGGAAATGTCCGAAGGCGAGGTCGCCGGCATCAAGACCGCCACCATCAAGGTCGAGGGCGAATACGCCTACGGCCACCTGCGCACCGAGACCGGCGTGCACCGCCTGGTGCGCAAGTCGCCGTTCGACTCGGCCAACGGCCGCCACACCTCGTTCACCTCGCTGTTCGTGTATCCGGAAGTCGACGAGTCCTTCGAGATCGAGATCAACCCGGCCGACGTGCGCATCGATACCTACCGCGCATCGGGCGCGGGCGGCCAGCACATCAACAAGACCGACTCCGCGGTGCGCCTGACGCACGCCCCGTCGGGCATCGTGGTGCAGTGCCAGAACGACCGCTCGCAGCACCGCAACAAGGCCGAGGCCTGGGACATGCTGCGCGCGAAACTGTTCGAACTCGAGCTGCGCAAGCGCATGGCCGAGCAGCAGAAGCTGGAAGACTCCAAGACCGACGTCGGCTGGGGCCACCAGATCCGCTCCTACGTGCTGGACCAGTCGCGCATCAAGGACCTGCGTACCGGCTTCGAGACCGGCAACACCAAGAACGTGCTGGACGGCGACCTGGACGACTTCATCTCGGCCTCGCTCAAGCAGGGCGTGTAAGCGATGGCGAATCCTCGACAGGCTTTTGTCTTCGACATGGACGGCACCATCGTCGACAACATGGCCTTCCACACGCGCTCGTGGATCAGCTTCTTCGAGCGCCGTGGCCTGGCGCTGGACGCGGACGAATTCTTCCGCGCGACGGCCGGCCGCCAGGGCGGCGAGATCATGCGCGCCTACCTGGGCGAGCACCTGACGGACGAGGAAGTCGGCCAGCTCAACCACGAGAAGGAATCGGTCTACCGCGAGCTGTACGGTCCGCACCGCAAGGCTGTCGCCGGTTTCGACGCGCTGGTCGCGCAAGCTAGGGCGCACGGCGTGAAACTCGCCGTCGGCACCGCGGCACCGCCCGCCAACGTCGCGTTCACGCTCGACGGCCTGGACCTGCGCCGCCATTTCGACGCCATCGTCGGCGCGGCCGATGTCGCGCGCGGCAAGCCCCATCCGGACGTGTTCCTGAAAGCCGCCGAACTGTGCGGCGTCGCGCCCGAACACTGCATCGTGTTCGAGGACGCGCCCCTGGGCGTGGAAGCGGCGCGCCGCGCCGGCATGCGCTGCGTCGTCCTGACAACCACCTTGCCGCGTGACGCGTTTACCGCTTTCGACAACGTCATCGCCATCGTGCGCGACTTCTCCGAACTCCAGACCGAGCGCCTGTTCGGCTAAACCAAACAAGAACCACCCTATCCAATCATGACTACGGAAAACCAAGACCAGTCGCCCGTCGTGGCGCTCGACGAAAACAAGATCATGGCCGAGCGCCGCGCCAAGCTGGCCGCGCTGCGCCAGCAGGGCAATCCCTTCCCGAACGACTTCGTCCCGCAGGACAAGGCGGCCGACCTGGTCGAAACCTACGGCGGCAAGACCCGCGAAGAGCTGGAAGCCGAGCCGGTCCACGTGGTCATGGCCGGCCGCATGATGCTGCGCCGCGAAGCCGGCAAGAAGGCCGCCTTCGCCACCCTGCAGGACAGCTCGGGCCCGGCCGCTTCCGGCCGCATCCAGATCTACGTCACGCTGGACTCCGCCGGCGAGGAAGCGATGGAAGCGCTGCGCTCCTACGACCTGGGCGACATCCTGGGCATCGAAGGCACGCTGTTCAAGACCAAGGTCGAGGAACTGACCGTCAAGGTGACCAAGCTGCGCCTGATCTCGAAGTCGCTGCGCCCGCTGCCGGACAAGTTCCACGGCCTGGCCGACCAGGAGACCAAGTACCGCCAGCGCTACGTCGACCTGATCATGAACGAGGAGACGCGCCGCACCTTCAAGGCGCGCACCGCCGCGATGTCGTCGATGCGCCGCTTCATGGAGAAGAACGGCTTCATGGAAGTCGAGACCCCGATGCTGCACCCGATCCCGGGCGGCGCGGCGGCCAAGCCTTTCGTCACCCACCACAACGCGCTGGACATGGAGATGTACCTGCGCATCGCGCCGGAACTGTACCTGAAGCGCCTGGTCGTCGGCGGCTTCGACCGCGTGTTCGAGATCAACCGCAACTTCCGCAACGAAGGCGTGTCGGTCCGTCACAACCCGGAATTCACGATGATGGAATTCTATGCGGCCTACACCGACTACAAGTGGATCATGGACTTCACCGAACAGGTGATCCGCCAGGCCGCGATCGATTCGAACGGCAGCGCGGTGCTGACCTATGGCGGCCGCGAGCTCGACCTGTCCAAGCCCTTCCAGCGCCTGACCATCGTCGAAGCGATCGACAAGTACGCACCGGGCTACACCACGGAACAGCTGAATTCCATGGACTTCCTGAAGCAGGAACTCCTGAAGTTCGGCGTCAAGCCCTTCGCCACCGCCGGCCTGGGCGCGCTGCAGCTGGCCCTGTTCGAAGAGACCGCCGAAGCCCTGCTGTGGGAACCGACCTTCATCATCGACTATCCGGTCGAGGTCTCGCCGCTGGCGCGCGCCTCCGACGTGCGCGAAGGGATCACCGAACGCTTCGAGCTGTTCATGGTCGGCCGCGAGATCGCAAACGGCTTCTCGGAGCTGAACGATCCGGAAGACCAGGCGGCGCGCTTCCTGTCCCAGGTGGCGGCCAAGGAAGCGGGCGACGACGAAGCGATGTACTTCGACGCCGACTACATCCGCGCGCTGGAATACGGCATGCCGCCGGCGGGCGGCTGCGGCATCGGCATCGATCGCCTGATGATGCTGATCACGGATTCGCCGAACATCCGCGACGTGCTGCTGTTCCCGCACCTGCGCAAGGAAGACTAGAAGAAAAAGCGGCCTCGGCCGCTTTTTTCATGACGGTCGCACACCCAGGCTATCGTCGATAATCCTTTTGCTCCAGAACCGTCATCCCGGCGGAGGCCGGGATGACGATGTTACGGCAGACGATGGGAACCAAGTCAGCGGTGTGCTTCCTTACTGCACCACGGTATAACAAGGCGTATAGGCCTTGCCCGGCAACTTCATCCGGCTCTGCTCCACGAACGACGCGAGCAGCGCATCCATCGGTCCCATGATCGCGCTCTCGCCGTGGATCACGTATTTCCCGTGCTGCTCGATCGCGCGGATTCCCTCTTCCTTCACGTTCCCCGCCACGATGCCGGAAAACGCCCGGCGCAGGTTCGCCGCCAGGTTGTGCGGCTCCTGGTTGCGGTGCAGTTTCAGGTTCTGCATGTTCTCGTGGGTCGGGCGGAACGGCTTCTGGAATTCCGGATCGATCTTCAGGCGCCAGTTGAAGTAATAGGCGTCGCTGTGGGCCTTGCGGAATTCGCGCACCGCCTTGATCCCGGAATGCATTTCGCGCGCCACGGCTTCCGGATCGTCGATGATGATCTTGTAGCGCCTCTGCGCGGCTTCGCCGAGCGTCAGGCCGAGAAAAGCGTCGATCTGGTCGAAATAGGCGCGCGCCGATGCCGGGCCGGTGAAGATCAGCGGGAAAGGCATTTCGGCGTTTTCCGGATGCAGCAGGATGCCGAGGATGTACAGGATTTCCTCGGCGGTGCCGGCGCCGCCCGGGAACACGATGATGCCATGGCCGGTGCGCACGAACGCTTCCAGGCGCTTCTCGATATCCGGCATGATCACCAGGTCGTTGACGATCGGATTCGGCGATTCGGCCGCGATGATGCCCGGCTCGGAAATGCCGAGATAACGCCCGCCATGGATCCGCTGCTTCGAATGGCCGATGGCGGCGCCTTTCATCGGGCCCTTCATCGCGCCTGGGCCGCAGCCGGTGCAGATATCGAGTTCGCGCAGGCCGAGCGCATAGCCGACCTCCTTGGTATAGGTATATTCGACGCGGTTGATCGAGTGGCCGCCCCAGCACACCACCATGTTCGGGCTGCGCTGCGGCTGCAGGACATTCGCATTGCGCAGGATGTGGAACACCGCGTCGGTAATGCCCTCCGGCCGTTCGAGATTGAATTTGGGATTGCTGGTGATATCGAAATGCACGTAGACGATATCGCGCAGCACCGAGAACAGGTGCTCGTGGATACCGCGGATCATCTTGCCGTCCACGAATGCGTGGGCCGGCGCACTGCGGATATCGAGCTTGATGCCGCGCTCGCGCTGCAGGATGTTGATCTCGAAATCGCGGTAGCGTTCCAGCAGCTCCTTCCCGTCGTCGATCGAACTGCCCGAATTGAGCACGGCGAGCGCGCATTTGCGGAAGATGTCGTACAAACCGCTCTTGCTGGTGTCGAGGAGCTTGGCGACTTCGGCTTTCGACAGGACTTCGAGGCGGCCTTCCGGAGAAATGAGGACGTCGACTACATCATGGGTCATGGTTTTATTTTCCCTTTCGTACTGTATTACGGACTGGCCTGTTGCCAATATACGCCAAAGCGCCAGCTTTTGCGCCCCGATTGGGACAATGCGGAAAGCACGGCGTGAGGCGTATCGCACCGTCCGCGAGCGTCAATACCACATCCAGAAAAAGTTCGCTTGCGATGAGCGATTTACACTAAAATGCGTGCCAACTGGAATTTCCGTGCATACGGGAATTCCATCAAAAAAATCATCGACATATAAATTATTTCGGGAGGAACCGCATGAGCGGTGCAGCTACTTCAGCCAAGGGACCGATCCCAGAATTCAAGCAGATCATGGGCCATCCAGCGCCATTGTGGATGCTGTTCATGACGGAATTCTGGGAACGCTTCGCGTTCTACGGCATTCGTTGGGCCCTGGTGCTCTATATCGTCGCCCAGTTCTACGAGGGTAACGCGGTCGGCCAGGCCGACGCCAACCTGACCTACGGTTCCTACCTCGCGCTCGTCTATGCGGGCGCCGTCTTCGGCGGCTACATCGCCGACCGCGTCATCGGCTACCAGCGCTCGATCCTCGTCGGCGCGGTCTTCATGGCCGCCGGCCTGTTCATGATCACCATCCCGAACCAGGACCTGTTCAAGCTCGGCCTGGCCACCATCATCGTCGGCAACGGCATGTTCAAGCCGAACATCTCGGCCATGGTCGGCCAGCTCTACACGCTGAACGACACCCGCCGCGATTCGGGCTTCACCATCTTCTACATGGGCATCAACGCCGGCGCCTTCATCTCGCCGATCCTGACCCAGCAACTGGCCCAGAACGTCTTCAACACCGGCGACACCCCGGCCTACAAGATCGTGTTCTTCGCTTCCGGCATCGGCATGCTGATCTCGCTGGTCTGGTTCTACATCGGCCGCAAGCAGCTGCAGGGCATCGGCGCGCCAGTCGGCGAACTGGCCAACCCGAAGCGCCTGATCGGCGTCGTGGTGGGTTCGCTGGTCGTGATCCCGGGCGTCTACCTGCTGCTGCAGGCCGGCGCCGCCAACCTGCAGATCGTGCTGTCGGTGCTGTTCATCGTCCTGGCCCTGATGCTGATCGTCGAAGGCGTCCGCGAAGGCAAGGTCTCGCGCGACAAGACCATCGCCATGATGATCATCTTCTTCTTCAACATCCTGTTCTGGTGCTTCTTCGAGCAGGCCGGCAGCTCCTTCACCTTCCTGGCCGACCAGATCGTCAACCGCAACTTCGGCGACTGGACCTTCCCGGTGGCCTGGTTCCAGTCGGTGAACTCGATCGCCATCATCGTGTGCGCGCCGATCATCGCCGCGATCTGGGTCGCCATGGGCAAGCGCAACGTGAACCCGTCGATCCCGCGCAAGTTCGGCCTCGGCATCATCTTCAACGGCCTGGCGTTCGGCCTGCTGATGTTCGCGCTGACCCAGCTGATCGACGACAACGGCAAGATCCCGTTCTGGACCCTGTTCGCGGTCTACGTGGTCCAGTCGATCGGTGAGCTGTGCCTGTCGCCGATCGGCCTGTCGATGGTCACCAAGCTGGCCCCGACCCGCCTGGTCGGCCTGGGCATGGGCGGCTGGTTCCTGTCGACCGGTATCGGCAACAACCTGTCGGGCATCTTCGCCTCGCACGTCTCGGGCGAGACCGGCATGTCGGTGACCTCGGCCCTGGGCGGCTACACCTTCGGCTTCTGGATCCTGCTGGGCGGCGGCGTGCTGCTGTTCCTGCTGGCCCCGCTCATCCAGAAACTGATGCACGGCGTGAAGTAAGCGTCGCTCAGCCTCAACGAACAACGGCAGCCCGCGGGCTGCCGTTTTCATTTGGCCGCACCCGGGCCGGCTCAGCGCCGGTCCAGGGTCGCCTCCATCTCGCGCATCTCGGCCACGATCCAGTCGCGGAAGCGCTGCACCTTGAGCATGTGCTCCTTGTGCGGATTGACCAGGAAGCGGTAGCCGCTTTCGAAGCGCGCGCTGCGGCACGGGATCTGGCGCAGCGCGCCCGAGTGGATGTCCTCGTAGGCGATCCCGTAGGGCACCAGGGCCACGCCCTGCCCCGCCACCGCCGCCTGCACCAGCACGCCCCAGTGCGTGTAGACGCGCGAGAAGTCGTAGCGGCCCTTGAGCGCGCGGTTCTCGCTCAAGAGCTGGAGCCAGGCTTCCGGCGACTGCACCACCAGCAGGTGATGCTGCGCCAGGTCCGCCAGGCCGAGGGCCTCCTGTCCCGGCGCCAGCAGCTCGGGGCTGTAGACCGGGACCAGGCGCTCGCGGAACAGCACCGCCGGGTCGGCATCGAGCACCGGTCCGTAGCGGATCGCGACGTCGGTGCTGTCGGCCTGCAGG
This sequence comes from Massilia sp., assembly GCA_032115075.1. Classification (GTDB taxonomy): domain Bacteria; phylum Pseudomonadota; class Gammaproteobacteria; order Burkholderiales; family Burkholderiaceae_D; genus Telluria. The sequence goes on from DAMCRY010000109.1 coordinate 9,250, forward strand.
TCGACCGGCGCGTCGTTCGAGTCGATCCGGATGTCGAGCTCCGGATACAGCTTGGTGAAGCGGTGCATGCGCGGCACCAGCCACTTGATGGCGAAGGAATGCGTGGTCGAGATGCGCAGCACCGCCTCCTCGTCGCCGACCTGCAGCGCCGCCACCTTGGCGCGCAGCTCGCCCAGCATGCGCGCGGTCGCCACCGCCAGCTCCCGCCCCTTCTCGGTCAGCGCGATATGGCGCGCATGGCGCACGAACAGCGGGAAGCCGACGTTCTCCTCGAGCTGCCTGACCTGCAGGCTGACCGCCGCCGCGGTCTTGTGCAACTCCTGGGCGGCCAGCTTGAAGCTGCCCCAGCGCGCGGCGCACTCGAAATCGATCAGGCCGGACAGGCTGCGCAGCGGCTTCATGGCGCCTCCATGCATAAGTTTTTCTTATTCAACGTCATTACTTTTTCTGGGTTGAAGGATTTTGCTGCTTTGCAGAAAATATACTCGATCCTTCAAGGAATATCATGCCCAAGCAACTACTGGTGATCGGCGGAACCCGCTTCTTCGGCAAGCTCCTCGTGCAGCGCCTGCTGCGCGCAGGCCATCGCGTGACCATCGCCACACGCGGCTATGCGCCCGACCCCTTCGGCGCCCGGATCGAACGCATCCGGGTCGACCGCCGCAACGAACACGCGATGCGCAACGCCTTCCGCGACGCACAATACGACGTCGTGTTCGACCAGATGTGCTACTCGCCGCTGGACGCCGCGATCTCGACCCGCGTGTTCGCCGGCAAGGTGGGGCGCTACGTCATGACCTCGACCATCGACGCCTACCGCGGCTTGTCCGCCACCGGCCGCGCGCTGCGCGAGGACGACCTGGCGGTGCAGGCGCAGCGCATCGACGCCGCCTACCCCTGGCACGATCCGAAGCTGGCGGTCGAAAGCTATGTCGCGGGCAAGGTGCAGGCCGAAGCCTACCTGGCGCGCGACGGCAGCCTGCCGGCAGTGACCGTGCGCCTGGCCCACGTCCTCGGCGGGCCGGAAGACTTCACCGGACGCCTCGCCCACTACGTCGACCTGGTGCGCCGGCGTGGCACGCTGCACTATGCCAACGCGGCGGCCAAGGTGTCCTTCATGGAGGCGGCCGGCGCCGCCGACTTCCTGGCCTGGGCCGGCTCCGGCGATTTCCTCGGCCCGATCAACGCCGCGGCCGAGGAGCCGCTGTCGGCCTTCGATCTGC
>DAMCRY010000110.1:0-10458 GCA_032115075.1 Massilia sp.
GGAAGTCCATCAGCACCAGGTCGTAGCCGCCCTGGGTCGCCTGCTCGACCACGGCGGCGCCGTCGGCCACTGCCGTCAGCGTATGGCCGCGGCGCGTCATGAGGAGCTGCAGCAGCTCCAGGTTCTGCGGCACGTCGTCGGCCGCCAGCACGCGCAGCGGCGGCAGCACCGCGGCGCTGCGCACGCGCGGCGCCTGCTGGGCGAAGCGCGCCAGCACCAGCGGCAGGCGCACGTGGAAGGTGGTGCCTTTCCCGAGTTCGCTCTCGGCCCAGATCCTGCCGCCCATCAGTTCGACCAGCTGCTTGCTGATGGTGGTGCCGAGACCGGTGCCGCCGAAGCGGCGCGTCATCGAGGCGTCGGCCTGGGTGAACGGATCGAAGATCGCCTGCAGGCGTTCCGGGGCGATGCCGATGCCGGTGTCGCTCACGGCGATGCACAGCTGGTCGCCTTCGGCCTGGACGCGCAGGGTAACCGTGCCCTCCGGCGTGAACTTGATCGCGTTGTCGAGCAGGTTGGTCAGCACCTGGCGCACGCGCAGCTCGTCGCCGCGCAGGCCGGTCGGCAGCGCCGGATCGTACTGGATGTCGAGGTGCAGGCCCTTGGCGCGCGCGTTCGCGGCCAGGGTCGAGGACAGCTCGTCGATCAGCGACAGCAGGTTGTAGTCGTTCTGCTCCAGCTCCACCGCGCCCTTTTCCAGCTTGGCGGTGTCGAGGATCTCGTTCAGCAGGCGCAGCAGGGCGCGGCCGGCACTGCGGATGGTGTCGAGGTGGCGCCGCTGTTCCTTGTCCAGTTCGCCGTCGAGCAGCACGTCGGTGAAGCCGAGGATCGAGTTCATCGGGGTGCGGATCTCGTGGCTCATATTGGCCACGAACGTCGCGCGCGCCGCGGCGGCCTGCTCGGCCTTGTCCTTGGCTTCGCGCAGCGCGTCTTCCATTTCGCGGCGCTCGGTGATGTCGAGGATGACGCCGTCGAGCCAGGCGACTTCGCCCGCGTCGTCGCGCACGCCGCTGCCGTTTTCCCACAGCCAGCGCACGCTGCCGTCGGCGTGCAGCAGGCGGTACTCGACCAGGTAGGGCCGGTCTTCGCGCAGCGCGACGGCCAGCTCCTCGTTCACGCGCACGCGGTCGGTCGCGTGGATCATGGCGCCGAAGGTGCGGCGCGGCGGCGTGCCGAGGAAGTCGGCGGCCGGGTAGCCGGTGACGCGTTCGACCGCGTCGCTGATGAAGACCATCGGCCAGTCGCCATCCACCGTCGAGCGGAACGAGATGCCGGGGATGTTGGCGATCAGGGAGCGGAACTGGGCCTCGCTCGCGTGCAGCGCCTGCATGATGGCGCGGCGCTCGCTGATGTCGGTGATGAAGCAGACGAACAGGTCCTGTTTGCCCAGGCGCGCATGCCCGATCGCGCGGCGGATCGGCACCAGGCTGCCATCCTTGCGCTTGCCCATGATCTCGCTGCTGCCGGACATCGCCGGCGTGTAGCCTTCGGTGATCAGGCCCAGCAGGCCATCGTGCGAGGGCTCGTCGTCGTCGGCGATCAGGAGGCCGGCGCTTTTTCCGAGGATCTCGTCGCGCCGCCAGCCGAAGATGCGCTCGGCCGAGGCGTTGAATTCGCTGATGGTGCCGTCGCGCGCGATCGTGATCACGCCGTCCACGGTGGTGGTGAGCAAGGCGCGCATCCAGGCCTCGCTGGCGCGCAGGTCGAGGAACATCTGGCGGTAGCGCAGCAGGCCGTTGGCCGCCAGCACCAGGCCGGTGAAGGCCATGGTAATGAGCGAAATGGCCAGGGCCAGGAAGGAGCTGTTCGAGGAGCCGAGGCCGCCCGGCTGGACCTGGCCGACGAAGCGCGCGGCGGCCATGCCGGTGTAGTGCATGCCGGCGATGGCGCAGCCCATCACGACGGCGGCCAGCAGCAGGCGGCGCGATTCGCTCAGCGAGCGGAAGCGCGACAGGCCGAAGCGCACGCCCAGCGCCAGCGTGGCCAGCACCACGGCGACCACGATCGACAGCGCGAACATGGCCGGATCGTAGCGCAATTGCAGGCTCATCTGCATGCCGGCCATGCCGGAATAATGCATCGCGCCGATGCCGGCGCCCACTACCACGCCGCCAGCGAGGAGGCCCATCGGGCCCAGGCGCTGGCGCGAGATCAGGCTCAGTGCCACGGCGGAGGCGCCAATGCTCGGCAGCGCCGACAACAGCGTGATCCCGTGATCGTAGGTGACCGGCGTGCACAGGTTAAAGGCGAGCATGCCGATGAAGTGCATGGCCCAGACGCCGGCGCCCAGCGCCAGGCTGCCGCTGGCCAGCACCAGGGCGCGGTGCGAGCGGTTGGCCGCCGCCTGCCCCGCGATCTGCAGGCCCATCCAGGACGAGAAGATGGCGATCAGGATGGACAGCAGCACGAAGCGCGGCTCGTACACGCCATAGGCGAGCAGCGACGGATCGTCGGGTACGGAGAATAACTGCAGCATGGGCGGGTATAAGTTGCGGTAATGGGCAAGTGCATGGCGCCCGGGAATGGTTCCGGCAGTATCGCATTTTCGCTGGGGAAAGTCTCGTTGAAGCCAGGAACCATGCGGGTTCACAAGGTTTCTGTCGCGCCAGCGCCACCGTTTTTAACTTGCGTTATGGAAATATTCTAACGCCTGTTATGCTGTGTTTATAGGATTGTGGAGGTTGCCGCAAGGCGAAAGAGGATGGTGCTCGATCGATTCGTCGCAGTTGGGTTTGCAGCCGTCGCCGGCGTGGCGGCGGCCGTGACAAGCGCCTTGCCGGCAAGGGCAGCCCCGGACTCCGTCTCCGCGCCGCGGCTGGCCATCGCCACCGAGCTGCTGGCGCCCTCGAGCATGGTGGAACATGGGCGCGTGGTCGGGATCGCCACCGACAAGGTGCGCGAAGCCATGCGCCGCACCGGCGTCGCCTACAGCATCGAGATGCTGCCCTGGAAGCGCGCCTACCACGCCGCGCTCACCCGCCCCGACGCCTGCGTCTACTCGACCACCCGCACGCCCGAGCGCGAAGCGCTGTTCAAGTGGATCGGCCCGACCGACATCGCGCAATGGCTGTTGATCGGGCGCGCCGACCGCCGGCTGCAGCTGCGCAGCCTCGACGACGCGCGCGGCCTGCGCATCGGCACCTACAATGGCGACGCCCGCGAGGGCTACCTGCGCAGCCGCGGCTTCAGCGTCGATTCCACCGCGAACGACTGGTACAACTTGGACAAGCTGATGGCCGGCAGGATCGACCTGTGGGCGACCAGCATGCGCAGCGGCAGCACCGCGCTGGCGCGCCTGGGCTACGACAAGCGGGTCGTGCCGTTGCTGGTGTTCAAGGTGATCGGGGTCTACCTGGCCTGCAACCGGGCTGTGCCGGACGCGCTGGTAATGCGCCTGAATGCGGCATTCGAAGAGATCGCCCGCGACGGAACCGGGCGGCGGATCGAACGCCAGTATCAGGATTGGGAACCCGGGCCGCGCCGGCCTTGATTGGTGAGCGGAAAAACTCTTGTAAATACTGTAAAACTTTCCGACAGGCGCGAACGGAAACCCGAGCCGCCGTGCAGTGGCTGTGCCGGCGGTAAGTCTATGTCGGAAAGCTTGACACCTGGAATCGCGAGCGCAGGACGGCGCGCCGCTGTGTGTCATGCTAGGGGGATGGTGCCTCCGGCCGGAATCGAACCGGCACGCCTTTCGGCGCTTGATTTTGAGTCAAGTGCGTCTACCAATTCCGCCACAGAGGCCCGATAGCAGGCGCGCATCTTAGCATACCGTTCCCGCAACTGACCAGTACCGTACGCGGGGTGTCCCGAAACGCTCAGCAGGCGATGCGTTGCTGCAGCAGGCGCAGGCTGCCGACCGGGCCGACCACCTGCAGGGCATGCGGGGACACCGCCACCACGATGGAGCCGTCGCGTGCGCTCAGCCAGGGGCGCGGACGGAAGTAGCTGAGCCGGTCCGGATCGGAACCGGTGCGGCGGTAGCCCAGCGAAACCAGCGCCTCGTCGAGTGCGCCGAGCATGTGGTGGGCATCGAAGCGGGTGTTCATCTCGAAGCGGCCCGGGCCCATCATCGCCGCCGGCAGCAGGGCGCCGACCAGGGCGGGCAGGACGATGAAGGCCAGCGGCGCGTCGGGGTCGATGAGGTGCAGAGCCAGGATCAGCAGCGGCAGGCCGGCCAGGAGGGTAAGGGCCCAGGGCAGCAGCTGGCGCCAGGTGCCCTGGCGCGCCAGGAAGAAGGGTCGTTCGCGAATCCGTACGATTTCCGAAAAAGTAACGCTTTTCATGGTGTTCTCCTGGCAGCGCTGCCCGACTGTTGGGGTCACATGGCAACGGATGCGACCAGTTTTATTCTGAACACCAACCCGGGTGAGCGATTGCGTCCGCTCAAACGCACTGCCTTTCGGGTATAGATTCTCACATCGGGTTGGCGTGCTGCGCACTGCTGGAAAACATGCAGGAATCGTGCCAGAAAAACAAAAGGCCGCCGGCGATGCGCGGGCGGCCTTGCGGGGAAGTGAAACTCAGGGGCGGCGGAACAGGCGGAAGCGTTCATAGCGGTCGGAGGCGCGCCGGCCTTCCCACAGCACGGGCGCGCCGCGCACGCCGTGGCGGCGCGCCACTTGCCGGTCGTCGCGGTCGCGGATGTCGTCCTGAAGCAGCACGTAGCGGCAGCCGCCGCTATCGAGCTTGGCGAAGGGCAGGCGGCCGAAGTAGGCGAGTGAGGCGCGCTGGGCCGGACCGACATTGGTCTCGATGCAGTCGGCGTCGTGCGGCAGGGTGGCGGCGATCTGCTGGGCCACGCCGGCGTAGCTCTTGCTGTAGTTCAGGTCCGGCAGGAACAGCGTCATCAGCAGTACCCACACCAGGATCAGGCCGCTCGAGGACAGCACCACCGCGCGCCACAGTACCGGCGGGCGGCGCGACAGGCGCCAGTGGACCAGCATGATCCAGCCGACGCTGGTGGCGGCCGCCACGAGGAAGGCGACGATGCCGACTTCCGGCTTGAAGCCGGGCACCAGCTTGAGGGCGTTCTTGGCCAACTGGGCGGGCCAGCCGGTCAGCTTGGCGATCCAGAACAGCCACAGCAGGGCGCCCAGGATGGTCAGCACCATCACCGAGAACCAGTCGATCGCATTGATCGCGCCGCGCTTCATGGTCGGAAGGCCGAAGGCGGCCATCAGCGCCAGCGGCGCCAGCATCTTGAGGAAGTCGGCGTTTTCCAGCGCCGGGTCGCACAGCAGCAGCAGGGTAAGCGCGAGGAAGAAGAACACCGGCATCACGATGTGCAGCAGGTGCTGCTGGCGCCGCCATGCCCAGGTCGCCCACACGGCGAAGGGCCAGGCCGGCCAGAAGAACCACACGCCGATGCGGAAGAAGCTCTTGAGCGTCTCCAGCGTGGGCAGGCCGAGCTGGCTGGCGTTCCAGTCCAGCCAGTCGCCGACCGGCGACAGGCCGTAGGGCTGGACCAGGGCGGCCGGGATCATCCAGACCAGGGTGATAAGAAATCCGACACCGGCGGCGATGCCGAGGTGGCGCAGGGTGGCGGCCGTCGTCAGCTTCAGGTAGCGGGTGCAGGCGAACAGGGCCAGCAGCAGCACCACCGGCGGCAGGATGCCGCGCGTAAGCGCCAGCGCGCCCAGCGAGAGGCCGACCAGCACAGCGTTGCGGGTCGAGGCGTTCTCGACATAGCGCACGGCGCGGTACAGGAAATAGGCGAGCAGGGCGCCCTGCAGGGTCGCGGCCAGGGTCAGGTGGCTCTGCACCAGCAGGCCCAGGCAGCCGAGGTAGATCAGGACCGCGGTGTCGCCCAGCGTGCGGCCGTAGTCGTCGGGCTCGGGCTGGCCGCCAAAGGCCAGGCGCAGCGGCTGGGCTTCGGCGCGGCGGCCGAGGTGGAATGCGGTATACCAGAGCGACATCGCGCCGGTAACAAAAATGCCGATGGTCGAGACGCGCGCGGCCAGCACGTCGCCCAGGATCCAGCCGAACAGCTTGATGCAGAGGGCGCCCAGCCAGAAGGCCAGCGGGCCTTCCTCGCTGGCGGCCAGGCCGGCGATGTTCGGGTACAGCCAGTCGCTGAACGAACCGTGCGCCATCGTCCACATGATGCCGAAGCTGCCGGCATCTTCCTTCCACGGGTCGCGGCCGATCAGGCCCGGCAGGATGTACAGCATGCCCAGCGCGAGCAGGGCCCAGCGGGGCAGCGCCAGGGTGGCGGCGGCGGGAAGGCGGACGGGTTTCATCAGGTTCATGAAGCGGAAAAGATCAGTCGCGTAGTATAGCCGCGAAAAAAAAGAAGCCGGTGAACCGGCTTCTTTTCTGGCAACTCCGGGCGCTGGCCCGGGGTGTGCATGGTGCCTGGCGAATTAGCCGTTGGCGACCGAGGTCTTCGAGCCGACCGAGCCGAACTTCTGGCGGAACTTCTCGACGCGGCCAGCGGTGTCGACGATCTTGTGCTTGCCGGTGTAGAACGGGTGCGATTCAGCCGAGACTTCGATCTTCACCAGCGGGTATTCCTTACCTTCGTAGGTACCGGTTTCGCGGGTGTTGATGGTCGAACGGGTGATGAATTTGAAATCGCACGACACGTCGTGGAACAGGACTTCGCGGTAATCCGGATGGGTATCGGTCTTCATGATTCTGCTTTCGATTGAGTAGGTAGCCAAACGGCACTTCGTCGGTCGACTTGCTTCTTGACCCGATTGCCGATCACTTGCCAGGGTTGGACTGAACCGGAGATTATAGATTGCTTTGGCCCTGGTGGCAATGCCGGGCGGTTTCCGTCGTTCGCGGGTACAAAAAAGGCGGCCCGCAGGCCGCCCATTCGCGCGATGCAGCGTCGGTGATCAACCGCCGCGGCGCATCATGTCGAAGAATTCGACATTGTTCTTGGTCGCGCGCATCTTGTCGAGGATGAATTCCATCGCCTCGATCTCGTCCATCGAGTACAGCAGCTTGCGCAGGATCCAGATCTTCTGCAGCTGGTCCGGCTTGATCAGGAGCTCCTCGCGGCGGGTGCCCGATTTGTTCAGGTTGATCGCCGGGTAGACGCGCTTCTCGGCCAGGCGGCGCTCGAGGTGCACTTCCATGTTGCCGGTGCCCTTGAATTCCTCGTAGATGACGTCGTCCATGCGCGAGCCGGTCTCGATCAGGGCGGTGGCGACGATGGTCAGCGAGCCGCCTTCCTCGACGTTACGGGCCGCGCCGAAGAAGCGCTTCGGACGCTGCAGGGCGTTGGCGTCGACACCGCCGGTCAGCACCTTGCCCGAGGCCGGGATCACGGTATTGTAGGCGCGCGCCAGGCGGGTGATCGAGTCCAGCAGGATCACGACGTCCTTCTTCATCTCGACCAGGCGCTTGGCTTTTTCCAGCACCATCTCGGCGACCTGCACGTGGCGGGTGGCCGGTTCGTCGAAGGTCGAGGCGACCACTTCGCCGCGCACCGAACGCTGCATCTCGGTCACTTCTTCCGGACGCTCGTCGATCAAGAGGACGATCAGGGTCACGTCCGGGTGGTTCGCGGTGATCGCGTGGGCGATGTGCTGCAGCATGACCGACTTGCCGGACTTCGGCGAAGCGACCAGCAGGCCGCGCTGGCCCTTGCCGATCGGCGAGATCAGGTCGACGATGCGGCCGGTGATGTTCTCGGCGCCGTTCATGTCGCGCTCGAGGCGCAGCGGCACCTGCGGGTGCAGCGGGGTCAGGTTTTCGAACAGGATGCGGTGCTTCGAGGCTTCCGGCGACTCGCCGTTGACCTTGTCCACCTTCACCAGCGCGAAGTAGCGCTCGCCGTCCTTCGGCGTACGCACTTCGCCTTCGATCGAGTCACCCGTATGCAAGTTGAACCGGCGGATCTGCGACGGCGAGATGTAGATGTCGTCGGTCGAGGCCATGTAGCTGGCGTCCGGCGAGCGCAGGAAGCCGAAGCCGTCCGGCAGCACCTCGAGGGCGCCGTCGCCGAAGATCTGTTCGCCGCCTTTGGCGCGCTTCTTCAGGATCGCGAACATCAGTTCCTGTTTGCGCAGGCGGGCTGCGTTGTCGATGTCGAGGCCGATGGCCATCTCCAGCAGCGCGGAGACGTGCATTGCCTTCAGTTCAGATAAATGCATGTTTGTGTGGGTGTCCCGTGACGGGAAAGTATGGTAGGGGAGGGAACGACGTGGGTTAGTTATATGCCGAGAAGCTGGGAAGCACCGGAGCCGGTTCGCTTCCCGACGATGACGGCAGCGCGGGCGCGCTGTCGCCGCTCATGGTATCAGTATCAGATGTTGCTGTCGATAAACTGAGTCAGCTGGCCCTTGGCCATGGCGCCGACTTTTTGCGCCGCGACGACACCGTTCTTGAACAGAATCAGGGTCGGGATGCCGCGGATACCGAACTGGGCCGGCACGGCCTGGTTCGCGTCGACGTCGACCTTGGCGATGGTCAGCTTGCCTTCGTATTCTTTCGCGACTTCTTCCAGGATTGGCGCAATCATCTTGCACGGGCCGCACCACTCGGCCCAGAAGTCGACCAGCACCGGGCGCTCGGACTTGAGCACTTCGGCATCGAAGGTTGCATCGCTGATGTGTTTAATGTTTTCGCTCATAGGTTCCTCAATGAGAGGTAAGGATCAAATATCGCCTGGCGGCCTGGGCCGATCCTGCGAGGTCCCGGCCGGCTTCCGTGCACGTGCTCATCTAAAAAATGAGCTGCTACACAATGGTGGAGGCACTGTGTGCAAAAAACAATATGGAAAGACGGCAAGGGGGTGTCAGGCGGGGATGTGCCGAATAATACCCCATTTTTTCAAAAAGTGTGGTGCGGCTTGTACAAAATCTCAACACTGCACCGCGAGCCGCAGCTGCTCGAGCGCCACCGGCTTGCGGAAGGCGCCCGCCACCTGCAGGCCGAGGGCGCGCGCCAGCTCGCTGGCGGCATTGCGCACCCCGTCCTCGAGGGCCGACACCAGGATCACCCGGCCGCCGAAACCCTGCCCGGCCGCGGCCTGCAGGAACTCGATGCCGTCCATCTCGGGCATGGCGAGGTCGCAGATCAGGAAGTCCGGGGCGTGGCGCGGCAGCGCCGCCAGCGCCCGCCGGGCGTCGAACTCGGCGTGCACGTCGAAGCGGCCGGAACCGCCGAGGGCGTCGAGCATGTCGCGCAGCACGTCCAGCATGAAACGGTCGTCGTCGAGCAGCAGGATGCGCCGCGGGGCGGCGTGCGGTGCTGGCAAGGACGGTGGCTGCATGGGAGACCCCGGAAAAATGGACCGGGGCCATTATGGCGAAGTTTTCCACTTGCGTGGAGATTATGAACGCGGATGTTGCATGCGCCACGCATGAAGGAGCGCCCCGGCCGGGCCGCGTTTCCCTGTTGCGCCTAGACGCTGCCGGTGAAGCGCGCCAGGTGGCCCGGATGCCACATCGTCGCCACCGATGCCACCCGCCCGCCCGAGGTGGTGCGGCGGTGCAGCACCAGGCAGGCCAGGCCGGCGCCGATGCCCAGCATGGCGGCCACTTCGCCGGGCGCCGGCTGGGCCTCGATGCCGTAGGTGGCGCCCTGCAGCGGCGCGGCCGCCATCAGGTGCTCGTTCGGGGTGATGATACTGAAGTCCTGCTCGAGATAGGCGGGCGCGCAGGCCGGGTTGACCCAGCGGTCCTCGACCTGGATCGGCACGTCGTTCTCGAAATGCACGATGACGGAATGGTAGAGCGCGGCGCCCGGGGCCAGTTCGAACTCGGCCGCCAGCTCGTCAAGGGCCGGTTCTTCGCGCAGCAGCCGCAGCTGGCTGCGGTGGGCGCGTCCGCGCGCGCGGATCTCGTCGGCGATGTTGCGGATCTCGACCAGGGTGGCCTGGTACTTCTGCGGCGCGACATAGGTGCCTGAGCCCTGGCGCCGCACCAGCGCGCCCTCGGCGGTGAGCTCGCGCACGGCGCGGTTGACGGTCATGCGCGAGACGCCGAACTGGCGCACCAGCGCCTGCTCGGACGGCACCAGGTCGCCTTCCTTCCAGCGGCCGGACGCGATCTCTCCGACCAGGTAATCCTTGATTCGCTGGAAAATGGGGGTGCTGTCTTGCGCGATCTGTTCTTCCAAACTACTCTCCGGGGAGGCATGAAATAGGTTGCGCGGCAGGAGGCCGCGACCCGGATTCTAGCACCGCAATTCGAAAGCAAGAGCCGGAGTGACCCGGCGCCGGCATGCGCCTATCGTGCAGGCATCGCGACATCACCGGGACACTCATCATGAACGCCATGACCAATCCGTACGACAGCGACGAAGCGCGCTGGGCCGCGGTCCAGCGCCGCGACCGCGACGCCGACGGCCAGTTCTACTATTCCGTGCGCAGCACCGGCGTGTACTGCCGGCCGTCCTGCCCCTCGCGCGGCGCGCTGCGCGCCAACGTCGCCTTTCATGCCAGCTGCGGCGATGCGGAAGCAGCCGGCTTCCGCCCCTGCCGGCGCTGCGAGCCACAACTGC
>DAMCRY010000111.1:0-5622 GCA_032115075.1 Massilia sp.
ATGGCAGGCTTTGCGACCGTGCGTGCGACCGGCGACGGCCGCATGCACTGGAAGCTGGCGGGACCGTTCGGGCGCGCCTGCGAATGGGACACCGAGACGGTGGACCGGGCCGGAGAAAGCGTCGGATGGCGCTCGCTTTCGGGCGGCGCGCTCTCGAACGAGGGATGGCTCCGCTTCCACCCCGCCCCGGCCGGCCGCGGCACCGTCGTCACCCTGCAGCTGCGCCTGGAGCCGCCCGGAGGCGCGCTCGGCGAGTGGATCGTCGACCTCCTGGGAACCACGCCCCTGCACCTGGTCGCCGACGGCGCGCTGCGGCGCTTCAAGAACCTGGTCGAAACCGGCGAGATCCCGACCACCGTGCGCCAGCCCGCCGCTCGCGCGGATACACACCAAGCACACTAAAGGAGCAGGACATGCGAGCACTTTACTGGAACGGCGTGAACGACCTGCGGGTCGGTACGGTGAAGGACCCCGAGATCGTGAACCCCCACGACGCCATCCTGCGCGTCAGCCTGTCGACGACCTGCGGCTCGGACCTGCACTTCATCGACGGCTACATCCCGACCATGAAGGCCGGCGACGTGATCGGCCACGAGTTCATGGGTGTGATCGAGGAAGTCGGCCCGGCGGTGAAGCGCGTCGCCAAGGGCGACCGCGTCGTCGTGCCCTCGTTCATCGTGTGCGGCCAATGCTGGTATTGCCAGCATTCGCTTTACTCGCTGTGCGACAACACGCACCCCAAGCCCGAGTTGCAGGAGCCGCTGCTGGGCGGATATCCGACGGCCGGCATCTACGGCTATACCCACGCCTTCGGCGGCTACGCGGGCGCGCACGCGCAATACGTGCGGGTGCCGTTCGCCGACAACGACTGCTTCAAGGTCCCCGACGGGGTGGCCGACGAGACCGCACTGTTTCTCTCGGATGCGGCGCCGACCGGCTATATGGGGGCCGATTTCTGCGACATCCAGCCGGGCGACACGGTCGCGGTCTGGGGCTGCGGCGGCGTCGGCCTGATGGCGCAGCAGAGCGCGCGCCTGATGGGCGCCGAGCGGGTGATCGCGATCGACCGTTTTCCCGAGCGCCTGCAGATGGCGCGCGAGCACGCCGGCTCCGAGACCATCGACTACACGCAGGTCGACAGCGTCCTGGACGTGCTCAAGGAGATGACGGGCGGGCGCGGCCCCGATGCCTGCATCGACGCGGTCGGGATGGAGGCGCACGGCACCGGACCGCAATACGCCTACGACCTCGTGAAGCAGGCGCTGCGCCTGGAAACGGACCGCGGCCAGGCCTTGCGCGAGGCCATCATGGCCTGCCGCAAGGGCGGCACGCTGTCGGTGCTCGGCGTCTACGGACTGATCGACAAGTTCCCGATGGGCGTCATCATGAACAAGGGCATGACGGTGCGCAGCGCCCAGCAGCACGGGCAAGCCTACATGGAGCGGCTGCTGGCGCACGCCCAGAAGGGCGAACTGAACCCGGCCTACCTCGCCACGCACCGCTTCTCGCTCGAGGACGGACCGCGCGGCTACGACATGTTCAAGCACAAGAAAGACGGCTGCGTGCGCGCGGTGTTCGCGCCATAGGTCGCGGACCATCGCAGGACTCGTGCCGGCCGGCCCGAAAGCCCAGGTCGATCGGCGTTGGCGCGGCGCCAGGATCGTCGCCAGGGCCCCGCACACGACAGGAGCAATCATGCGCTACACGCAACTTCCCTCCGGAGAGCAGGTGCCGGTGCTTGGCCTGGGTACCTGGCACATGGGCGAACGTCCGCAAGACCGCCAGGACGAAATCGATGCGATACGGTTCGCCATCGACAATGGGATGAACGTCATCGACACCGCGGAAATGTATGGTGACGGTGCAGCCGAGGAACTCATCGGCAAGGCGCTCAGCGGCCGCAGGACCGATGCCTTCATCGTCAGCAAGGTGCTTCCCCATCATGCGACGCGGCGTGGGACGGTCGCCGCCTGCGAGAACAGCTTGCGCCGCCTTGCCACCGATTACGTTGACATGTACCTGCTGCACTGGCCTGGCGCGGTGCCCCTCGAAGAGACGCTGGAGGCCTTCGATGCATTGCTGCGCGCGGGGAAAATCCGTCACTGGGGCGTCAGCAATTTCGATACGCCGGACATGGAGGAACTGTGCGCCCTGCCTGGAGGGAACGCGGTGGCGGTCAACCAGGTGCTGTATAACCTGATGCGGCGCGGCATCGAGTTCGACCTGATGCCCTGGTGCAGGCAGCGCACGCTGCCCGTCATGGCGTATTCCCCCCTCGAGCAGGGGCGCCTGCTCGGCAATCCGGAGCTGCTGCGCCTTGCGGCAGAATATTCCGCCACGCCGGCACAGATTGCCTTGCGCTGGGTGCTGCGCAACGAGTCGACGATCGCGCTGCCGAAGGCCGGCACGCCCGACCATGCCAGGCAGCTTCGCAACGCGCTCGACATACCGTTGTCGCCGCAGGACATGGCCGCGCTGGATCGCGCCTTCCCGCCCCCCAAACGCAAGATACCGCTGGAAGTGATCTGACGCTGGTGTCGGGCCGGTCCGCTTTTCTTCGGGCTGGTGCACATTCCTGCGGAACAGGCTCGTGGGCAGGCGGTCTACAGTCTACAATGTAGGCGTCTTGACATTACCTGCCTGCCATGCCCCAAGACCATCGTTCAGACGATCCGCCGCACGTCGGCGAGCCTCAAGGCCAGTCCGGTTTCTGGGAAATGGACCTGCGCGACATGGTGCTCACCCTGTCGGACACGACCTGCGCCATCCACGGCCTCGGACCGGCCCCGTGTCGCCTGGACGACTTCCTGCAGCACGTGCATCCGGACGAACGACGGCATGTGCGCGACACGGTGCACGCGGCGCTGCGCGACGGAGCGCGGCTCGATATCGGGTACCGGGTCGTGCGGCCGTCGGGCGACGAGCGGCACGTGCGGGTATGCGCGGAACCGCTGCGTGCGGACGGCGGCCGCGCGCGCTACCTGGGCACGGCCCAGGACGTGACCGAACAGGTGCGGCACCGGCGCGAAGCCGAGCTCAATGCGCGGCTGCTGCAGATGGCGAGCGGCGTCGCGCACATCGGCGGCTGGACCCATGACACGGCGCAGGGCCGCGTGATCTGGTCGGACGAAGTGTGCCGTATCCACGAAGTGCCGCTCGGAACCACGCCCACGGTCGAGGAAGCGATCGACTACTTTGCGCCGGAATCGCGCGCCAGGCTGCGCCGCGTCGTCGAGCTCTGCCTGCGCGAAGGCACGCCCTACGACGAAGAGCTCAAGCTCGTCACCGCACGCGGCCGCGGCGTGTGGGTGCGGGCGATCGCCGAGCCGGTGCGCGGCGCCCACGGAGCGATCACCGGGCTGCAAGGCGCGTTCCAGGACATCAGCGACAAGCGCGAGGCCGAACAGGAAGCCGCCCGCCTGGGCGCGCTGCTGTCGGCCACCCTCGAATCGATCACCGATGCGTTCTATACCCTGGACCACGAATGGCGCTTCACCTACCTGAACCGGGAAGCCGAGCGGCTGTTCAAGCGCCCGCGTGCGCAGCTGCTCGGCAAAGTGATATGGGACGAGTTCGGCGCCCTCAGGGGCCAGATCGGCTACTGCGAATTCCATCGGGCGCTGCGCGAGAACCGCACCGTCGTGTTCGAGGAATATTACGCGCCGCACCAGACGCTGTCCGAGGTGCGCGCCTCTCCTTCCGGCGAAGGCCTCACCGTCTACTTCCGCGATGTCACCGAGGCGCGCAAGACCGAGGAATCGCTGCGCATCAGCGAACAGCGCTTCCGCACCATCGCCCGCGCCACCACCGACGTGGTGTGGGACTGGAACCTGGAAGACGACAGCTTGTGGGCGAGCGACAGCATCGAACCCGTGTTCGGTTACACGACGGCCGATTTTTCCGGACCGATCCGCGCATGGTCGGACCACATCCACCCGGACGAGCGCGAGCGCGTCGTCAGCCACATCCGGTCGGCCATCGAGGGCAACGAGGACCAATGGATGGACGAATACCTCTTCCTGCGCAAGGACGGCTCGCTCGCCCTCGTGCTGGACCGCGGCTACATCATCCGCGACGCCACCGGACGCGCCACGCGCATGATCGGCGCGATGGTCGACCTGACCGAACGCCGTCAGGCCGAACGCCGCATCGAATACCTGGCCTTCTACGACGCGCTGACCCAACTGCCGAACCGCCAGCGGCTGATGGACCGGCTGCAGCAGGTGCTCGACGACAGCGCGCAGCCGCGCCATGCCAACGCCCTGTTCTTCATCGACCTGGACAATTTCAAGTCGCTCAACGACACCCTCGGGCATGCGGTCGGCGACCAGATGCTCAAGCAGGTGGCGCAGCGGCTGAGCGGCTGCGTCAGCCACCACGACACCATTTCGCGCTTCGGCGGCGACGAGTACGTGGTGCTGCTCGAGGGGATGAGCCCCGACCTGGAAGAGGCGTGCGTCCAGGCCCGGACGGTGGGCGAACGCATGCTCCTGACGCTGCGCCAGCCGTACAAGCTCGACCAGTACTGCCACCACAGCACGGCGAGCATCGGGATCGTGCTGTTCAGCGACGCCAGCGATGACATCGGCGAGCTGCTCAAGCGCGCCGACATGGCGATGTACGAGGCCAAGTCCGCGGGCCGCAACACGCTGCGCTTCTTCAACCCGGGCATGCAGGCCGCGCTGTCGGCGCGCATGGCGCTCGAGAACGACCTGCGCCATGCCTTGCAAAGGTGCGACGACGCGTTCGAGCTGCACTACCAGCCGCAGATCGACCGCCACGGCCAGGTCACCGGCGTCGAAGCACTGGTGCGCTGGCGCCATCCGGCGCGCGGGACGATCTCGCCGGCCGAGTTCATTCCGCTCGCCGAGGAAACCGGGCTGGTGCTGGCGCTCGGGCAATGGGTGCTGAAAAAAGCCTGCGACCAGTTGCTGGCCTGGGCGGCCAGCCCGGCGACCGCCCGGATCGAGATCGCTGTCAACGTCAGCGCGCGCCAGTTCCACCATCCACAGTTCGTCGCCCAGGTGCGGGAAGCGGTGGCGGCGGCCGGCATCGACCCGCGCCGGCTCAAGCTCGAACTGACCGAAACCTCGCTGCTGGAGAACGTCGACGACACGATCGCCAAGATGAACATGCTCAGGCAGCACGGCGTGAGCTTCGCGCTGGACGATTTCGGTACCGGCTACTCCTCGCTCGCCTACCTCAAGCAGCTGCCGCTGGATATGCTCAAGATCGACCGCTCCTTCGTGCTGGACCTGCTGACCAATCCGAACGATGCGGTGATCGCGCGCACGATCATCGCCCTGGGCCGCAACCTGGGCTTGCGGGTACTCGCCGAGGGCGTGGAAACGGTCGCCCAGCGCGACTTCCTGTTCGAACACGGCTGCGACGCCTACCAGGGCTACCTGTGCGCCCGGGCCCTGCCGGCCGACGCCGCGGCCGCGGTCGTCTGCAAGCCATGAGCGGACACGCGGCAGCGCAGTCCGCGCGGCGCGCATGAAAAAGGCGGCCGTAGCCGCCCCATGCGCCGACGCGAAAAGCGCGGCTTTGCCGGCCGCGTCTCTTGCTGCCCCTGGTTAACCGAGCGCCACCGGCGCCCCGCCCTGCTGGCTCGCGCACTCC
>DAMCRY010000111.1:5639-9643 GCA_032115075.1 Massilia sp.
GCTTGTAGTGGTAGCCGCCGGCGCGCGCCGCCACCCACATCTCCTGCAGCGGCGCCTGGCTGTTGACGATGATCTTCGAGCCGTTGCGGAGGAACTCGATTTCCAGCACGTTGCCGCTGCGCTTGCATTCGACATCGACGACGTCGTCATCGTTCAAGCGGTCGAACGCATCTTCGATGCGGTCCAGGGTGCTTTCGGCCAGCGCCAAAAATTCGGATTCGGTCATGCTACACTCCAAAGTCTGCTAATCAAACCACCATTCTAATCGTGAAGTCCTCTATCGCACTGCTTTGCGGCGCCGTGCTCGTGGCCGGCGCGCTGTCGGGCTGCGGCCAGACGGGTCCGCTCTACATGCCGACCCCGCCGGCCAAGCCCGCACCGGGCGCCACCGCGGCCGCCAATCCGCTGCCCGCCCAACCCGTTCCATCGAACAACGCCTCCACCCCGGCCCCTAACAAATAAGTTCCTCATGTCGCACTTCCAGTACCAGAACGGCGTCCTGCACGCCGACAGCGTTGCCCTGCCCGCCATCGCCGAATCGTTCGGCACGCCGACCTACGTCTATTCCAAGTCCGCGCTGCTGGAGAATTTCAGGGCCTACGCCGATGCCTGCCAGGGCCGCGACGCACTGGTGTGCTACGCGATGAAGGCCAACTCGAATCTCGCCATCCTCGACCTCCTGAACCGCGAAGGCGCGGGCTTCGACATCGTCTCGGGCGGCGAACTGCTGCGCGTGATCGCGGCCGGCGGCGACCCGCGCAAGACCATCTTCTCGGGCGTCGGCAAGACCGTCGAGGAAATGAAACTCGCGCTGGAAAAGAATATCCTGTGCTTCAACGTCGAGTCGATCCCCGAACTGCACCGCCTCAACGAAGTGGCCGGCAGCATGGGCAAGCGCGCGCCGGTGTCGCTGCGCGTGAACCCGAACGTGGACGCCAAGACCCACCCCTACATCGCCACCGGCCTGAAGGCGAACAAGTTCGGCGTGGCCTTCGACGATGCGCTCGACACCTACCGTACCGCGGCCAGCCTGCCGCACCTGGACGTGGTCGGCATCGACTGCCACATCGGCTCGCAGCTGCTGGACGACGCGCCGCTGCTGGAAGCGCTGGACAAGCTGATCGAGCTGATCGACGCACTGGGCAGCGAAGGCATCGTGCTGCACCACCTCGACATCGGCGGTGGCCTGGGCGTGAACTACGGCGCCGAAGGCGACCAGCCGCCGGTCCCGGTGGGCGACTACCTGGCCCGCCTGTTCGCCCGCATCGACGCCTGGCGCGCCGAGAAGCACGGCGGCGCCCCGATCAAGGTGATCTTCGAGCCGGGCCGCTCGATCGTGGCCGACACCGGCGTGCTGCTCACGAAAATCGAGTTCATCAAGCCGGGCGTGGAAAAGAACTTCGCCATCGTCGACGCGGCCATGAACGACCTGATGCGCCCGACCCTGTACCAGGCCTGGATGGGCGTGCAGGCCGTGGCGCCGCGCGCGGGCGAGCAGCTGACCTACGACGTGGTGGGTCCGGTGTGCGAGTCGGGCGACTGGCTGGCGCGCGAGCGCGACCTGGCCGTCGAGGCGGGCGACCTGCTGGCGATCATGACCGCCGGCGCCTATGGCATGACCATGGCCTCGAACTACAACACGCGCGGCCGCGCGGCCGAAGTCATCGTCGACGGCGACCAGGTCCACGTGATCCGCCAGCGCGAAAACCCGGCCGACCTGTTCGCGCTGGAATCGATGCTGAAGTAATCCGCCAGCGCTTCACCGGCTTCACCAAGCCGCCGCCGCAGCCGCCGCAGCCGACGCTGCCGCGGCGGTTTTCTTTTTACCCTGCCGGCAGCAATTGCGGATTCCAGACGACTTCCCACAGGTGGCCGTCGGGGTCAGTGAAATAGCCGGCATAACCGTCCCAGAAGGTACCGTTGGCCGGCTTCACGATCCGCGCCCCGGCCCGTTGTGCCTGCGCCATGACGGCATCGACCTCCTCTTTCGAACCCACGTTATGCCCGAGCGAGGTGTCGGCGGAATTCGGACGCCCGGGCGGCAGGCCGGCATCGTGGGCCAGGCTGGCGCGCGGCCAGAGCGCCAGCTTCAGCCCCGCCTGCAGGTCGAAGAAGGCGACGGCGCCATGCGCGAATTCCCGGCCGACGATGCCCTGCGTCGGCAGCCCGAGCCCGTCCCGGTAGAAGCGCAGCGCACGCTCGAGGTCGTCGACGGCGAGCGTGATCACGGTGATGCGTGCTTGCATGCGTAAACCCTCCCCAAAACCGCAGGGTAGCGCGTTTTACGAGGCTTGTGCCGCCTGCGCCTTCGCTTTCCTGGCGGCGCTCCAGTAGACGCGCAGGCCCAGCAGCGCCGCGACGACGAGGCCGAAGACGATCGGCTCCTGGAAGTCGTTCTTGCCCGCCTTCATCCACCAGAAATGCAGGATGCCCAGCGGCGCGATCAGGTAGATCAGCCGATGCAACCACTGCCAGCGCTTGCCGCCGAGCCTCCTCACCATCGCATTGGTGCTGGTCGCCGCCAGCGGAGCCAGGAGGACGAAGGCGATGAAGCCGACCGTGATGAAGGGCCGTTTCACGACATCCTTCAGCATTTCCGCGACATCGAAGAAGTGATCGAACCAGAAGAAGGTCACGAAGTGCAGCAGCGCGTAGAAAAAGGCGTACAGGCCGAGCATGCGGCGCAGCTTGACCACCCAGTTCCAGCCGGTGAGGCGGCGCAGCGGCGTCACCGCCAGGGTGATGCACAGGAAGTACAGGGTCCAGTCGCCGGTGCCGCGCGTGAGGAATTCGAGCGGCTCGACCGGCACGCCCCGGAACACCAGCCAGGCCATGCGCAGGAATGGCAGCAGCGCCAGCGCGAACACCAGCGCCTTGACGGCCTTGAGCTGCCGGGTGGAAGGGTTGAACGCCACGCTGTTCCCTCCCTCTAGAAGAACTTCTTCAGGTCCATGCCGCTGTACAACGAGGCGACCTGGTCGTACCCGTTGAACATGAGGGTCTTGCGCTTGCGCTGGAAGAAGCCGTCCTCGCCGATGCGGCGCTCGGTGGCCTGCGACCAGCGCGGATGGTCGACGTTCGGGTTCACGTTCGAGTAGAAGCCGTATTCGTCGGGCGCGGAGTCGTTCCAGGCCGTGCGCGGCTGGCGGCTCGTCAGGCGGATGCGCACGATCGACTTGGCCGACTTGAAGCCGTACTTCCATGGCACGATCAGGCGCACCGGCGCGCCGTTCTGGTTCGGCAGCACCTGCCCGTACATGCCCAGGCCCAGCAGCGCGAGCGGGTACATGGCCTCGTCCATGCGCAGGCCCTCCACATAGGGCCAGTCGAGCACCGGGCTGCGCAGGCCGGGCATCTGGCGGCGGTCCGCCAGCGTGGTGAACTCGACGTATTTCGCATTGCCGGTCGGCTCGACCTGCTTCAGGATGTTGGACAGCGAATAGCCGACCCAGGGAATCACCATCGACCAGCCCTCCACGCAGCGCAGGCGATAGACGCGCTCTTCCAGCGGCGCGAGCTTCAGGATGCGGTCGATGTCGAGCGTGACGGGCTTCTTCACCTCGCCGTCGATGGTGACGGTCCAGGGCCGGGTGCGCAGCGTGTGTGCGTTCTCGGCCGGATCGCCCTTGTCGGTGCCGAATTCATAGAAATTGTTGTAGGAGCTGGCATCCTTGAACGCCGTCTGCTTTTCCCCGGTGGACAGGGCGGCGTTGCGGGCGGCGGCCAGGCGCTGGCCGGCGGCTTGCGCGAAGGCTTCGCGGTTGGCCATCTCCCAGACGCCGCTGCCGACCACGGCCGTGGCCGCGATGCGGGCCAGGAAGTCGCGCCGGCCCTCGTAGACCGCGCGCGGGGTGATCTCGGACGGATACGGGAGGTCGATCCCGTTCGGACTGCGTTTGAATAGCATGGTTGACTCCGCTGCAGAGAGAAACTTCAGATTACACCAGCCGGCTCGGGCGCACGCTAGCGCCCTCGCCCGCCCGGCAGGGAGACGGCCTGGCGCG
>DAMCRY010000111.1:9653-10436 GCA_032115075.1 Massilia sp.
AACAGCGCGTCACGCCGCCACAAGCCGCCTCATCCTGTGGGAAAGGCGAGCGTGAAACGGGTTTCCGGTCCATGGGACTCCACGGTCGCTTTGCCGCCATGCAAGTTCATGATGGCGCTGACGATGGACAGCCCCAGTCCGGTCGATCCATCCGCATCGCTGCGGGCGGTGTCGACCCGGTAGAAGCGTTCGAACAGGTGGTCCAGGTGCTCCGCCGGGATCGGCGCGCCGACGTTCCGCACGCTGAGCGCCACCATGCCCTCGTCCTGCCGCGCATGCAGCACGACGGTGCTGCCCGTGTCCGCATGGCGCACCGCGTTCGAGACCAGGTTGGCCAGCGCCCGGCGCAGCAGCGACGGATCGGCGCTGAAGCGCCCCTCCCCGCCGCACTGCAGGCGCAGGCCGCGCTCCTCGGCCATGCCTTCGAAGAAGCTCGCCACCCGCTCCAGCTCGTCCAGCGCCACGATTGGCTGGCGCGCCAGCACGACCTCGTCCTGCCCGGCGCGCGCCAGCCGCTCCAGCTCTTCGATGTTGGAGGCGATCAGGGCCTCGTACTCTTCCCGGCCACGGCCTTGCGCGAGCATGACCTGGCTCTGGCCGATCATGTTCGCCACCGGCGTGCGGAACTCGTGCGCCAGGTCGGCGGAAAAGCCGGACAGGCGCGCATAGCCTTCCTGCAGGCGGCCCAGCATGGCATTGAAAGCGTCGATCAGCGGCCGCAGCTCGCGCGGCGCGGCGGCGATGTCGAGGCGCTGCGCCAGCGTGCCCGGCTTGACCAGCGCC
>DAMCRY010000112.1:0-10396 GCA_032115075.1 Massilia sp.
CGTCGCGGCGCGCCATCCGGTACTCGGCGCTGTGCACCTGCCCGGCCTCGAAGGCGCGCGCGGTGTCCGCGCGCGCGGCCGCGAAGCCCGCGTCGTCCGGATACAGCAGGCGC
Organism: Massilia sp.; assembly: GCA_032115075.1. Lineage (GTDB taxonomy): Bacteria > Pseudomonadota > Gammaproteobacteria > Burkholderiales > Burkholderiaceae_D > Telluria. The sequence goes on from DAMCRY010000112.1 coordinate 114, forward strand.
ACCGGGGTGCCGTCCATGCCGCCGGGCGGGCTGCCGAACAGCTCTTCCATCTTGCTGTTGCAGTGCAGGGTCAGGCCGTTCTCGACCACCGCGATGCCCAGCACCGCATTGTCGAGGATGGCGCGGTTCTCCATCAGCGCATTGCGCAGTTGGATCTCGTCGGCCCGCTCGCGGGTGCGGTCTTCGAACATCCAGATCGTTCCCAGCGCCGGATCCTCGGGATTGAACAGGTAGCCGTTCAGCTGGCCCCAGATGCGCGAACCGTCCTTGCGCACGAACTCGGTCTCGACGCGGTAGGATTCGCCGCGCGCCAGCTGCGGGTAGGCGGTCGCGCCGAAGTCGCGCCAGGCCTGCTCGCTCGGGTAGACGATGCGGGTCGAGCGCCCCAGCGCCTCGCCGTCGCGGTAGCCGAACATCGTGGCGAAGGCCGGGTTGTAGCGCTGGATGATGCGGTTGCGCGTGACCATGATGCCGATCGTGGCATTGTTCATGATCGCCTGCACCTCGAACAAGGTCTGGCGCACCTCGGTCACGTCCTCGACGATCCAGATGGTGCCGGCCTCGCGCGCATGCGGATCGACCGCGCGGGCGCGCAGGCGGGCCCAGATGATGGAGCCGTCGCGGCGCCGGAACGGGTGCTCGCCCTTTTCGAACAGGCCGCCCGCCGCCAGTACCGGGTAGGCTTCCGCCGTCAGCGCATGGTAGGCCTCGGGCGAACCGAAGACCTCGGCCGGATGCAGGCGGCTGATCTCCGCATAGGAATAGTCGAGCATCTCGCAGATGCGCGGATTGCAGGACTTGAACTGCCCCGGCAGGGTGAAGACGATGCCGACCGGCGCATTCTCGAGGATGGCGCGCTGCTCGCGCAGGGCGATGCGCAGCATTTCGTGTTCGAGGTCGCGCGCGTCGAGCGGCTGGCCGCTCGATGGGGTGATCCCGGCTGCGAGCGGCAGCTCGCTGGAGTGTCGGTCCATGTGATTCTTGATTTTCTCGCGGCTAACTTGCCATTTAGAAATCATAAACCACAAACCACTGATGTTCCAAAACTAACAAGCACAGGCAATGGGCCGTGTTGTTGCGGCCCATCAAATCCATCTTATTGTTTCAGAAGCAATTTCCGGGCACGCGCACCCAGCCTTCCATCAGCACGCGGGCACTGCGGCTCATGATGGCTTTCGCCACGCGCCATTCGCCGTCGACCTGCAGGGCTTCGGCGCCCACGCGCAAGGTGCCGGACGGGTGGCCGAAACGGACGGCGGTCCGTTCGCCACCGCCGGCCGCCAGGTTGACCAGGGTGCCGGGAATCGCGGCTGCGGTGCCGATCGCCACCGCGGCCGTGCCCATCATCGCGTGGTGCAGCTTGCCCATCGAGAGCGCGCGCACCAGGAGGTCGATGTCGCCGCTGTTCACCTGCTTGCCGCTGGAGGCGACGTAGTTGGCCGGTTTCGCGACGAAGGCCACCTTGGGCGTGTGCTGGCGCTTGCCCGCCTCCTCGATGCTGGAGATCAGGCCCATGCGCACCGCGCCGTGGGCGCGGATGGTCTCGAACATGGCCAGCGCGCGCGGGTCGCCGTTGATGGCGTCCTGCAGTTCGGTGCCGTCGTAGCCGATCGCTTCGGCGTTGACGAAGATGGTCGGGATGCCGGCGTTGATCATGGTGGCCTGGAGCCGGCCGACGCCGGGGACCTCCAGCTCGTCGACCAGGTTCCCGGTCGGGAACATCGCGCCGGCGGCGCCCTCCTCTTCCGCCGCCGGGTCGAGGAACTCGAGCTGCACCTCGGCCGCCGGGAAGGTCACGCCGTCGAGTTCGAAGTCGCCGGTTTCCTGCACTTCGCCGTCGGTGACCGGGACGTGGGCGACGATGGTCTTGCCGATATTCGCCTGCCAGATACGTACGGTCGCCATGCCGTTTTGCGGCACGCGCTCCGGGTCCACCAGGCCGCTGGCGATGGCGAAGGAGCCGACCGCCGAGGACAGGTTGCCGCAGTTGCCGCTCCAGTCCACGAAGGGCTTGTCGATCGAGACCTGGCCGAACAGGTAGTCGACGTCGTGGTCCGGCCTGTCGCTTTTCGCGACGATGACGGTCTTGCTGGTGCTCGAGGTGGCGCCGCCCATGCCGTCGATCTGCTTGGCATAGGGGTCGGGGCTGCCGATCACGCGCAGCAGGAGGGCGTCGCGCGCCGGGCCGGGCGCGCGCGCGGCTTCGGGGAGGTCCTGCAGGCGGAAGAACACGCCCTTGCTGGTGCCGCCGCGCATGTAGGTGGCGGGGATCTTGAGTTGGGGGGTATGTGGCATATTGCGTCAGTCCGTTTCATTGTTGGCCAACGAACGTCGCTCCCGCGCAGGCGGGAGCCCAATTTTGTTTACGTAACGAATACGCAAACAGAAACTGGGTCCTCGCCTGCGCGGGGACGACGTGCATGAGGCGCGTCAAAAATGGCGCCAGGTTCCGCTTACGCCGCGACTTTGGGCGCCGACGACTCCAGGAAATCCTGCGCGAAGCGCTGCAGCACCCCGCCCGCTTCGTAGATCGCCACTTCCTCGGCGGTATCGAGCCTGCAGGTCACCGGCACCTCGACACGCTCGCCGTTCTTGCGATGAATGACGAGCGTCAGGTCGGTGCGCGGCGTGCGCTCGCCGATCACGTCGAAGGTCTCGGTGCCGTCGATGTTCAGGGTCAGGCGGTTCACGCCCGGCTTGAACTCGAGCGGCAGCACGCCCATGCCGACCAGGTTGGTGCGGTGGATGCGCTCGAAGCCTTCGGCCACGATGGCTTCCACGCCCGCCAGGCGCACGCCCTTGGCCGCCCAGTCGCGCGAGGAGCCCTGGCCATAGTCGGCGCCGGCGATCACGATCAGCGGCTGCTTGCGCTCCATATAGGTTTCGATCGCTTCCCACATGCGGGTCACGGTTCCTTCCGGTTCGATACGCGCCAGCGAACCTGCCTTCACGTTGCCCATGGCATCGCGCACCATCTCGTTCTTGAGGGTCGGGTTCGCGAAGGTCGCGCGCTGCGCCGTCAGGTGGTCGCCACGGTGCGTCGCATACGAGTTGAAGTCTTCCTCCGGCAGGCCCATCTTCGCCAGGTATTCGCCGGCGGCCGAGTCCAGCAGGATCGCATTCGACGGCGACAGGTGGTCGGTGGTGATGTTGTCGCCCAGGACCGCCAGCGGACGCATGCCCGCCAGGGTACGTTCGCCGGCCAGCGCGCCTTCCCAGTACGGCGGACGGCGGATATAGGTGCTCTGCGGGCGCCAGTCGTACAGCGGGCTCACCTTCTCGCCATCGTCGACGACACGCGCGAACATCGGCGTGTAGACCTTGCGGAACTGCTCCGGCTTGACGGCGCTCGAAACGACCGCGTCGATCTCTTCGTCCGACGGCCACAGATCGGCCAGGCGGATTTCCCTGCCATCGGCATCCGCGCCCAGCACGTCCTTCTCGATGTCGAAGCGGATGGTGCCGGCGATCGCATAGGCCACCACCAGCGCCGGCGAGGCCAGGAAGGCCTGCTTGGCGTAGGGGTGGATGCGGCCGTCGAAGTTGCGGTTGCCCGACAGGACGGCGGTCGCGTACAGGTCGCGCTCGATGATTTCCTGCTGGATGGTCGGATCGAGCGCGCCGCTCATGCCGTTGCAGGTGGTGCAGGCGAAGGCGACCACGCCAAAGCCCAGCTTTTCCAGTTCCGGCATCAGGCCCGCTTCTTCCAGGTACAGCGCCACCGCCTTGGACCCGGGCGCGAGCGAACTCTTGACCCAGGGCTTGCGCACCAGGCCCGCGCGGTTGGCGTTACGCGCGATCAGGCCGGCCGCGATCATGTTGCGCGGATTGTTGGTGTTGGTGCAGCTGGTGATGGCCGCGATGATGACGGCGCCGTCCGGCATCAGGCCGGCCTCGTTTTCGACCTTGCCGGCGATGCCGCGTTCAGCCAGCTCCGAGGTCGGCACGCGCTTGTGCGGGTTCGACGGGCCGGCGATGTTGCGCACCACGGTCGAGAGGTCGAACGACAGCACGCGCTCGTACTGGGCGGTTTTCAGGCTGTCGGCCCACAGGCCGGCTTCCTTCGCATAGGCCTCGACCAGTTGCACGGTCTCTTCCTCGCGGCCGGTCAGGCGCAGGTACTTGATGGTCTGCTCGTCGATGTAGAACATCGCGGCGGTGGCGCCGAATTCCGGGGCCATGTTCGAGATCGTGGCGCGGTCGCCCAGGGTCAGCGCGGAGGCGCCTTCGCCATAGAACTCGAGGTAGGCGGAGACCACCTTCGACTTGCGCAGGAACTCGGTCAGCGCCAGCACGATGTCGGTGGCGGTGATGCCGGGGCCCGGCTTGCCGGTCAGCTCGACGCCGACGATGTCCGGCAGGCGCATGTACGAGGCGCGGCCGAGCATCACGCTTTCGGCTTCCAGGCCGCCCACGCCGATCGCGATCACGCCGAGGGCGTCGACCATCGGGGTGTGCGAGTCGGTGCCGACCAGGGTATCCGGGTAGGCCACGCCCTTCTCGCTCTGGATCACCGGCGACATGCGCTCGAGGTTGATCTGGTGCAGGATGCCGTTGCCCGGCGGGATCACGTCGACGTTCTGGAAGGCCTTCTTGGTCCACTCGATGAAGTGGAAGCGGTCTTCGTTGCGGCGGTCCTCGATGGCGCGGTTCTTGGCGAAGGCGTCCGGATCGAAGCCGCCGCACTCGACGGCCAGCGAGTGGTCGACCACCAGCTGGGTCGGGACCACCGGGTTCACGAGCGCCGGGTCGCCACCCTGGGCCGCGATGGCGTCGCGCAGGCCGGCCAGGTCGACCAGGGCGGTCTGGCCCAGGATGTCGTGGCAGACCACGCGCGCCGGGAACCAGGGGAAATCCAGGTCGCGCTTGCGCTCGATGATCTGTTTCAGGGAATCGGTCATGCTGGCCGGGTCGCAGCGGCGGACCAGGTTCTCGGCCAGCACGCGCGAGGTGTAGGGCAGCGTGTCGTAGGCGCCGGGCTGGATCGCATCGACCGCGGCGCGCGTGTCGAAGTAGTCCAGCGAGGTGCCAGGGAGGGGTTTGCGGTGGTTGGTGTTCATGATTCAGGAATCCTAAGTGTTGACCCTTGAACCGTCATTCCCGCGAAGGCGGGAATCCAAGTTTGCGTGTGTGGCCTGCGAACAAAATTGGGTCCCCGCCTTCGCGGGGACGACGTGCCTAAGGTGCGGGCCGCAGGTACGCTCGCAACATGCGCGCTTACTTGCACCGGCTTTGCTTCTGCCTTACTTCCGGTCGGCGATCGGCACGAACTGCAGATCCTCCGGACCGACGTAGTTCGCGCTCGGACGGATGATCTTGTTGTCGATGCGCTGCTCGATGATGTGCGCGGACCAGCCGGAGGTGCGCGAGATCACGAACAGCGGCGTGAACATGGCGGTCGGCACGCCCATCATGTGGTAGGACACGGCCGAGAACCAGTCCAGGTTCGGGAACATCTTCTTGACTTCCCACATCACCGATTCCAGGCGCTCGGCGATGTCGAACATCTTCATCGAACCGGCTTCCTGCGACAGCGAACGCGCCACTTCCTTGATCACCACGTTGCGCGGGTCGCTGATGGTGTAGACCGGGTGGCCGAAGCCGATCACGACTTCCTTGTTGGCCACGCGGTTGCGGATGTCGGCTTCGGCCTCGTCGGCGTTTTCATAACGCTTCTGGATGTCGAGCGCGACTTCGTTGGCGCCGCCGTGCTTCGGACCGCGCAGCGCGCCGATCGCGCCGGTGATGGCCGAGTGGATGTCGGAACCGGTGCCGGCGATCACGCGCGAGGTGAAGGTCGAGGCGTTGAACTCGTGTTCGGCGTACAGGATCAGCGAGGTGTGCATCGCGCGCACCCACGATTCGCGCGGCTTCTCGCCGTGCAGCAGGTGCAGGAAGTGGCCGCCGATCGACTCGTCGTCGGTCTCGACCTCGATGCGCTTGCCGTTGTGGCTGAAGTGGTACCAGTACAGCAGCATCGAGCCGAAGGAGGCCATCAGGCGGTCGGCGATGTCGCGCGCGCCGGCCAGGTTGTGGTCGTCCTTCTCCGGCAGCACGCAGCCCAGCACCGACACGCCGGTGCGCATCACGTCCATCGGGTGGGCGCCGGCCGGCAGCGCTTCCAGCGCGCTCTTGACGGCCTGCGGCAGGCCGCGCAGCGATTTCAGCTTGGCCTTGTAGCCCTTCAGTTCGGCCACGGTGGGCAGCTTGCCGTGCACCAGCAGGTAGGCGATCTCTTCGAATTCGCAGGTGGTCGCCACGTCCAGGATGTCGTAGCCGCGGTAGTGCAGGTCGTTGCCCGACTTGCCCACCGAGCACAGCGCGGTGTTGCCGGCGGCGACGCCGGACAGGGCCACCGATTTCTTCGGCTTGAAGGTAGGGGTCTCGTTGTTCTGGGTGCTCATCTTCTCGGTCTCCTTATTTGGCTTTTTTCTGGGCGAACAGCGCGTCGAGCTTCTGCTCATAGCTGTGATAGTCGATGCGGTCGTAGAGTTCGGCGCGGGTCTGCATGGTGTCGAGCACGGCCTGCTGGGTGCCGTCGCGGCGGATCGCGGTGTACACGTTCTCGGCCGCCTTGTTCATGGCGCGGAAGGCCGACAGCGGGTACAGCACCAGGCCGACGTGGGCGCTCTTCAGCTCCTCGACCGTGAACAGCGGGGTCGAACCGAACTCGGTGATGTTGGCCAGCACCGGCACCTTGACGGCATCGGCGAACTGTTTATACATCTCCAGGCTCGTCATCGCTTCCGGGAAGATCATGTCCGCGCCCGCTTCCACGCAGGCGACGGCGCGCTCGATGGCGGCGTCCAGCCCTTCCACGGCCAGCGCGTCGGTGCGCGCCATGATGACGAAGTTCTCATCCGTGCGGGCGTCGGCGGCGGCCTTCACACGGTCGACCATCTCGTCCTTGCCGACGATTTCCTTGCCCGGACGGTGGCCGCAACGCTTGGCGCCGACCTGGTCCTCGATGTGGCAGGCGGCGGCGCCGGCCTTGATGAGCGAGCGCACGGTGCGCGCCACGTTGAAGGCCGAGGCGCCGAAGCCGGTGTCGACGTCGACCAGCAACGGCAGGTCGCACACGTCGGTGATGCGGCGCACGTCGACCAGGACGTCTTCCAGGCCCGAGATGCCGAGGTCCGGCAGGCCCAGGGAACCGGCGGCCACGCCGCCGCCCGACAGGTAGATCGCCTTGAAACCGGCGCGCTTGGCCAGCAGGGCGTGGTTGGCGTTGATGGCGCCCACGACCTGCAGCGGGGATTCTTCCTGGACGGCCTTGCGGAAGGCGGCGCCGGCGGAGAGTTGGCTCATGCTTGTCCTTTCATTGGTGCGGTGAGAATGTCGCACCAATCTATGCAAACGGCGTGCCACCCCGACAGGAAATGGCCCGCCCTTTGTTTTCAATGACTTGCAAGAGTATAGCGCGTCGCCCTGACCCGCACAGGAACGCCCGCGTTTCACACATGTTTCACTTCGCAACATTTTTGAAACATGAAACAGTGTGCGCGCACCCGTACGGGGCCGAACAATGCCCGTATGAAAAAAGCCAGCCATGGCTCTCGACCATGGCTGGCTTTCAGGAGATGCTGTCGCGCGGATCAGGCGGCAGCGAAGGAGGCCGAACTCAGTGGGCCGATGCCGCCGCGGCGCCGATGCCCGTCTCGGAGCGCACCTCCTGCGCCTCGAAGCCGGCCTTGTCGATCGCGGCGCGCGGGCTCCTGTCGGTGACCGAGAAGAACCAGATGCCGAAGAAACCCACGGCCATCGAGAAGATCGCCGGCGAGGTGTAGGGGAAGATCGCCTCGGCGTTGCCCAGCACGTCGACCCACACCGACTTCGACACCAGGGTCAGCACGACCGCGGTGGCCAGGCCCAGGAAGCCGCCCACGGTGGCGCCGCGGGTCGTGCACTTACTCCACAGCACCGACATGAACAGCACCGGGAAGTTGGCCGAGGCCGCGATCGCGAAGGCCAGCGACACCATGAAGGCGACGTTCTGCTTTTCGAAGGCGATCCCGAGCAGCACCGCGATGACGCCGAGGGCGATGGTGGTGATCTTCGAGACCTTTAGTTCGTCGGCGCTGTTGGCCTTGCCCTTCTTGAAGACGGTGGCGTACAGGTCGTGCGACACGGCCGAGGCGCCCGACAGGGTCAGCCCGGCCACCACCGCCAGGATGGTCGCGAAGGCCACCGCCGACATGAAGCCGAGGAAGATGTCGCCGCCCACGGCCTGGGCCAGGTGCACCGCCGCCATGTTGTTGCCGCCCAGCAGCTTGCCGGCCGCGTCCTTGAAGGAGGCGTTGGTGCCGACCAGGACGATGGCGCCGAAGCCGATGATGAAGGTCAGGATGTAGAAGTAGCCGATCCAGGTGGTGGCCCACAGCACCGACTTGCGCGCCTCTTTCGCGCTCGGGACGGTGAAGAAGCGCATCAGGATGTGCGGCAGGCCGGCGGTGCCGAACATCAGCGCCATGCCGAAGGACACCGCCGAGATCGGATCCTTCAGGAAGCCGCCCGGACCCATGATCGAATCGCCCTTGGCATGCACCTCGGTGGCGGTGGCGAACAGCTGCTCGGGGCTGAAGTTGTACTGGGCCAGCACTGCGAAGGCCATGAAGGACGCGCCCGACAGCAGCATGACGGCCTTGATGATCTGCACCCAGGTGGTGGCGGTCATGCCGCCGAACAGCACGTAGACCATCATCAGGACGCCGACGATGACCACGGCGATCCAGTACTCCAGGCCGAACAGCAGCTTGATCAGCTGGCCGGCGCCGACCATCTGCGCGATCAGGTAGAAGGCCACCACCACCAGGGTGCCCGATGCCGCGAACACGCGGATCGGTTTCTGGTGGAAGCGGTAGGCGGCGACGTCGGCGAAGGTGAAGCGGCCCAGGTTGCGCAGGCGCTCGGCCATCAGGAAGGTGATGACCGGCCAGCCGACCAGGAAGCCGATCGCGTAGATCAGGCCGTCGAAGCCGTCGAGGAACACGGCGGCCGAAATGCCGAGGAAGGACGCGGCCGACATGAAGTCGCCCGCGATCGCCAGGCCGTTCTGGAAGCCGGTGATGCCGCCGCCGGCGGTGTAGAAGTCCGAGGCCGAGCGGGTCTTGGCGGCCGCCCACTTGGTGATGAACAGGGTCAGCACCACGAACACCGCGAACATGGTGATCGCGGTCCAGTTGGTGGCCTGCTTGGTGGCCTGGCCGAGGTCGGGCGCGGCCATGGCCAGGCCGCTTGCGGCCAGCAGCGCCGGCGCGAGGAGGGAGCGGGCGATGTTCTTCATGCTGCCGCCTTCTTGTGTGCGGCCACGTTGGCCTTGATGGCGTCGGTCAGCTCGTCGTATTCGCCGTTGGCGCGGCGCACGTAGATCGCGGTGACGACGACCGTGAACAGGATGACGAACAGGCCGAGGGGGATGCCCCAGGTCATGACGCCATCGCCGATGCGGCTGCCCATGAATTCCTTGTCGAAGGCGCAGAGCAGGGTGAAGCCGTAATACACGACCATCATGCTCCAGGTGAGAATCCAGCCGAAGCGCGAGCGCTTCGCGACCAGCTTGCGATAGTTCGGGTCAGCCTTGACCCGCTGTACGACGTCTTGTTCCACTTGTGTCTCCTGTATTTATGATGCCTTTTGCTTCAGGCTGCGGTCCATCCTACGGGCCTGCCCTTACCGCATTCTTACGCTCGCTTACGCGGAACTGACAGGGCGGCGTTTCACACCGGCGTTTCAGCCTGAAACAGCGGGCGGCGAATCGGCTACACTTGCCGGCATGCCCTATTCCGCACGTAGCCCAGTCCGCAACCACGCCGGCAGCCCCGCCGACGGCGACAAGCCGGTCATCTGGACCGTCTCGGTGTCGCGCCTGTCCGACCTGTTCCGCGACATCACCGTCGAATACGACCACCTGGCGGCGATCGAACCGCTGCACCTCGGCTTCGACGAAGCCGCGCGCACCCTGCGCGAGCGCCTCGCCACCGAGCGCTGCGACGTGGTGATCGCGGCCGGCTCGAACGCCGCCTACCTCAAGGGCCGCATCTCGGTGCCGGTGGTGGTGGCCAAGGCCAGCGGCTTCGACGTGATGCAGGCGCTGGCGCGCGCGCGCCGCGTCTCGCACCGCATCGGCGTGGTCACCTACCAGGAGCCGCTGCGCGAACTGGCCGACTTCGCCGCGACCTTCGGCATCGACATTGCCCAGCGCACCTACGCGACCAAGGAGGATGCGCGCGCCGGCATCAAGGAACTCAAGGCGGCCGGCATCGAGGTCATCGTCGGCGCCGGCC
>DAMCRY010000113.1:0-10294 GCA_032115075.1 Massilia sp.
TGCCGATGTAGCGGAAGGCCTTCGGCTCCTTCAGCACGACGGCGCCCGGCACCGGCTGCTTCATCGCGGCATCGGCCAGCGAACCGTAGCTGGCCTTCTGGCCGGCCGGGCCCAGCACCACGCCTTTCGAGGTCGTGCACTGGGCCGGCGCCACCGTCCATTGCTCGGCGGCCGCGGCCACCAGCATGGCGCGGGCGCGCGCGCCGATCTCGCGGTACTGGGTGAAGCCGTGCGCGATGCTGCCCGAGCCGCCGGTGATCTGCATGCCGAAGGCCGGGTCTTTATAGACGTCGCCGGCCGGCGCCAGCTCGCCGCGCATCTGCGACCAGTCGGCGTCGAGCTCCTCGGCGATCAGCATCGGCAGCGAGGTGTGCACGCCCTGGCCGAACTCGAGGCGGTTGACGATCACGGTGACGCTGTTGTCCGGCGCGATGCGCAGGAAGGCGTTCGGCGCATACACCTTGCTGTCCGCAGCCCGGGCGAAGCGGTTGGCGCCAGGCAGGACGAAGCCGAGCACCAGGCCGCCGGTGGCGGCGGCGCCGGCCTTTAGAAAGCCGCGGCGCGACATGCCGCTGCCGGCGCTGCGGCTCGCCGCAGCGCGGTCGATCCAGTCGAAAGTCATGGTCCGCTCCTTATGCCAGGGTCTTGGCGGCATCCTTGATGGCCGCCCGGATCCGTTGGTAGGTGCCGCAGCGGCAGATGTTGCCGCTCATCGCGTTGTCGATGTCGGCGTCGCTCGGGCGTTTATTCGTGCGCAGCAGCGCCGTGGCGCTCATCACCTGGCCGCTCTGGCAGTAGCCGCATTGCGGCACGTCGTGCTTGACCCAGGCGTCCTGCACAGCCTTGCCGACGCTGTCGTTCTCCATCGCCTCGATGGTGGTGATCTTCATGCCCTGCGCGCTGGAGATCGGCGTGACGCAGGAGCGGATCGGATTGCCGTCCAGGTGCACGGTGCAGGCGCCGCACAGGGCCGCGCCGCAGCCGAACTTGGTGCCGGTCATGTTGAGGTTGTCGCGCAGCGCCCAGAGGATGGGCGTGGAAGGATCGGCGTCGACTTGCAAGTCGCGCCCGTTGATGTTCAAGGTGACCATGTACTGCTCCCTGTCAGGACTGGATTCGTTATTGTTTTTCGTAGGGGACGCGCGGACGGCGAAGCCGTCCACCCACCATTATTTGAGTGACTGCAGCTTGGCTTCCAGCGTCTTCAGGTCGACCGCGCCAGGAATGCGCGAGCCGTCGGTGAAGAAGATCGCCGGGGTGCCCTGGATCTTGAGCTTCTGGCCGAGGGCGACGACCTCTTCGTTCGGCGTTTTGCAGGCGGCCGGCGCGCTCGGCGGCAGCTTGCCGTTGATCATCCAGTCGTCCCAGGCCTTCACGCGGTCAGGCGCGCACCAGATGTTCTTCGACTTCACGAAGGAATCCTCGGACAGGATGTTGTACATGAAGGTGTAGATGGTGACGTTGTCCAGCTCCGCGAGCGTGGTCTGGCGCAGGCGCTTGCAGTAGCCGCAGTTCGGGTCCTCGAACACCGCGATGGTGCGCTTGCCGTCGCCCTTGACCTGCTTGAGCGCCATTTCCAGCGGCAGTTCCGAGAACTTGATCTTGTTGATCTCGTCGATGCGGGCGCGGGTCAGGTCGGCGGAGGTCTTGGTGTCGTAGACGTGGCCGATGAACAGGTACTCGCCCTTCTTGTCGGTGTACAGGATGTCGCCGGCCACGCGCACCTCGTACAGGCCGCCGTAGGGCGTTTCACGGACCGATTCGATCTTGGCGCCGCCCAGGCGCGGCTCGAGGGCCTTCTTGATGGTGGCCTCGGTGTTCTGCGCGCCGACGCAGGATGCGAGCAGGCCCGTCGCCAGCAGGACGGCGACCTTGGTTTTCAACATGGTGTATTCCTTGGTGGTTACTTGCCCATCGCGTGCGCCATCAGGCGACGCTTAACCATAGGCAATTTATCGAGCAAGTTTAATCCGAAATTGCGGACAACGCGTACCGGTTCGAGGTTGGCGCCGAACAAACGTTCGAGCCCGTCGGTCGCCCATTGCATGAGCAGCACGTCTTCCTTGCGCTTGCGGGCGTAGCGCGCCAGCACCCGCTCGTCGGCGATGCCGCGCCGGTCTTCCCGGTTGCGCAGCACGTCGAGCAGGTCGACGATGTCGCCGAAGCCCAGGTTCATGCCGTGGCCGGCCAGCGGATGCACGGCGTGGGCGGCGTCGCCCACCAGGGCCACGCGCGGCGCCACCAGCGAGTGCGGGCGCACCAGCGCCAGCGGCACCGCCTTGACGGCTTCCGGCTGCAGCGGGCGCAGGACGCCGAGCTTGTCGTCGGCGTACTCGCCCAGGCGGATGGCCAGCTCGCCGAGCGACTCGTTCATCAGGGTGTCGGCCAGTGTTTCCGGCGCCGACCACACCAGCGAGACCCGGTTGCCCGGCAGCGGCAGCAGCGCGATGATGCCGTCGGCGCAGGTGAACCACTGGTAGGCCACGCCGTGGTGCGGCTTCTCGCAGGCGAAATTGGTGACGATGGCGCGCTGGTGGTACATGCGGTAGTCGACCCCGATGTCGCACTGGCCGCGCACCCAGGATTCGCGGCCGTCGGCGCCGACCACCAGTTCGCAGGCGATCCTGCCGCCGTTTTCCAGCCGGATGCCGGCGCCCAGCTCGCTGCAGCTCAGGTCGACGGCGCAGCCGGAGACGATCTGCACGTTGGCGGCGAACTTCAGGGCTGCGTCCAGGGCGCCGTTCAGGTTGCTGTCCTCGACGATCCAGGCCAGGGTGCCGACGTGGGCGCCGAAGGCGTCGAAACCGAGGTTGCCGCCCTGCTTGCCGTCGCCATGGATGTCCATCGCATCGACCGGCTGCACCCGCGCCAGGTCGAGGGCGCCCCAGACCTTGAGGCCGGCCAGCAGGTCGTGCGCCGTATGGTTCAGGGCGTAGACCCGCACGTCCCACGGCTTTTCCGCCGCCGAGGCGCTGGGCGTCTGCGGCGCCGGGCGCGCCGGCGGCACCAGCAGGGTCACGCTGTACCCCGACTGGGCGAAACCGAGGGCGGCAGTCTTGGCGATGGCGCCATTGCCGACGATGCAGACGTCGCTGCGGTGCTGGGCGGTGGTGGTAGTCATGAAACACATTATAGCGAGATGCCAACAGCGCGCTCGGGCATTGTGCCGCGCGTTCCGGGCGCCAATCCGCTCAAGGACTGCACAAGGGCTTGCGCAGATGAAAATCGCTGGCTATAATCATGCCTCTCTTGGCCTGGTAGCTCAGTTGGTAGAGCAGAGGATTGAAAATCCTTGTGTCGGTGGTTCGATTCCGCCCCGGGCCACCAAGAATTCCACGAAACGCCAACCCTCACCGGTTGGCGTTTTTGCTTTTCCGCCCGCCGCGCCTCTCCCCCTCGCGCATTCGCTTCTGCTAACATGGCCCCTGGCCTGGGCGCGGACATCCACGCCCGCCCTGCATAGCAGAACCGGAGCCCGGTCCACAAGATCGCCGTTCCAGTCTTCCGGGCAGCACCCACCCTTTCATACGGTGATGTCGATCCCACGAGGTGACACCCGCCGATGCGCGACCAGCCGCCGTCCAGCAAAACCGGCCGGCACGCCGTGCGCGCACCTGACGCTACCATGCGGCGCCGTCCTGCGACGTCGATGGAACACCTGCATTCCGACATTCTCCGATCGTTAGGATCCACATGAAATACGCTTCTGCGCATCAGTATTTACAGCATATTGCGGACCGCAATCCCGGCCAGCCCGAATTCCTGCAGGCGGTCACCGAAGTCATGGAGAGCCTGTGGCCCTTCATCGAACGCCATCCCCGTTATGCCGAGCAAGGGCTGCTCGACCGCCTGGTCGAGCCCGAACGCGTGGTGATGTTCCGGGTCTCCTGGGTGGACGACCATGGCCAGGTCCAGGTCAACCGCGGCTACCGGATCCAGCACAGCATGGCCATCGGCCCCTATAAAGGAGGCTTGCGCTTCCACCCTTCCGTCAATCTGTCGGTCCTGAAATTCCTTGCCTTCGAACAGACCTTCAAGAACGCCCTGACCACCTTGCCCATGGGCGGCGGCAAGGGCGGCGCCGACTTCGATCCCAAGGGCAAGAGCCCGGGCGAGGTCATGCGCTTTTGCCAGGCTTTCGTTACCGAGCTGTTCCGCCACGTCGGCGCGGACACCGACGTGCCTGCCGGCGACATCGGCGTCGGCGGGCGCGAAGTCGGCTACATGGCCGGCATGATGAAAAAGCTGAGCAACCGCGCCGACTGCGTCTTCACCGGCAAGGGCCTGAGCTTCGGCGGTTCGCTGATGCGGCCTGAGGCGACCGGGTATGGCACCGTCTACTTTGCAGAGGAAATGCTCAAGACGCGCGGCCGTTCGTTCGACGGCCTGCGGGTGAGCGTGTCCGGCTCGGGCAACGTGGCGCAATATGCGGTGGAAAAGGCAATGGCGCTCGGCGCCACGGTCGTCACGGTGTCCGACTCGAGTGGCACGGTGATCGACATGGAGGGCTTCACCCCCGAAAAACTGGCCGTCCTGATGGAAGTGAAGAACCACCTGTATGGCCGCGTCAGCGACTACGCCGAACGCACCGGCAGCCGTTTCGAAGCCGGCGTGCGCCCGTGGCATGTCCCGGTCGACGTGGCGCTGCCCTGCGCCACCCAGAACGAGCTGGACGCGGACGATGCCGCGGTCCTGATTCGCAATGGCGTCCTGTGCGTGGCCGAGGGCGCCAACATGCCCTCGACCAACGAGGCCGCCAAGGCATTCGAAGACGCGGGCGTGCTCTACGCTCCCGGCAAAGCCAGCAACGCCGGCGGTGTCGCGACCTCGGGACTGGAAATGAGCCAGAACGCGGCGCGCCTGTCCTGGCCGAGCGAAGAAGTCGACGCCCGCCTGCTGCAGATCATGCAGGGTATCCATGCGGCCTGCCTGAAGTATGGCGCGCGCGCCGACGGCAGCATCAGCTATGTGGACGGGGCGAACATTGCCGGGTTTGTCAAAGTGGCGGACGCCATGTTGGCGCAAGGGGTGATCTGAACGCCGCTTGTCGGCAGTTCACGCGAGCGCCACCTTCGGGTGGCGTTGTTGTTTTCAGCCTGGCTTTCTGTCGGTTTTCTTGACACTAAAAATTCGACGTGTCATCTTCAGCACATCCAAGTAACTGATTTTTCTAGGAAATTTTTCTTTCTCGAATAACATCTGGCTTGCTTTGATGAAGTAAAAAATCGTGTAGCCGAGAAGAAATTTATACGATTTCTCATAGGAACAAGCTTGCCTCTATGCAGGCTAAATATTTTCATATCAGCAACGAGATACTGTTCGAATGCTTCTGCCGAAGCGTATTTACCCTGCCATCCCGCCTGCTACATATTTTTCCTAATTGCATCAATTCAGCGACAAAAAATCACCAATTGTCCCGTTTCTGTCAGCTTTTCTTACATTCAAGTGTCAGATTTATCTGACCTTTAGATGTTTCCTTTCGAAATCAAGGACATAGAAGCTTGGCACGTTAAATGCCTATAGCCAATCTGTCGGCGCATGCATACGGCCGCGACATACCGGGCCCCGGGGCACATCCGGGCCCACTGTCCAACACTTTGGAGGCGCACCAGATGATGAAGAAAGCACTAGTTGCATTGGCAATGTCGGGCATGATGGCATCGGCGCATGCCGGATACCTGGTCAAGGAAGAGTTCACCGATGTCGCCGGACTGGCCAGCAAGGGCTGGATCCTGAACAATGCCAGCACGCCGGGCGGCGCCACCGAGGGCTGGTACCAGGGCGACCAGTCCCAGTTCAACGCCTTTTCCGGCCCGCGCAACAGCTATGCCGCCGCCAACTACAACAATGCCCCGGAGGGGGGTATCCTGGAGAATTGGCTGATCACCCCCGAGTTTTCGAGCGATCTGGCCGCCAAGGTCACGTTCCGGGTGCGCGGCGCCTTTGCCGAAGGCTTCAGCGACCAGATCGCCTTCGGCTTCAGCGATGGCAGCAGCGACCTGAGCGCCTTCCTGCTCGACTCCATCGTCACTGTCGGCACCGACGGCTGGGTCATGTACCAGGCCAAGCTCGTCAAAGGCTTCGGCAGCGCCCGCTTCGCGATCCAGTACATGGGCGACGCCGATTCGTCCAATTACATCGGCGTGGACAACCTGCGCGTGATGGAGGTGCCGGAACCGTCGACCATGCTGATCCTGGGCGCCGGTGTGATGGGCCTGGCCGCCGCCCGCCGTCAGCGCTGAGCCGCGGCCGTATTTCGCAAGCGGAGCGCGCCGCACTCCGCCCACCCCGACAACAGGAGATCGTCATGTCCCAACACCGTCATTCCGGCCAGCGCCTGCTGTGCGCCGCCGGCATCATCGCCCTGCTGGGCCTCGCCCAGCCGGCCATGGCCCAGGAAGCCACCCAATCGACCGCTCAAGCGCTGACCGTCGTCAAGGACGCCGAGACCGGCCAGCTGCGCGCCCCGACCGCCGCCGAAGCCGCGGCGCTGCAGGCCAAGGCCGCCACCGCCAGGAGCGCCATGCGCCAGGCGCCGCAGACCATCCTGAGCAAGACCCACCGCAGCGGCCTGCGCGGCTTCCGCGTGACCGATGACATGCTGACCATGTCGGTCGCCGTGCGCAAGCCCGACGGCAGCATCGAGCGTCAGTGCTTCGAGGCGCACGACGGCGCCGCCGATGCAAAAGGTCACGTCCATTCCACCCAGGCCGTCACGGAGTAACCATGCAAAAGAAACCATTCTCGCGTACCGCCTCCCGCTCGCTGATCGCCGCGGCTTGCGCCCTGACCTGCCTGGCCGCCGAGGCCGCCACCATCAAGATCCAGAACCGCGACCCGGCCGGCATCGGTTTCAACGACCCGACCCCGGTCAAGCCGGTCGGCGGCAACATGGGCACCACGCTCGGCGAGCAACGCATGAACGTCTACCGCCACGTCGCCGAGATCTGGGGACGCCACCTGCAGAGCGACGTCGAGATCACGGTCTCGGCCGGCTGGGAAGTCCTGTCCTGCGACGCAACTTCCGCCACCCTGGGCAGCGCCGGCGCCTGGAACGTCTGGGGACTGAACGAGCCCGGCTACGGAACCACCGTGTACCCGCAGGCGCTTGCCAACAAACTGATCGGCGAAAACCTGTCCGAGGGCTATCCGGACGACGGCACCGGCTACGGCAACGTCGACATCAAGACCCAATTCAACATCCGTCTCGGCGAGCCGGGTTGCCTGACCGGCAGCCCCTTCTACCTCGGCCTCGACGGCAACGAAGGCGACGGGGTCGACTTCGCGGCCACCTTGCTGCACGAACTCGGCCATGGCCTGGGCTTCTCGGTGCTGGGCGTGAACAACTCGAACGGCGTGCGCGTGTACGGTCTCCCGAGCATCTGGGAACGCTTCATGTACGACAACACGGCCAGGAAGACCTGGCTGCAGATGACCAATGCGGAGCGCCGGGCATCGGCGATCAATCCGATGCAGCTGGTCTGGACCGGCCCGAACGCGGTCGCCGGCGCCCGCGGCATGCTGGCGCCGCTGCCGGTGGTGAAGTCGGAAAGCCCGGCAGGCGCCATCCCGACCGCGCCCTACAGCCCGTCGGCCTTCGGTCCGGCGGTCCCCACCACCGGAAAGCTCGGCCAGCTGGCCGTGATCGCCACCCAGGCGGGGGAAGCGGGACCGGGCTGCTCGCCGTTCAACGCCGCGAATGCGGCGGCAGCCAAGGGCAAGGTGCCGATCATCAACCGCGGCGGCTGCAACTTCACCCAGAAGGTGAAGAATGCGCAGGACGCCGGCGCGGTCGCCGTGGTGCTGGCGAATAACGCGGGGGGCGCCTTCACGCCGGGTGGCGCGGATTCCTCGATCCGCATTCCTTCGGTCGGCATCACCCAGGCCGACGGCGAAGCCCTGAAGGCGGCGGTGGCGAAGGCCAGGACCTACGGCTCCCGCGCCCAGCCGGGCGCGGTGACCGCTTCGCTGGCGGTCGACCCGAACCGCCTGGCCGGCGCCGATGCGGCCGGCCGTCCGCTGCTGTACACGCCGAACCCGCTGGTGAGTGGTTCCTCGGTCTCGCACTGGGACGTGACGGCGACCCCGAACCTGCTGATGGAGCCGAGCATCAACGCCGACCTGACGCTGGAACTGACGCCGCCGAAGGACCTGACGCTGCCGCTGCTGAAGGACCTCGGCTGGTAAACGCCGCACCATCCGGTCCCGGCGGGACCGGATGACCATGCGCGACCGTGCGTCCCGCCCGCACGGTACGCGCTACCATGCAAACCCGACAACAGGAGTCATGCATGGACAAGCACACCACCTCGCCACTGCTCAAGGGCGCCGCACTGGCCGGCCTGGCCCTGCTCGGCATGAAGGCCTATTCGGTCGCCAGGGCCGCCACCAGCACGCTCGATACCATCCCCTCCCTCGACGTGCCCCGCTACATGGGCCTCTGGTACGAGATCGCCCGCTATCCGAACCGCTTCGAACGCAAGTGCGACGGCTTCACCACCGCGACCTATACGGCGCAGCCGGACGGCAGCGTCAAGGTCGAGAACCGCTGCCGGCGCGCGGACGGCAGCATCCAGCTCGCCGAAGCCACCGCGCACCAGGTCGGCGGCCCCGACTCGCCGCGCCTGAAGGTCCGCTTCGCGCCGGCGGCGCTGTCCTTCATTCCGCTGGCATGGGGCGACTACTGGGTGATCGACCTGGATCCCGATTACCGGCTGGCCGCCGTCAGCGAACCGGGGCGCGATTACCTGTGGATCCTGGCGCGCACGCCACAGGTCGAACCCGCGGCCTACGAAGCGCTGCTGACGCGGCTCGCGGCCCGGGGATTCGATACCGGACGGCTGGTCCGGACCCGCCAGGCCTGACGCGACGACCCGGCGCTGTCGGCTGTCCGCCACGGTTCGTTAAAAATCTCTTTAGAAAAAACCAAGCTTCGAGCACTTCCCGGTGCTGAGATGAGAAAATCAACCAATTTCCCGAAGGAAACGAATTATGCCTTCGGAATACCGTTATTTTTTCGTCAAAGCACCACATGAAACTCGACAATCTCAAACTCCGTACGCTGCTGTTCGCCGGTTTCGGCATCCTTCTCGCCGCCATGCTGCTGCTGGTCGGCCTGGCCATCGGCCAGATGAACAAGGCCGATGCGCTGACCCGCAAGCTGAGCGGCGAAACCTTCAACCGCGCCGCGATGCTGCAGGAATGGCAATCCATCATCGAAGTCAACGCGGCCCGCACGCTGGCGGCGATCAAGCTGTCCGACCCTGCGGACGAAAAATTCTTCCTGGATGACATCGCGGTAGCGTCCAAGCGCTCGGACATCCTGCACAAGGACATCCAGGCCAGCATCGCCGACGACCCGGCGGCGCTCGCCCTGTTCGCCGCGGTCAACCAGCAGCGCGACGCCTATCGCCTCGCCCGCAAGACCGCCCTGGAGAAGAAGGCCAGCGGCGATGCCGCCGCCGTCCGGCAGTTCCTGGACAAGGAAATGGTCCCGCGTGTGCAATCCTACATCGACAGCCTGCGCGCGATGGTCGATTACCAGCGCAAGGCGGTGGCCGAGGAAGCCACGCGCGTCGACCAGGAATTCGCATTCGGCATGCGCCTGCAGATCGGCCTGACCATCGCGGCCCTGCTGGGCGGCATCGGCTTCGCCTGGTGGGTCGGCCGGCGCATCACGGCGCCGATGGTGGAGGCGGTGGCGGTGGCGCAGACCGTCGCGCGCGGGGACCTGAGCAGCCAGATCGCCGTTCGCGGCAACAACGAAACCGGCGCGCTGATGGGCGCGCTGCGCGACATGAACGCCAACCTGGTCGACATCGTCAGCCAGGTTCGCGAAGGCACGGGCGCCATCGTCGACGCCGCCGACCAGATCTCGGCCGGCAACCTGGAACTGTCCTCGCGCACCGAGCAGCAGGCCGGCTCGCTCGAGGAAACCGCGTCCTCGATGGAAGAACTGACCTCGACCGTGCGCCAGAACGCGGAGAACGCGCGCGAAGCGAATACGCTGGCGAAGACCGCCTCGCAAGTCGCCGGCCGCGGCGGCGACACGGTCGGCCGCGTGGTCAGCACCATGGACGAGATCGCGGCATCCTCGAAGAAGATCGCCGACATCACGGGCGTCATCGACGGCATCGCCTTCCAGACCAATATCCTGGCCCTGAACGCCGCGGTGGAGGCGGCGCGCGCCGGCGAGCAGGGCCGCGGCTTCGCGGTCGTCGCCTCCGAAGTGCGCAACCTGGCGCAGCGCTCGGCCGCCGCCGCCAAGGAAATCAAGGAACTGATCGGCAGCTCG
>DAMCRY010000114.1:0-10194 GCA_032115075.1 Massilia sp.
CGGCGACGAAGGCGAGCGCCGGCAGCATGGCGACGAACAGGTTCGAGGCCAGGGTGCGGCGCTGCTCGCGCGCGCCGTCGTGCGCCTTGCCCTGGCCCCGCCAGGCGCGCAGCAGCCCGGACACGGCCCGCTTGTTGTAGGCGTCCGGAATCGCATGCGTGAAAGCCGGCAGCGCGACGATGCGATCCGCCGCCGGCAGCGGCGGCGCGGCCGACGGGTTGAGCTTGGCGACCAGCAGCACATAACCCACGTACAGCCCGGCCAGCATGAGCCCCGGGAAGAAGGCGCCCGCATACAGCTGGACCACCGACACCCCGGCCGTCGCGCCGTACACGATCAGGAGCACCGAGGGCGGAATCAGGATGCCCAGGCAGCCGCCGGCCGTGATGCATCCCGCCGACAGCTGGGTGCTGTAACCCGCCTTGAGCATGGCCGGCAGCGCCAGCAGGCCCATGAGCGTGACGACCGCGCCGACGATGCCGGTGGCGGTGGCGAAGATGGCGCAGGTGACGATGGTCGCCACCGCCAGCGAGCCGGGCATGCGCGCCATCGCGATGTGCAGGCTCTTGAACAGGCGCTCGATCAGGTTGGCGCGCTCGACCAGGTAGCCCATGAAGATGAACAGCGGGATCGAGATCAGGACGTCGTTGGCCATCACCGAGTAGGTCCGCTGCACCATCAGGTCGAGCGTGAGCTGGACCGCCTGCTCGGGGTTCTGGCTGTGGTAGGCGAACCAGGCGAACAGCACGCCCATGCCCATCAGGGTGAAGGCGGTCGGGAAGCCGAGCATGATGGCGACCACCACCAGCGCCAGCATCAAGAGGCCCAGGTGGCCGTTGGTCATGTCGGCGGGCGCCGGCATCAGGATGAACAGGCCGATCACGATCGCCACCAGGATCGACAGGCCGAGCCAGATTTCCTTTCTCATCGCGGGCTCCTTTCCGTGGTCACCTGCGCCTTGAGCTTGTCGACGTCGACTTCCTCGACGTCCGGTTCGCGCGGCGGCCAGGCGCCCATGCGCAGGCAGGCGATGCAGCGCACGATCTCGACGACGCCCTGCAGCAGGAGCAGCACGCCCGAGAAGGGAATCACCATCTTGAAGGGATACAGCGGCGGACCGTTGGCGGTGAGCGTCGAATGTTCGCGGATCGCGAAGGATTCGGCGGCATAGGTAGTGCCGGCCCACACCAGGGCGACCACGCCGGGAATGAAGAAGACGATGTAGAGGAGCAGGTCCAGGCCGGCCTGCAGCCGCGGCGGGAAGAAGCTGTACAGCACGTCGCCGCGCACGTGGCCGTTCTTGGCCAGGGTGTAGGCGCCGGCCATCATGAAGGCGGCGCCGTACATCATGATCATCAGGTCGAAGGCCCAGGGATTGGGCTGGTTCAGCGCATAGCGCGCGAACACTTCCCAGCTGATGAGGAAGGTGAGCGCCACGATCAGCCAGGAAAAGGCCTGGCCGACCCAGCTGCTGACCCGGTCGACGAAAAACAGGATGTTCTGCATGGAGCTGCTCCGGTCGCGACGAATGGCCATCCTCCAGGGGATGAGGTGCGGGTGTTGCAGGGTAGCCGGCTCCGCCGGCCACCCTGCAAAAGCGCTTACGCCTTCCTGGGCGGCGGCGCCTTGCGGCCGAAGTAGTGGTTGTAGGCCATGCGGCGCGGGTTGTTGGTGTCCATGTCCCACTTCACCGCGCGCTCGGCGAAGGCCCGCATCGAAGCTTCGACCTTGCGGAACAGCGGATTGTCGGCGCCCTTCTTCGCGACCACTTCGTCCCACACCGCCAGCTGCGCCTGCAGCAGCGCGTCCGGGGTCTTGTAGAACTTGACGCCATTCCTGGCCTGCAGCTCGCGGTAGTCCTTCGAATAGCGGTCCACCGCCTTCCACGACATATCCGAGGACGCCGCCTCGACCGCGTTCTCGATGATCGCCTTCAGCTTGGGCGGCAGCGCGTCGTACCTGGTCTTGTTGAAGGTGATCTCGAACTGCTCGGAGCTCTGGTGGAAGCTCTGCAGCATGCAGACCTTGGAGACGTCCGGGAAGCCGAGCACCCGGTCCGAGCTCGCGTTGTTGAATTCGGCGCCGTCGAGCAGGCCGCGGTCCATCGCCGGCACGATCTCGCCGGCCGGCAGCGCGTTCACCGCCGCGCCCATCGCCGTGAACATGTCGATCGCCAGGCCGTTGGTGCGGAACTTCAGGCCCTTCAGGTCTTCGCGCTTGGTGACCGGCTTCTTGAACCAGCCGAGCGGCTGGGTCGGCATCGGGCCGGTGAGGAAGGACACCACGTTGGCGCCGATGCCCTTGTACAGTTCGGCCAGCAGCTCCTTGCCGCCGCCGTACTTGTGCCAGGCCAGCACCATGTTGGCGTCCATGCCGTAGGCCGGCCCCGAGGTCCACAGCGCGATGGCGCTCTGCTTGCCGTAGTTATAGCCCATCACGCCATGGCCGCCGTCGAGCGTGCCCTTGGAGACGGCATCGAGCAGGCCGAAGGCCGGAACGACGGCGCCGGCGGGCAGCACCTCGATCTTCAGTTCGCCGCCGGTCATGTCGTTGACCTTCCTGGCGAAGTCGAGCGCGTACTCGTGGAAGATGTCCTTGCTGGGCCAGGTGCTCTGGAAGCGCATCTGCTTCGGCGTCTGCGCACTGGCGATCATCGGGACGGCCAGCGCCGTGCCGGCGGCGCTGCCCAGGAACTTCCTGCGGGTGGATGCGGATTGCTTCGACTCGTTGTTACCCTTCTTCATCGTATGTCTCCTGTCTAGTCTTGTATGAACTACGAAGCTGGGATGCATGGGTGAATCGGTACGCGCGCGACGGTTGGTTCTCTGGCAGACACCTCCTGAGTGGATGCGATGGCACGGCTGCGAGCAGAAGTGCCGGATGAGCGGGAATTGTTGACGATGTACGTACGGCAGGATCAACCGGTTTTACGGTTGTGTCAAGAAGCAAGGCGAGGCAGCGCTTGTCGCGCGGCGATTACAAAGCCCGCCATGGCGCCAGGACCGGTAACGACGTCCGGATCGACCATCCTGGATGGCGCCCTATTTTTGCAGGACCACGATGCCCGACTGGTGCTTCGAGAACAGGACCGTGGCGAGGCCCACCAGCGTGCGCATGCCCGGGATCCGGAGCAGGCGGCCGACGGCGCCGTGCAGGTCGCGCCGGTACAGCGAGATGTAGAGGTAGGACGCGCGCGGGACCACGTTGAACTTGCGGAAGCCCACTTTTTTCGCGCCGCGGATGATCTTGGCCGGATGCATGTCGCGCTCGGTCACGCCGAACTCGGCGACCACGGCCGCCGAACGGCGCTCGTGTCCCCAGCCCGGTTCGGAGGTGACGACGATTCCGCCCGGCTTGAGCGCGCGGTAGGCGCTGGCGAGCGCGCCGACTTCGTCGACGGCATGGTGCAGGCAGTCGAAGAACACGACGATATCGAACTCTTCCTTGAAGCCGAGCGACTCGTAGTCCCCGACGACGAAGTCGAGGTTGCCGATCCCCTGCTGCTCCTTCAGGCTGCGCCCGGCCTCGATCGCCTCCGGCACCAGGTCCTGCCCGACCACGTCGTAGCCGCGCTTGGCGAACAGCACGCTGGTCCAGCCGGTGCCGCAGCCCATGTCGAGCAGGCGGCCGCCTTCCGGCATCAGGCCCATCATCGCCCCGAGCTCCATCAGGTACAGGCCGCACTGCCGGTCGGACCAGGGCTTGTGTGTCGCGTGCCGCATGCCGTCCGCACCGATGTTCTTGAAATAATCGTATTCGCCTTGGGTTGCCATGACGTGTACCAGAATTCAAAAGGACACATTCTAAGAGGAAACAATTAAAAAATAGTTAAAAACATGCTACCTATGCCGATGCCCATGCAGGGTGCATGAGCTGGTGTCGGCAAACCTTACAGCAGCCATTGCGTCACTTGGCCCATCCGGGAAAAGCCGAACCTAATCAATGGTTTAAAAACGTGGTACGGGGCTTGCTTGTATCCTCCAGTCAATAGGAGATGTCATGAAATTCCCGCAAGTGCTTGCAGCCGCCGTCCTTTCCCTCGTTTGCCTGTCCAGCCAGGCCGGCGTCGTCTACGAATGGAAACCACTCGACAAGGAAGTACCCTACGGGTTCTCCCTGCGCCTGGAACTCGACCGCGCCGCCGTCAAAAGCGGCGCGCTGAGCTTCGCCGTCACCCCGCAGGGCGAACCCGAGACGTATCCCGACTCCGGCCTGCTGTCGCTGCGCTACCGCGCCGGCGGCGGCTTCATCGATTATTCGCCGCGCAGCGGATACCTCGACAAATGGGGAGACGGCGAACTGTCGCTCGAGCTGCAGTTCGAACGCGGCTTCGCCACCGGCTACCTGTACGCGAACGACACCAATAGCCATTTCGAGATCGCCTCGATGGGTCGGCTGTTCACGGTGCTCGATGCGAACAGCGACGCCGGCATGGAGGGCGCCGGCTGCGACGGCTACGATACCCCGTGCAGCGGCGCCACCGGGCAGCTCAGGGAGATTCCCGAGCCGCAGCCGCTCGCCCTGCTGGGGTTGGGCGGCCTGCTGGCGTTCGTGGCGCGCAGGAAGGCGCAGCGCCGCGCCAGCGTGCGGCAGGCCTAGACGGTCGGGGTGGTACCGCCGTCGATCACGAACTCGGCGCCGTGGACCGAGGCCGCGAGCGGCGACAGCAGGAAGGCCACCAGCTCCGCGACCTCCTCCGGCTTGCCCGGCCGGCCGATCGGGATGCCGCCCAGGGACGCCATCAGCTGCCGCCTCGCCTCCTCTTCGCTGCCTTCGCGATGCGCGGCCATGCGCTTGACGAAGGCCTGGGCGGCCGTGGTTTCGACGAAGCCGG
The DNA here is from genome assembly GCA_032115075.1 of Massilia sp. Classification (GTDB taxonomy): domain Bacteria; phylum Pseudomonadota; class Gammaproteobacteria; order Burkholderiales; family Burkholderiaceae_D; genus Telluria. Next base: position 4,835 of record DAMCRY010000114.1, read on the forward strand.
GCGCCACGCTGTTGACCCGGATACCGTGCGGACCGAACTCGTTCGCCAGCGACTTGCCGTAGTTGGCCAGCGCAGCCTTGGCGGCGGCATAGGCCACCGTCGATTCGTACAGGGGCAGGCGCCGCTGGATCGAGGTGATGTGGACGATGGCGCCGGCGCGGCGTTCCAGCATGCCCGGGATGAAGGCGCGGTCCAGGCGCACCGCGGACATCAGGTTCGTTCGGATCGCCTCGTCCCACATGGCGTCGGTCAGTGCGAGCGCGCCCCCGCCGGGCGCGGACGAGCCGCCGACGTTGTTGACCAGGAAGTCGAGGTGGCCGAACTCGCGCTTCACGGTATCAGCGACCCACGCCGCCCCGTCGGCCGTCCCCACGTCCGCCTGAAGGTAGCGGACCAAGGACAGCGGCGCCTCCGGCCGGTGCCGCGCCGTGGCGATCACCGTGGCGCCGTCCCGCACCAGCCGGCGGACGATGGCTTCCCCCATGCCCTTCGTGCCGCCGGTGACGAGGGCGTGCCTGCCGGCGAATGGGTAGGCGTTCATGGCGCGATCTCCAGCGACGCGATGCTCCCGGACTGAAGTCGGAAGCGGAAGTTCAGGGCGATGGGGCTGCCGGGGAAGTTGCCGCGGACGGTGGCGCGCAACGTATGCCGGCCGCCCTCTTCCTGCAGGCCGGCCGGTTCGATGGTGGCCTGGTAGCGCGTACCGATTTCCCGGGCCCAGGCTTCGATCTCGTCGCGGCCGCGCCACGAGTGGCCTTCGTCGAAGACCGTGGCGTCAGGGGTGAAGCAGGCGGCCACGCGCGTGGGCGCCCCGACGTTGGTAGCGTCGATGTAGCCGGCGATGGCGTGCGGTAGGGTATGCATGTCGATCTCCCGAAGTTGAGCACCCAGTGTAGATCCGGGAACCATGAAGAAAAACCGGGTGAATGGACATGCTTTATGAACCAATGGTTCATAATGGATGGCATGAGCTCTCTCGACCTGATCCGACTGTTCCTGGCCGTCGCCGAAGAGCGCAGCTTCACGCAGGCCGCGCGCAAGCTGAACGTCACGCCGACCGCGGTCAGCAAGGGAGTGCGCACGCTCGAGAAGCGGCATGGCGTGCCGCTGTTCGTCCGGACCACCCGGAACGTCGCCCTGACCGAGGCCGGCTCCAGCCTGCTGGCCGCGATCAAGCCGGCAGTGGAGCAGATCGACGACGCCTTCGACGAACTGTCGCATCACCAGAGCCGCCCGTCCGGCCACCTGCGCATCACCGCGCCGCGCAGCTTCGGCTTCCTGGTCGCGCGCTTCCTGGTGCCGCGCATGCGCGCGGCCTATCCGGACATCAGCTTCGACCTGTCGCTCGACGATGGATTGGCCGACCTGGTGGCCGACGGCTACGACGCCGGCATCCGGCTGGGGCAATCGGTCGCGCAGGACATGGTGGCGGTCCGCCTCGGCCGGCCGCTGGCATGGTCGCTCGTGTCGTCGCCTGCTTACTTCGAACAGGCCGGGATTCCCGAGCGGCCGCAGGACCTGCTGCGGCACCGGACGCTGCGGTATCGCTTCTCCACGTCCAGCCGGCTGCCGCCGTGGCGCCTGATCGGTCCGGAAGGCGAACTGCTGCTCGATACCGAGGCGCAGCTCACGGCCAACGACACGCAGATGATCGCGGAGTGGGCGCGCCAGGGCCTGGGGATCGCCTACCTGCCCGACCTGGAAATCGTGGACGACGTGCGGCAAGGACGGCTGCTGCGGGTGCTGACGCGGTTCGTACCGGAGACGTCGGGGCTGTTCCTCTACTTCCCGATGCGTACCCAGCAGCAGCCCAAGATGCGGGCGCTGATCGAGCAGCTGTCCCTGCTCGCCGGCGAAGGCGCCTTCGATATCCGGTGCGGGCAGTCGCCCGGCGACGCCCCTCGCCGGCGGCTCAGGACATGACGTGTTCCGCCTGCACGCGCCCTTGCGGCGCCGAACGCACCTGGTCGCGCCCGCTCTTCTTCGCAAGGTAGACGGCATTGTCCGCATTGGAAAGCAGGTCGCCGGTGGTCTGTCCATGGGCGATCGTCGCAACGCCGATCGACACCGTCGCCTGCACCTTCGGCATGGCCAACAGCGGCGCCTGCGCGACACCCTGCCGGATACGCTCTGCCACGTCGAGTGCCGTGAGCAGGTTCGTCGCAGGCAGGACGATCACGAATTCCTCTCCGCCAAACCGTGCGCACAGGTCTCCCGCGCGTACGAATTCGCGCAGCCTTTGCGCGAACGCCCGCAGCACGTCGTCGCCGATCAGGTGCCCGAACCGGTCGTTGATGTGCTTGAAAAAATCGATGTCGAGAATGAGGATCGAGAACGGGATGCCGGAGGCTGCATGCACGCCACGCTGCCGCTCCAGGATATCGTCGAGCGCCCGGCGGTTCCAGTGTCCCGTCAGCGCATCGGTCGCGGCATCGAGCTCGACCTTCTGCAACGCGGCGCGCAGCTGCTCGGCCAGCAGGCCGTTGGCATGCCGCAGGCGGATGCCTTCGAACAGGCGCTTCGAAATGGCGCGTGTGTAGTATCCGGTCAGCGCGATGAACACGGTCAAGCCTGCAACGTAGTCCAGGGCGCTCTGCGCGCCGTCGGCCTGCAGGAGGCCCAGTACCGCCACGCCCCACAGGATGCCGATCTGCCGATAGTACGCCGTGACATAGGTCCCGTAGACCTGCGCATTGACCGACACCACGCCACACAGCAGGGCCATCAGCAAAGCATCCAGGACGGGATCGTGCCCGACCAGGAACCACACCAGCAAGGCCCAGGCGAAGCCGTCCAGCCCCGCGACCCAGTGGACGCGCCGGCGGTGCAATTGCAAGCTCGAACCGCTGCCGATCACCCGCTGCAACACGAGCAGGCTGCCGCCCCACAGGGTCGCGGCGATGACCAGCCATGCCACGATCGACGGCGAGGGCACGCGTCCCCAGCAGAACCAGACGGCGAGCAGCCAGCCGACCGGCGTCGTCGACAGCGCGCGCCGCAATGCAATCACGCATTCCGAGAAGCCCGTCGAGCGGGCAATGGCGACCTCGGGTTCGCTCAACGACACGCTGCTCACAACATTCCTACGCGCTAAGTAAAAATGATACTGGTGGATGAGTCCATGCAGCCGGACAGGGTTCGGGCGAAACGATTGCTTTCAAGTGTTCCCGCCATGCACGAAGCATAACTCTAAGGCAACTATTACGATGACCGAGCATAGCATAGGCACATGCGTTTGCGTCTTGCCAAGTAGAAAATTCTGGGGATGTTGTCGTGTCGCGGGTAATGCTGCTTCGACGGCGGACGGCGAAAAAAAGCCCCAACGCGTGGGGCTCTCCTTCAGTATGCTTGGCGGAAGCGGTGAGATTCGAACTCACGAACGGTTTCACCCGTCGGCAGTTTTCAAGACTGCTGCCTTCAACCACTCGGCCACGCTTCCTTGGAGGAACCGGCATTATACATAAATCACCATCGCCGGTCAGGACAATCGGCCGCTACCTCAGGCCACCAGCAACCAGTTCTCCCGCAGGCTGCGCTCGAACTCGAACGCCGGCAGCGGCTTGCTGTACAGGTAGCCCTGCACCTCGTCGCAGCCCGCCTCGCGCAGGAAGTCGAGCTGCTCCACGGTCTCCACGCCTTCCGCGATCACGCGCAGGCCGAGCTGGCGCGCCATGCTGATGATGGTTCCCGCGATCGCGCAGTCGCTGCCGTCTACCGGGATCCCGGTCGTGAACGAGCGGTCGATCTTCAGGGTGTCGATCGGGAAGCGCTTCAGGTAGGACAGGCTCGAATACCCGGTGCCGAAATCGTCCAGCGACAGCGCCACGCCCAGCTGGTTGACGTGGTCCATGATGCCGGTCACGCGCTCGAAGTCGTGCATCAGCGTGCTCTCGGTGATCTCCAGTTCCAGCCACGAGGGGTCGAGCTGGTAGCGCGCCAGCGTGTCGGCCACGCGCTCGGGCAGCGAGGCGGTGAACTCGCGCGCCGAGACGTTCACGGCCAGGCGGAACGGCGGCACGCCGGCGCGCTGCCAGATCGCGGCCTGGGCGCAGGCCTGCTCCAGGACCCACTCCCCCACCTGCACGATCAGGCCGGTGCTTTCGGCCAGCGGGATGAATTCGCCCGGCGGCACGATGCCGCGCGTCGGATGCACCCAGCGCACCAGCGCCTCGGCGCCGACGATGCGGTCGCTGCCGATCTCGAATTTCGGCTGATAGTACAGGATCAGCTCACCGTTGCCCAACGCCTGGCGCAGGCCCGATTCGATGCGCATGCGTTCCTGCATGCCCTGGTTCATGTCCTGGCTGTAGAAGGCGACGCTGCGGTCCGGGTTGGCCGCGGCCTGCTTGGCGCGTTCCATCGCGATGTCGGCGAGACCCAGCAGGGTCTCGGCGTCGTGGCCGTCCTGGGGGAACACGCTGATGCCGATGCTGGCGCCCACGCGCAGGTCGTGGCCGCCGATCAGGAAGGGCGCGTCGAGCGCCGCCTGCAGCTTCTGCGCCACCGTGGTGGCCTCGAAGTGCTGGCGGATGTCGAACAGGCCGACGGCGAATTCGTCGCCGGACAGGCGCGCCACCACGTCTTCCTCGCGCAGGGTGGCGCGCACGCGCTGGGCCACCTGGCGCAGCAGCTCGTCGCCGATGCGGCGGCCCAGGGTGTCGTTGATGCGCTTGAAGCGGTTCAGGTCGAGGAACAGCACGCAGCCGGAGGCTTCGTTGCGCTGGGCGACCATCAGGGCCTGGTCGACCAGGCGCGCGAACAGCGTGCGGTTCGGCAGGCCGGTGAGTTCGTCGTAATAGGCCAGGTGGTGCAGCTGTTCCTCGGCCTGCTTGCGCTCGGTGATGTCGGTGAGGTAGGCGATCAGGCCGATCGGGCGCTCGGCCAGGTCGCGCAGCGGCGACAGCGACAGGCTGGCCCAGAACACCTCGCCCGACTTCTTGCGGCGCTTTACTTCCATCATGCGCCCGCCCCCTTCGGCGAAGGCGTCCGGCATGTCCTCGTTCTGTTCCTCATCGGCGTACAGGAACAGGATGTTGCGGCCGATCGCTTCCAGGGCCGTGTAGCCGAACAGCTCCTCGGCGCCGCGGTTCCAGCTGGTGATGTAACCCATCTGGTCCATGGTCAGCACCGATTCGTGGATCTGGTCCAGGATCTGCGACTGGTGCGCGAGCTGCGCCTCCATCTGCGCGTAGGCGTGCGTCGAGCGCTGGGCCAGCGAGTGCACCTGCAGCAGGGACGCGGTCAGGTGCGCGAGCCCGGCCAGCAGGCGCGCGTCCTCGGCGCCGTAGGCGTCGCGTCCCGCCACTTCATAGATGCCGAACTGCTCGGACATGCCGGCCACCACCTGGCGCAGCACCGGC
>DAMCRY010000115.1:0-4844 GCA_032115075.1 Massilia sp.
CGCATCCGATGCGGTGCACGGCGGCGCGCCGCCGCAGGCCGGCGAGACGGTCCGCATGTACAGCGGCGGCGCCTGGCGCGATACCGGTGTGTTCCTGCGCGAAGCCATCCGTCCCGGCGACCTCGTGCGCGGCCCGGCCATCGTCGCCGAGGCGAATGCGACCACCGTGGTCGAGCCGGGCTGGCGGGCGCGGGTCACGCTGGCCAATCACCTGGTGCTGGAACGGGTGGAGGCCTTGCCCGAGCGCCGCGCGATCGGCACCAGCGCCGACCCGGTGATGCTGGAGATCTTCAACAACCTGTTCATGTCGATCGCCGAGCAGATGGGGCTGCGCCTGCAGAACACGGCGTATTCGGTGAACATCAAGGAGCGCCTCGACTTCAGCTGCGCCATCTTCGATGCCGACGGCAAGCTGGTGGCCAACGCCCCGCACATGCCGGTGCACCTGGGCTCGATGGGCGAAAGCATCAAGACCGTGATGCGCAGGAACGCGGGCCGCATGCGGGCCGGCGACGTCTACGTGCTGAACGACCCCTACAACGGCGGCACCCACCTGCCGGACGTCACCGTGATCTCCCCGGTGTTCGACGAGGATGGCAAGGAAATCCTGTTCTACGTCGGCTCGCGCGGCCACCATGCCGACATCGGCGGCACCACGCCCGGCTCGATGCCGCCCGACTCCCGCCACATCGAGGAGGAGGGTGTCCTGATCGACAACTTCAAGCTGGTCGACGGCGCCGACGGCATCCTGCGCGAGGACGAGGCGCGCCGGCTGCTGGCCGGCGCGCGCTACCCGGCGCGCAATCCGGACCAGAACATGGCCGACCTGCGCGCCCAGGTCGCGGCCAACCGGAAGGGCGTCGAGGAGCTGCACCGCATGGTCGCGCACTTCGGCCTGGACGTTGTGCGCGCCTACATGGGGCACGTGCAGGACAATGCGGAAGAGGCGGTGCGCCGGGTGATCTCGGTGCTGGAGGACGGCCGGTTCAGCCATGAGCTCGACAACGGCGCCCGCATCGAGGTGGCGATCCGGGTCGACCGGGCCAGCCGCAGCGCGGAGATCGATTTCACCGGCACCTCCGGCCAGCTGCCGAACAACTTCAACGCACCCTCGGCGGTGTGCATGGCGGCGGTGCTGTACGTGTTCCGCACGCTGGTCGACGACGAGATCCCGCTGAACGGCGGCTGCCTCAAGCCGCTCAAGGTGATCATTCCACCGGGCTCCATGCTCAACCCGCACTATCCGGCCTCGGTGGTGTCGGGCAACGTCGAGACCTCGACCTGCATCACCAACGCGCTGTACGGCGCGCTCGGCGTGATGGCCGCCAGCCAGGGCACGATGAACAACTTCACCTTCGGGAACGCGCGCTACCAGTACTACGAGACCATCTCGGGCGGTTCCGGGGCGGGCGAGGGCTTCGACGGCACCGACGTCGTGCAGACCAATATGACCAACTCGCGCCTGACCGACCCCGAAATCCTCGAGTTCCGCTTCCCGGTGCGGCTGGAGAGCTACGCCATCCGCCACGGTTCCGGTGGCGCGGGGCGCTGGCGCGGCGGGAACGGCGGCGTGCGCAAGGTGCGCTTCCTGGAACGGATGACGGCGGCGATCCTGTCGAACAACCGGGTCCATGCGCCGTTCGGCATGGCGGGCGGCGAACCGGGCCAGCGGGGGCGCAACACCGTGGAGCGCGCGGACGGCACGGTGGAAACGCTGGGGCACATCGGCAAGGTCGTCATGGAGGCCGGCGACCTGTTCGTGATCGCGACGCCGGGTGGCGGTGGATATGGCGCGGCCCCGCGAACGACCGATTCATGACGGTAAGCAAGATGCGAGGGCGCGGCGAATGCGAACCTTGTCGCTTGATCGGAACGCTTGATCGGAACCATTTCTTGAGTATGTCCCTCACCACGCTGCTGCGCTTTCTGCTCCTGGCGGGCATGTCGGCGCCTGCCGTCGCGCAGGCCGCCGGCCCGGCCGAGGCCGCCCCGGAACTGAAGCGCCTGCTCGGAAAGAACGAGGCGCTGCTGGCCCACGCGTCGGCGGACCTGAACGGCGACGGCTTGCGCGACGTCGTCTTCATCGTCGAGCCCAGCCAGGCGCGCAGGCGGGCCGGCACGCGCGCGGACGACGACGTCCGCACCTTGCGGATCGCCATCCGCATGCCCGGCGGCGCCTTGAAGGTCGTGAAGGAAAACCGGAAGGTCGTCTATTGCGGGTCCTGCGGCGGCGTGTTCGGCGACCCCTTCGCGGGACTGTCGGCATCGGCCGGGACCTTCTGGGTCGAGCACTACGGCGGCAGCAGCTGGCGCTGGGCGAACACCTTCACGTTCGCCTATTCGCGGCGCGACAGGACCTGGCAGCTGGTCGGGGTCGAGGAGTCCTCGTTCCACTCGTCCGATCCCGATACGATGGAGAGCGCCAGCTATCGCCCGCCGCGCGACTTCGGCAAGATCGACATCGCCGACTTCGACCCGCAGAAATTCAAGGGAGTGGGGCCGAGGTGAACGGAGCGGGCGCGGACCCAGCCACCGTCGTCGTCGCCGTCAGCGCGGATAGGTGAAACCGGTGCGGATATCCATCGGCTTGAGCCGCTCGCCCTCGCGCACCATCAGCCGCTGCGGCGGCTCCTCGCCCGCCAGCGCGCGCGCCTTGACGAACAGGCCTTCGGCGTCGCGCACCAGCTTGTCGCTGCGCTCGTAGACGTTGGGGCAGCCGGTCTCCTTCAGCAGCGCCTGCACGATCGGGATCTTCCAGAATTCGACGGCGGCGGCGTTGAACTGGCAGACCAGGTAGCCACCCGCGCCGCCGTAGCCGTGCACCAGCAGGCCCGGCAAGCCGTCCTGCTCGGCGTCGACCAGTTGCACCAGCGCCTGCGGATCGGCGCCGCGCCACGCGTCGAGGCGACGCGCCACGGCGGCCTGCACGCGGCGCTTGATCAGGGCGTGATCGACCGGCTCGTCCTCGCGCAGGGTCCAGACGCGCGCGGCGATCTGCGACCTGGCGTTGTAGGCGGCGCGCGCCAGGAAGCGGCGCCCGGAGGACTGCACGATGGCGGTGGCGCCCGGCTTGTTGCGTTCCTGCGGCCGGCCTTCGACTTTCTCGACGGCGGACAGGTAGATCCAGGGATCGCCCTTGAGCAGGCTGTGTTCCTTGCCCTGTTTGATGGTGATGATGAGCATGTGCGGCTTTCGTTGCGAGGTGCGCGATCTTACAGCATCCGCCGCGCGGCGGTCGGCGAGCGCGCGGGGAGGGCCGGCCCCAGTGCGAACACGCCCGCCGCGACTCAGTCGATCTTCTCCATGCTCATGCTTCCATACACCATATTCTTGGTCTCGACGCCGTAGCCGAGGAAGCGTCCGTGCATTTTCTCCGCGCTGGGATCCAGCTCGAAGATGACCGATCCGAACTGAATGTACTTCCTGTGGATGTTCGCATACTCGAGACGAACGAACCGTTCGTACAGAAAGCTGCCCTTGAGGCCGAACTCCAGTACGATCGGCTTATCGGTGAGCGGATGCGTGAACCGGTATTCGAAACGTCCCGAGACAGCGTCTCTTTCGACGTCGAACATCATACGGACCTCGGCGTCGAAGGCGCGCCCGCCGGGGCCGACCTCCTGTCTTGCGGTGCCGGTCCAGGCGCCGCGCATGGCGAGTTGGCGATCGGAGACGTTTCCGATCGGCTCGCTCACCGTGAGCCGAACGACCGCCGCGGGTGGATCCGCGAAGATCTGGCCGCTCTTGAATACGGCCAGCACGGCTCCGGCAGTCTCCACAAGGAGTGCGATGACAAGCGGCTGCAGATACCGCTGATCGATCGGGTAGATGCCGGTGACGCCTAGCAACGTCACAATTGCTGTCGCAAGGAACTGGAGCATCACGACCACGAACAGAATCGTTCTGAAAGCTTTGGCGCTCATGTTGTCTCCTGGCTGCGCTGACGGTGTCGAGGGGTTGGCCGCGATTGCTGGGATGCGTGGTTCTGCTGAGCACTACATGAAGCCGATACGATTACCTCGGGTTTTGGGTGATCGAGAGGAAGGGCGGATGGCGCCTCTCCAATGACGGCCAAGCGTGGCCTCAGTGCGAGATGCCGTACTTGCGCCTGGCCTGCTGGAACTCTTCGGTAAGCGCCGCGAGCCGCGGATGCCCCGGGTCCAGCGCCCTCAGGCGCTCGATCTGCTCGCCGGCGACCTCGCCGAGCGCATGGTCCCAGCCCAGCTCGTTCACCTGGCGCAGGATGCCGCCGGCCACGGCCACCATCACCTGCAGGTTGCCGGGCGCCATGTGCAGCGCCTCGAGCAGGGTCTGGACCGCGCCGCGCACGTCGCCCATATTGCGCTTCTCGTCCGCCACGCCGAGCAGGATCTGGGCCTGGGCGCGCAGCTGCTGGCCCATGCCGTCGACCAGGTCGGGCCGGCCGGCGCGTACGAACACGCCCATGGCCTGGTCCACGCTCACCGCGCTCGAGGCGTCGTGCATCACGGTCATCATGACGTTCGAGGCCTGCTCGTCCATGCGGTGCGCCAGGCAGGCTTCGGCCAGGCCGATCCGCAGGTTCGGGGACAATCCGTTGCCGGCGCGCGCGGCGACGGCCGCCGTCTGCAGTTCCGCCATCGCCGCGCCGGCGTTGCCCATCCTGTCGTGGAGCAGGGCGCTCGAATAGGCCCTGCAGGCGTCGGTGTTGGCGCTGCCGCGCAGCGAGCGCTCCAGGTCGCGGATCACGCCGCTCGCCCCCTGCACGTCGCCGCGCTTGACCATCGCCTTGACCAGGTTGACGTGGTCCTCGGGGTCGCGGAATTCCGAATACCTGGCCTTGGCGACGACCTGCTTGAAGGACT
>DAMCRY010000115.1:4926-10179 GCA_032115075.1 Massilia sp.
CGCCGAGCCTGCGCAGGCGGCGCACCATGTGCGGCGAGATCGACACCGCTTCCTCCAGCACCTTCTGCGCGTCGCCGGTGGCGCCGAGCTGCGCGTGGCAGCGCGCCAGCAGGTCGTAGGCCGCCATCAGGCGCGGATTGGCCTGCACCAGCGCCGCCAGGGTGTCGCGCGCTTCCTCGACCTGGCCCTGGGCCACCATCGTGCGCGCCAGGCCGAGGCCGGCCCAGCCGAGCGGCCGTTCGGCCAGCACCTTGCGGTAGATGGATGCCGCTTGCGCGTGTTCGCCGACCGAGACGTGCAGTTCCGCCTTCAGGCGCAGGAAGTCGAGCGCGTAGCGCGGGCTGGCGGCCGCGGCGCTGGTGCAGGCGCGGATCGCCTCAACCGGCTTGCCCTGGGCGGCCAGTTGCCAGACCGGGAGCAGGGCGGTGCGGCGCTCCAGCGCGCGCTTGATGCGGCTGCTCAGCATCTCCACCGTGAAGGGTTTCAGGACGTAGTCGGTGGGGGTGAGTTCGGCGGCGCTGACCACCTTGTCGTACACGCCCTCGGAGGTGAGCATGATGAAGATGGTCGAGGCGGTGACCAGGCCGTGGTGGCGCAGGTCCTCGAGCAGTTGCTGGCCGTCCTGGCCGTCGCCGCCGGGGCCGCCCAGGTCGTATTCGCAGAGGATGATGTCGTAGGCGCGCCGGGCGAGCTGCTTGATCGCCATGCTGGCGTTCACCGCCGATTCCACCTTGCCGATGCCGGACTGGTTCAGCATGTTCTGCAGGCTGCCGCGCATGCCCTGGTTGGGGTCGACGATCAGTACCGACAAGTTCGCGTTCTCTTGCATCTTCGCTTCCGTTCACCGTCCAGGGGCACCGGAACCGGTGCGCCGAATTGTAATTATGTACCCATTACAATACCGATAAGTTCCTGGCGGATCAAGAAATGTCCGTTCTACAAGCTTTCCCTTCGGCGGAATGCCTCGCTGCATTGCAACACTGTATAATAGCGGGCTATCTTCCACCCTAGCAGCCACGCTGCATCAACCAACTTCTCAGCCATGTTGATTCTGCCGGGTTCCAACGCCCTCTCCGCCTTCCGTAGCCAACGCCTCCTGTCGCAGTTGCAAGCCGTCGCCCCGTCGATTGCCGCAGTCCAGGCACGCTTCTACCATTTCATCGACAGCAGCGCAGCATTGAGCGTCGACGATACCGAACGCCTCGGCGCCATGCTCACCTACGGCGAGCCTGCGGCGCAGACGCTGTACGAAGGCGTGACCGAGGAGTTCTTCGTCATTCCGCGCCTGGGCACGATCTCGCCGTGGGCCTCGAAGGCCACCGACATCGCCCATAACTGCGGCATGGCGCACGTGCACCGCATCGAACGCGGCGTCGCCTATACGGTGGTGCTGAAGGGCGGCATCCTCGGAACCGGCTTCAAGGCGCCGAAGAAGCTGGGCGAGCAGGAAGTCGCGGCGGTCGCCGCGCTGCTGCACGACCGCATGACCGAGACCGTGCTGCGCAACGCCGACGAGGCCGCGCGCCTGTTCGACGAACTCGAAGGCCGGCCGCTCGAGACCGTCGACGTGATCGGGCAGGGCCGCGACGCCCTGGTGCGCGCCAACACCGAGCTGGGCCTGGCGATGTCGATCGACGAGATCGACTACCTGCACGACGCCTTCACGAAAGCGCAGCGCAACCCGACCGACGTCGAGCTGATGATGTTCGCGCAGGCCAACAGCGAACACTGCCGCCACAAGATCTTCAACGCCGACTGGATCATCGACGGCGTGAAGCAGGACAAGTCGCTGTTCGGGATGATCAAGAACACCCACCAGCTGAACCCGCGCGGCACCGTGGTCGCCTACAGCGACAATTCCTCGATCATCGAGGGCGCCAGCGTGACCCGCTTCTATCCGCGCCAGGGCCATGAGTATGCTGCGTCGACCGAGCTGACGCACACCCTGATGAAGGTGGAGACCCACAACCACCCGACCGCGATCTCCCCGTTCCCGGGCGCCTCCACCGGCGCCGGCGGCGAGATCCGCGACGAGGGCGCGACCGGCCGCGGCGCCAAGCCGAAGGCCGGCCTGACCGGCTTCACCGTGTCGAACCTGCTGCTGCCCGACGCCCGGCGTCCATGGGAAAACGCATCCGACGTCACCAAGGGCGAAGCGGGGCGCGTGGACGCGGTCTATGGCAAGCCCGAGCGCATCGCCTCGCCGCTGCAGATCATGATCGACGGCCCGATCGGCGGCGCCGCCTTCAGCAACGAATTCGGCCGTCCGGTCCTGGGCGGCTACTTCCGCGCCTACGAGCAGCACGTCGGCGCGGCCGGCAGCCAGGGTACCGTCTTCGGCTACCACAAGCCGATCATGATCGCCGGCGGCATCGGCAATATCTCGGCCGAGCACACCCACAAGGACGAGATCCCGGTCGGCAGCCTGCTGATCCAGCTGGGCGGCCCGGGCATGCGCATCGGCATGGGCGGCTCGGCCGCGTCCTCGATGGCGACCGGCACCAACACCGCCGACCTGGACTTCGACTCGGTCCAGCGCGGCAATCCGGAGATGGAACGCCGCGCCCAGGAAGTCATCAACGGCTGCTGGCAGATGGGCGCGGACAACCCGATCATCTCGATCCACGACGTCGGCGCGGGCGGCCTGTCGAACGCCTTCCCGGAGATCGTCAACGACGCCAAGCGCGGCGCGCTGTTCGACCTGCGCAAGGTCCCGCTGGAAGAGTCCGGTATGGCGCCGAAGGAAATTTGGTCCAATGAGTCACAGGAGCGATATGTGTTGGCGATTTCGCCAATGGACCTCGATAAATTTGCCGCCCTGTGCGAGCGCGAGCGCTGCCCGTACGCGGTGGTCGGCACCGCCACCGAAGAGCGCCAGCTGCGCGTGATCGACCCCCAGGCCAACAACTATCCGGTCGACATGCCGATGGACGTCCTGCTCGGCAAGCCGCCGAAGATGTTGCGCGAGGTCGAGCACGTCAAGCACGACTTCCCGGCCATCGACTTGACCGGCATCGAGCTGGAAGAAGCCGCGCGCCGCGTGCTCCTGAACCCGGCCGTCGCCGACAAGTCCTTCCTGATCACCATCGGCGACCGCACCGTCGGCGCCATGACCGTGCGCGACCAGATGGTCGGCCCGTGGCAGGTGCCGGTGGCCGACTGCGCCGTCACCGCCATGTCCTACGAAGGCTTCGTGGGCGAGGCGATGGCGATGGGCGAGCGCACGCCGCTGGCGGTGATCGACGCCGCCGCATCGGGCCGCATGGCCGTCGGCGAGGCGATCACCAACATCGCCGCCGCCGCGATCGACCAGATCGGCGACATCAAGCTGTCGGCCAACTGGATGGCGGCCTGCGGCCAGCCGGGCCAGGACGCCGCGCTGTTCGACACCGTGAAGGCGGTCGGCATGGAACTGTGCCCGGCGCTGGGCGTGTCGATCCCGGTCGGCAAGGATTCGCTGTCGATGCGCACCACCTGGAACGACGACGGTAGCAACAAGGCCGTGATCTCCCCGGTGTCGCTGATCGTCTCCGCCTTCGCGCCGGTCACGGACGTGCGCCGTTCGCTGACCCCGCAGCTGCGTCTCGATGCCGGCGACACCGCCCTGGTGCTGGTCGACCTGGGCCGCGGCAAGAACCGCCTGGGCGCCTCGATCCTGGCGCAGGTCACCCAGCAACTGGGCGACAGCGTGCCCGACGTCGATTCCCCGCAAGACCTGAAGGCCTTCTTCGACGCCATCCAGCGCCTGAACAAGGAAGGCAAGCTGCTGGCCTACCACGACCGTTCCGACGGCGGCCTGTACGCGACCCTGGCCGAAATGGCCTTCGCGGGCCGCGCCGGCGTCTCGGTCAACCTCGACATCCTGGCCATGGAAGGCGAGCACGCCTCCGACTGGGGCGACGCCAAGAACTGGGCCACCCAGGTGGGCGAGCGCCGCAACGAGATGACCCTGCGCGCGCTGTTCAGCGAAGAGCTGGGCGCCGTGCTGCAGGTGCGCGCCGAGGACAAGGGGGCCGTGATGGCCGTGCTGCGCGAGCTCGGCCTGGGCGCCTGCAGCCACATCATCGGCAAGCCGAACGAGCGCGGCGTGATCGAGTTCACCCGCGACGCCAAGGTGATCTATTCGGCCCGCCGCAGCGAGCTGCACCGCCTGTGGAGCGAGACCAGCTGGCGCATCGCGCGCCTGCGCGACAACCCGGACTGCGCCGACCAGGAATACGACCGCCTGCTGGACGAAAGCGATCCGGGCCTGTCGCCGAAGCTGACCTTCGATCTCCTCGATAACGTGGCGGCGCCGTTCATCGCGACGGGCGTGCGTCCGCGCGTGGCCATCCTGCGCGAGCAGGGCGTGAACTCGCACATCGAGACCGCCTGGGTGATGCACCAGGCCGGCTTCGCGGCCGTCGACGTGCACATGAGCGACCTGATCGCCGGCCGCGCCAGCCTGGCCGACTTCCACGGCGTGATCGCCGTCGGCGGCTTCTCCTACGGCGATGTGCTGGGCGCGGGCGAGGGCTGGGCCAAGACCATCCTGTTCAACCCGCAGCTGTCCGACCAGTTCGCCGCCTTCTTCGCGCGCCAGGACACCTTCGGCCTGGGCGTGTGCAACGGCTGCCAGATGCTGAGCAACCTGAAGTCGATCATTCCGGGCGCGCATGCCTGGCCGAAGTTCACCCGCAACAAGTCGGAACAGTTCGAGGCGCGCTTCGGCATGGTCGAGGTGCTGGATTCGCCGTCGATCTTCTTCGACTGCATGGCCGGCACCCATGCGCCGCTGGCGATCGCCCACGGCGAAGGCTTCGCCGACTTCTCGCTGACCGGCGACATCGGGCAAGTGGTGAAGTCGCTGCGCTATGTCGACAACCGCGGCCAGGCGACCGAGCAGTATCCGTTCAACCCGAACGGCTCGCCCGGCGGCCTGACCGCCGTCACCACCGAGGACGGCCGCTTCACCGCGATGATGCCGCACGCCGAGCGCGTGTTCCGCACCGCCGTGCATTCGTGGGCGCCGGAAGGCTGGCCGGACGAGTCGCCATGGATGCGCATGTTCCGCAACGCGCGCAAGTGGGTCGGCTGACCGGCCGCGTGCGCGCCTGAGCGCACGACGAAAAGCGCCTCGTCGGAGGTAATGGTGTTCGGTTAGCAGTGAAGTCGTCGCCCCGGCGGAGGCCGGGGCCCAAGTTGAGCGTCTCGTCAGTTCATGCAAACTTGGGTTCCGGCCTTCGCCGGAACGACGTTCATACGCTAACTGAA
>DAMCRY010000116.1:0-10139 GCA_032115075.1 Massilia sp.
GCGCCAGTCGGCGAAGAAGGCGCTGAACACCTCGACGGTGCGGTCCACGTCGGCGCGCGAGACGTCCAGGTGGGTCACCAGGCGGGTGCGCGGGCCGATCGAGGCGCGGATCCGGGCACGCTCGAGCGCCTTGCGCAGCGGCTCGCAGGCGCCCGGCGGGATGTCCATCCAGAAGATGTTCGTCTGCGGCGTGCCGACCTTCAGCTGTTCGATCTTCGCCAGGCCCTGCGCCAGTTCCGCCGCATTGTCATGGTCGTTGGCCAGCAGCGCGACGTTGTGCTCGAGCGCATAGTGGGCCGCGGCGGCGATCACGCCGGCCTGGCGCATGCCGCCGCCCAGCATCTTGCGCCAGCGCTTGCCCTGCTCGATGAAGGCTTTCGGGCCCAGCAGCACCGAGCCGACCGGCGCGCCCAGGCCCTTGGACAGGCAGACCGAGACGGTGTCGAAGCCCTGCACCGCGTCGCGCAGGCTGATGCCGCACCTGACCGCCGCGTTGGCGATGCGGGCGCCGTCGAGGTGGGTGGCCAGGCCGCGGCTGTGCGCGAGGCTGGTGGCCGCCTTGACGTAGTCCTGCGGCAGCACGCGTCCGCCGATGGTGTTTTCCAGCGCCAGCAGGCGGGTGCGCGCGAAGTGCATGTCGTCGGGCTTGATGTAGGCGTCGATGTCGCCCAGGGCGATGCTGCCGTCCGGCTGGTTGGCGATCGGCTGCGGCTGGATCGAACCCAGCACCGCGGCGCCGCCGCCCTCGTACTTGTAGGTGTGCGCTTCCTGGCCGACCAGGTACTCGTCGCCACGGCCGCAGTGGGTCATCAGGGCGATCAGGTTGGTCTGGGTGCCCGAGGGGGCGAACATGCCGGCCTCGAAGCCGAACAGCTCGGCCGCATAGTCCTGCAGGCGGTTGACCGAGGGGTCGTCGGCGTACACGTCGTCGCCGACGTCGGCTGCCGCCATCGCGGCGCGCATCGCTTCCGATGGCTGCGTGACGGTGTCGCTGCGCAGGTCGATCCACTTCTGATTCATCTCGCTCATCTCGTTCTCAGTCTGCGGTTACGGGTGTGTAGAAACGCTGTTTCATTTCGTCGAGGCCCAGCTCGGCCATCACTTCCTGCAGGCGCTCCGTCGGGCGGCGGCGCGGCAGGTTCTTGTAGGTGGCGACGATGAGTTCGTTCTTCATCGAATGCTCCCAGCCCACCAGTTCGGTCACCGTCACCTGGTAGCCGTGCGCCTCGAGCTGCAGGCAGCGCATCACGTTGGTGATCTGGCTGCCGAACTCGCGGGTGTGGATCGGGTGGCGCCAGATCTCGGTCAGCGCGCTGCGGCCCAGGTCCTTGCCCTTGTTCTTGCGCAGCACGCTCGCCACTTCGGCCTGGCAGCACGGCACCAGCACCATGTGCTTCGCTTTCTTCTTCAACGCGAAGTCGATGGCGTCGTCGGTGGCCGTGTTACAGGCGTGCAGCGCGGTGACGATGTCGATCGTTTCCGGCAGCTTGCTCGATGTCGTGGACTCGGCCACCGACAGCGGCAGGAAGGACATGCCGGTAAAGCCCAGGCGCGCGGCCAGCTCGGTCGACTTGCTGACGAGCTCTTCGCGGGTCTCGATGCCGTAGATGTGGGAACCGTCTTCCAGACCCTTGAAGAACAGGTCGTAGAGGATGAAGCCGAGGTAGGACTTGCCGGCGCCATGGTCGACCAGGGACACGCCCTGCTTCGCTGCGCGAACGTCCTTCAGCAGCGGCTCGATGAAGTTGTACAGGTGGTAGACCTGCTTGAGCTTGCGGCGGCTGTCCTGGTTCAGCTTGCCATCGCGCGTGAGGATGTGCAGTTCCTTCAGCAGCTCGATGGACTGGCCGGGGCGGACCTCCGGCGGCAGTTCCTGCACCGCCGGGGCTTTGGTGTTGGCTTGTTTAGCGTGCTTCATCGATCCATGCTGCCTGAATGGCTTCCAGTACCCGTTCGCCGCCGCGCGTGCGGTCGTCGCTGAAGCCGTCGAGGCCGACGACCCAGTTGTGCAGGTCGACGAAGCGCACGGTGGCGGGGTCGACGTCCGGGTACTTCTCGACCAGGGCCTCGGCGATACGCGATACGTCAGTCCACTTCATGGCAGACCTCTTTGCTCAGTGGTTTTTCTCTGCTGCGTGGTTGATGGTGTACTTCGGGATCTCGACGACGAGGTCCTCGTCGGCGACGATGGCCTGGCAGGACAGGCGCGAATTCGGCTCCAGGCCCCAGGCCTTGTCCAGCATGTCTTCTTCCTTTTCTTCCTGCTCGTTCAGCGAGTCGAAGCCTTCGCGCACGATCACGTGGCAGGTGGTGCAGGCGCAGACGCGGTCGCAGGCGTGTTCGATCTCGATGTCGTTTTCCAGCAGGACGTCGCAGATCGACTTGCCGGCGGGGGATTCCAGCACGGCGCCGTCGGGGCAGAAGACCGGGTGGGGGAGGATGACGATTTGTGGCACTTGGGTTACCTCGTTATGTATTTGTTGGCTTCTGCCTGTATTGTTGGCCCCTCCCCGTCGTTCCCGCGAAGGCGGGAACCCAATTTTGCGTGCGCTAACGCTGCGCTACGAACTTGGATTCCCGCCTGCGCGGGAATGACGGTCTTTGGGCTATGGGCCATTTGTTGGCACCTGTGGTCGGCTAAGCTTTAGACCAGCTAAGCTTTAAACCTCGTCCAGCGACTTGCCCGCCAGCGCCTTGCGCACGCTCTTGTCCATCCGGCGCGCCGCGAACTCTTCGGTGCCCTTGGCCAGCGCCTGCACCGCCGCGTGCAGCCCGTCCTGGCGCTGCCCCGCATCCAGCGCTGCGTCGTTGGAACGATGGATCGCATCGCGCACGCCATGCACCAGCCTGGCGACGTCGTCCTGCTCGGCATCGCTCAGCAGTTCCGCATCCGCATCCAGCGCCGACTGGGTCGCCAGCAGGATGCGCTCGGCCTCGACCTGCTCTTCGCGCAGCGCGCGCATCTGCATGTCGCCCTGGGCCGAGGTGTAGGAATCCTGCAGCATGCGCGCCACCTCGTCGTCACCCAAACCGTAGGACGGCTTCACGGTGATCGAGGCTTCCACGCCCGAGCGGGTTTCGCGCGCCGAGACCGACAGCAGGCCGTCGGCGTCGACCTGGTAGGTCACGCGGATGCGCGCCGCACCGGCCGCCATCGGCGGGATGCCGCGCAGCTCGAAGCGTGCCAGCGAGCGGCAGTCGGAGACCAGTTCGCGCTCGCCCTGCACCACGTGCACGGCCAGGGCGGTCTGGCCGTCCTTGAAGGTGGTGAATTCCTGGGCGCGGGCGCAGGGAATCGTCGAGTTGCGCGGGATGATCTTCTCGACCAGGCCGCCCATGGTCTCGATGCCGAGCGACAGCGGGGTCACGTCCAGCAGCAGCCAGTCGTCGCCTTCGGCGCGGTTACCGGCCAGCAGGTTGGCCTGGACGGCGGCGCCCAGCGCCACCACCTTGTCCGGGTCGATGTTCGCGTGCGGGATGGTGTGGAAGAAGTCGCCCACCGCGCGGCGCACGTGCGGCATGCGGGTGGCGCCGCCGACCATCACGACGCCGTCGACGTCCTCGACGCTCACGTCGGCGTCGCGCATGGCCTTGCGGATCGCGTTCATGGTCTTGGCGACCAGGTGCCTGGTGATCTCGGCGAAGGTATGGGCGGTGATGGTCACCTGGACGATTTCGCCCGACTTCAGGATCGCCTCGATCGTCGTCTCTTCATTGGTCGACAGCAGTTCCTTGGCCTGGCGCGCCTTGACCATCAGGGTCGCGGTATCCTGCTCGGACAGCGGCGCCAGCTTGGCCTGCTCGACGATCCAGCAGAACAGGCGGTGGTCGAAGTCGTCGCCGCCCAGGGCCGAGTCGCCGCCGGTGGACAGCACCTCGAACACGCCCTTCGAGAGCTTGAGGATCGAGATGTCGAAGGTGCCGCCGCCGAGGTCGTAGACCGCGTAGACGCCTTCCTTGCCATGGTCCAGGCCATAGGCGATGGCGGCGGCGGTCGGCTCGGACAGCAGGCGCAGCACGTTGATGCCGGCCAGCTGGGCCGCGTCCTTGGTGGCCTGGCGCTGGGCGTCGTCGAAGTAGGCCGGCACCGTGATGACGGCGCCGACCAGCTCGTCGCCGAGCGAATCCTCGGCGCGCTGGCGCAGCGTGGCCAGGATCTGGGCCGAGGTCTCGACCGGGCTCTTCACGCCGGCCACCGTGTTGATCTGCACCATGCCGGGCGCATCGACAAAGTCGTAGGGCATGTTCTCGGCGTGGGCGATGTCCTTCAGGCCGCGGCCCATGAAGCGCTTGACCGAGACGATGGTGTTCTTCGGGTCGGTGGTCTGGTGGGCTTGCGCCTTGTAGCCGATGTTGGCGTGGCCGTTGGGCAGGTAACGCACGACCGATGGCAGCAGCGAACGGCCGTCCTCGTCGCTCAGCACTTCGGGGCTGCCGCTGCGGACGGTGGCAACCAGCGAGTTGGTGGTGCCCAGGTCGATGCCGACCGCCAGGCGGTGCTGGTGCGGGGCGGTGGACATGCCGGGTTCGGCGATTTGGAGTAGTGCCATTGTCGTGTTACCTGTTTATTTTTTCTGTACCGCCAAGATCGTAGGGTGGGCGGGTCCCCCGCCCACGCGTTCAACAAATGCATGCGGCGACGCGATGCATATTCCGGTTGGACGCGTGGGCAGGAAACCTGCCCACCCTACGATAATCATCCTGTTACGCGTCCAACGCCTCGAACGCGTACTGTACCTCTTCCCCGAACTTATCGAGGAACATCATCGCGCGCACGGTCTGCGCGGCGCCGTGATAATCACCGGCATCGAGCTGACGACCGACCTGCTCCAGCATGCCCTTGCGCTCGCGCCGCACCTGGGCGTCGAGCTCGTCGAGGGCCGACGCATCCTTGGCCGCGCGCGCATCCTCGAGCGCCTCGCGCCATTCCATCTGCTGCATCAGGAAGGCGGCCGGCATCGCGGTGTTCGACTCGGTCTGCAGGTCGACGCCGTTGAGCTCGCAGAGGTACTGGGCGCGCTTCTGCGGATTGCGCAGGGTCTGGTATGCCTCGTTGGCGCGGGTCGCCCACTGCATCGCCACGCGCTTCTCGGCGTCGGTGGCGTTGACGAAGCGGTCCGGGTGGACGCGCCCCTGCACGTCGCGGTAGGCCGCGTCGAGGGCATCGCCGTCGACGGCGAAGGTGGCGGGCAGCTGGAACAGCTCGAAGTGGTTCTGCATCACGGGTTCAGATACGGAAGCTTTCGCCGCAGCCGCAGTTGTCCTTGACGTTCGGGTTATTGAAGCGGAAGCCTTCGTTCAGGCCTTCGCGCGCGAAGTCCAGTTCGGTGCCGTCGATGTAGGGCAGGCTCTTCGGGTCGACGAAGACCTTCACGCCGTGCGATTCGAAGACGTTGTCCTCGCTGGCCGCTTCGTCGACGTACTCGAGCTTGTAGGCCAGGCCGGAGCAGCCGGTCGTGCGCACACCGAAGCGCAAGCCGATGCCCTTGCCCCGGCGTTCGAGGTAACGGTTGACGTGCTTCGCGGCTTTTTCAGTCAGGGTGATTGCCATAACGCTTGCTCCAGTCTGTCTAACTTGATTACGCCTTCTCGGCGTGCTTGCTCTTGTAGTCGGCCACGGCGGCCTTGATCGCGTCTTCCGCCAGGATCGAGCAGTGGATCTTCACCGGCGGCAGCGCCAGTTCTTCGGCGATCTGGGTGTTCTTGATCGCCAGCGCTTCGTCCAGCGACTTGCCCTTGACCCATTCGGTCACGAGCGAGCTCGATGCGATGGCCGAACCGCAGCCGTAGGTCTTGAACTTCGCGTCTTCGATCAGGCCTTGCTCGTTGACCTTGATCTGCAGCTTCATCACGTCGCCGCAGGCCGGCGCGCCGACCATGCCGGTGCCGATCGCATCGTCGCCCTTGTCGAAGGCGCCGACGTTGCGCGGGTTTTCGTAGTGGTCCAGTACTTTGTCCGAATATGCCATTTTGCTACTCCTTGAATTCTTTAAACCGTGATTAGTGGGCTGCCCATTGGATCGAATTGAGATCGATACCCTCTTTGAACATGTCCCACAGCGGCGACAGTTCGCGCAGTTTGCCGACCTTCGACTTCAGCAGCTCGATGGTGAAGTCGATGTCTTCCTCGGTCGTGAAGCGGCCGATGGTGAAGCGGATCGAGCTGTGCGCCAGTTCGTCGCTGCGGCCCAGGGCGCGCAGCACGTAGGACGGCTCCAGCGAGGCCGAGGTGCAGGCCGAACCGGACGACACGGCGATGTCCTTGATCGCCATGATCAGCGACTCGCCCTCGACGTAGTTGAACGAGACGTTCAGGTTGTGCGGCACGCGGTGGTCCATGTCGCCGTTGATGTAGACCTCTTCGATCTCCAGCAGGCCCTTGGCCAGGCGGTCGCGCAGCGCCTTCACCTTCACCAGCTCGGCGTCCATCTCTTCCCTGGCGATGCGGAAGGCTTCGCCCATGCCGACGATCTGGTGGGTCGGCAGGGTGCCCGAACGCAGGCCGCGCTCGTGGCCGCCGCCGTGCATCTGCGCTTCCAGGCGCACGCGCGGCTTGCGGCGCACGTACAGGGCGCCCACGCCTTTCGGGCCGTAGACCTTGTGCGCGGTGAAGGTCATCAGGTCGACCTTGCTGTTGGCCAGGTCGATGTGGACCTTGCCGACGGCCTGGGCCGCGTCGCAGTGGAAGATGATGCCCTTCGAGCGGCACAGCGCGCCGATCTCGTCGATCGGCTGGATCACGCCGATCTCGTTATTCACCAGCATGACCGAGACCAGGATGGTGTCCGGACGGATCGCCGCTTCCAGCTGCTCGATGGTGATCAGGCCGTTGTCCTGCGGCTCGAGGTAGGTCGCCTCGAAACCGACGCG
This sequence comes from Massilia sp., assembly GCA_032115075.1. Taxonomy (GTDB): domain Bacteria; phylum Pseudomonadota; class Gammaproteobacteria; order Burkholderiales; family Burkholderiaceae_D; genus Telluria. Next base: position 6,871 of record DAMCRY010000116.1, read on the forward strand.
TTCCAGCTCGCGCACGGTGTCCAGCACCGACTTGTGCTCGGTCTTGACCGTGATGATGTGCTTGCCCTTGGTCTTGTAGAACTGGGCGGCGCCCTTCAGGGCCAGGTTGTTCGACTCGGTCGCACCGGAGGTCCAGATGATCTCGCGCGGGTCGGCGCCGACGATGGCGGCGACGTTGGCGCGCGCTTCCTCGACGGCGGCTTCAGCGGTCCAGCCGTACATGTGGCTGCGCGATGCCGGATTGCCGAACTGCTCGCGCAGGTAGGGGATCATCTTGTCGGCCACGCGCGGATCGACCGGGGTGGTCGCCGAGTAGTCCATGTAGATCGGGAAATGCGGCGCAGTCACGAAGCTCTGCTCGATTTTTTTGTCCAAAGGCGCGTTCATCTGTTCACTCCGGTTTTACTTCAGTTTGCTCAGTTCTGGGCGGCGGCGGAAGCGGTGCGGTGCACCACCACGACGTTCTGTTCTTTCTGCTTCTGCTGGTCGACCAGGTCTTGCAGGGTGACCGAATCGAGATAGTCGACCATCTTGGCGTTCAGCGTGGTCCACAGTTCGTGGGTCATGCAACGGGTGCCGGAAGCAGCGTCGGCGCCGTGACAATTTTCTTTGCCGCCACACTGGGTGGCATCGAGCGGCTCGTCGACCGCGATGATGATGTCGGCCACCGTGACCCGCTCGGCCGGCCGGGCCAGGCTGTAGCCGCCGCCGGGGCCGCGGATCGATTCGACGATCTCGTGGCGGCGCAGCTTGCCGAACAGTTGTTCAAGGTAAGACAGCGAAATGGCCTGGCGCTGGCTGATGCCCGACAGCGTGACCGGACCATTGCCCTGGCGCAGGGCAAGATCGATCATCGCGGTAACAGCAAAACGGCCTTTGGTGGTCAGACGCATCACAACCCCGGTTCATGTAAAATATTGCACTTCTTCAAGTCGACCTGCTTCAGGCAATCTGTGCGGCGCAACAATTCATCTGTCGATCCGCGCCAGGCAAACAAGCCGATTACCCGATTGATTTAGTCAAGTATAGCAAATCTTGACCGGCTTGTCTTCGCGCCCCCTTTTTTCGCAGGGTGGGCGGATTCACCGTCCTCGCACCCGTGCGGCCTTGCCGGGGGCTTATCGCAAGCGCAACAATTTCATCGGCCCGAACAGTTCCTGCATCCCCCTGTGGCGGATGAAGGACAGGTTGTACGGATGCTCCGCGACGATCTGCGGCAGCCGCGCCGTCTCCGGCAATTTCCGCAACTGCTCCGCGATCTTCCCCCATAACACCAGCGTCGGCGGCTCGGGCAGCTCGGCCAAGGCCCCCAGCACGATGCGCAGGAAAGGCAGCCAGCCGCGCGCGTCGGCCACCGGCGCCACGTGCTTGCGAAACACCAGCGCCGCGTTCAGCAACAGGAAACCCTGGGCATGCAGGTTGTCCTGCAGCTGCGCCAGCGTCCGGATCGAGCCGTCGCCCAGCGCCCGCTTCGCCACCGGCGCCAGCGCGGCGCCCCCGGTATCGTCGGGCTGCAACTGGCCATCGGCCACCAGCAGCATCTTCATGAAGTTGCGCAGCGAGGTGGCGCGGTTGACCGGCTTCGACAAACCCGTCTCGGTCCACAGCTCGCCCACGGCGCCGTCCATGAAGCAGACGCCGGTCGCGCTCTCCGCGCGCGGATACGGCCCCTCCCCCACCAGCACGTGGCGCACGCGGGCGAGCGGCTGGGCGAAGGCGGCGAAGATGCGCCCGCCGGTGGGCAGGTAGTCGTCGACGGCGAGCGCCGGCAGGTAGTCCGGGTCGGCGGCGGCCACGGCCTGCAGGCCGGCCTCCAGGATCGGGCGCCAGGAAGCGTCGGCACGGTCGAGCGCAGCGAGGATTGGCTGGGGAATGGGATAGTTAGACATGGCTGATTGGCAAGTCGCAGGGAGGCGCGATTGTAGCGCAGCGGGTGGGCCCGCGCCGTCGCATTCCCAGGGTCAATCTAGCGTCCGTCTTCGCGGATTCAAGGCATGATTTTTTGGGAGCCCGCCATGCGCGGGCCTTGGACCAATGATCGCCAACCTAGCAGGAGGAACCATGCAAACCATTCGCGAAGTGATGACACCCGATGTGCAAACCATCTCCCCGCAGGAAACCGTCCAGCGCGCCGCCCAGCTGATGGACGAGCTGAACGTCGGTGCCATTCCCGTGTGCGACGGCGACCGGCTGGTCGGCATGATCACCGACCGCGACATCACGGTGCGCTCGGTGGCGGCCGGTCAGTCGCCGGACCAGACCTTCGTCGGCGACGTGATGAGCACCGACGTGCGCACCTGCCATACCGACGAGGAGGTGGACGACGTCCTCGACAAGATGGGCGACGTGCAGATCCGCCGCGTGCCGGTGATCGACGCGCAGTCGAAGCAGCTGGTCGGCATCGTGTCGCTCGGCGACATCGCGACCAAGACGCACGGCTCCGCCGACCAGGTGCTGGACGAGATTTCCTCGCCGTCGGAACCGGACCGGTCGGAAACGCGGCATTGATGCAAGCGGATCCGTCGGGAACGCCGCCTCGATGGAACCTGTAGGGTGCGGGGGCGTAGCCCGGGGCGCGTAGCCGGCTCCACCGTGCGCGCGTTCAGCTTCCCTACGCCATGAGGCGCGGCTGTTCACGGTCTGGTTGAACGCGCGGACGGCAAAGCCGGCTGGGCGCCCCGTCCACCCTACCGGCAGCGTTTCGACGACCTAGAGCAAGGCGAGCGGTACCGCAGCCGCCATCGCTTCGTAGCCCGCCGGGCTCGGGTGCAGGCGGTCGCCGCTGTCGTAACGAGGCAGCAGCCACGCCGTCCGGGCCGGATCGCGCAGGGCCAGGTCGAAATCCGCCAGGCCGTCGAAGGGCACGGCCGAGCGCATCCAGGCGTTCACGGCCTGGCGCACCGCCTCGCGCTGCGCCGTGTAGTAGCCGTGTCCGCCAAAGGGAAGCAGCGTGCCGCCGATCACGCGCAGGCCGCGCAGGCGCGCGCGCTCGGTCAGCTGCTGGTATCCCGCGATCAGCTCGGCGGCAGGAACCGGGTTGCTGCCGTTGCTGTAGACAATGTCGTTGATCCCCAGCAGGAACACCAGGGTGCGCGCGCCGGAGGTGGCCACCACGTCGCGGTCGAACCGCTCGAGCCCGTCGCGTCCGGCCAGCAGCGAGGTGGCGTAGTCGGTCAGCAGCGAATTGCCGCTGATGCCGCGGTTGACCACGCCGGGCGGCAGGGGCCGCGCCGCCAGCAGGCGGCGCGCGAGATGGGCCGGCCAGCGCC
>DAMCRY010000117.1:0-10061 GCA_032115075.1 Massilia sp.
CGGGCGGTCAGCGTCCGGCTGGCGGACCGGGACCGCGTTCGGGCGGCCCGCGTTCGGGCCGCGGTGGCGGCAAGCGCTGAGCGCGATTCGATGTAAAAATGCTAAGGTTAGCGTTTTTGTAGTATTCTCTTCAAGGCGGGCGTGCGTGCCCCCGCCTGGCACGCCCGTGCATGCCGCAACAGTTTCCAGGAGTTTCCAGATGCTCGCCGAAGCAACGGCAGCGGCATCCGTGCCGTCCAACGATTTTTTCCTCGCGCGTCAGCCCATCCTCGGCCGGGACCAGCACCTCGTGGCATTCGAGTTGCTGTTCCGTGCCGCCGGTGAGGACGACGACGCGAAGCTGACCGACAACGCCGCAGCGACGGCGGCGGTCATCTCGCATGCTTCCCAGCTCGGCATGGAGCAGGTGGTCGGTGAACAATTGGCGTTCGTAAACGTCGATGAAGTCGTCCTGATGAGCGACTTCGTGCGTTTCCTGCCCCCACACAAAGTTATCCTCGAAATCCTCGAAACCGTCAAGCCGACTCAGGCGCTGTTGGCGCGCATCGCGGAGCTGAAGGAACTCGGCTTCAAGTTCGCGCTCGACGACGTGGTCGACTATTCGCCCGAGCTCGACCGGCTGGTCGGGCTGGTCGACATCGTCAAGGTCGACGTCAAGCTGGTGCCGCGCGGGCAACTCGAGCGCCTGGTGGCCGCGCTGAAGGGTACCGGCAAGAAGCTGCTGGCCGAAAAGGTCGAGACACTCGACGAGTTCAGGCTGTGCATGGACCTCGGTTTCGAGTATTTCCAGGGCTATTATTTTGCGCGGCCGGTCATCCTGTCGGGCAAGAAGATCACGCCGTCGGAGATGGCGATCCTGCACCTGCTGGAGCTGCTGGGCTCGGATGCGGACAGCCAGGTCATCGAGACCGCCGTCAAGCGCGACGCGCTGATCAGCCTGAACCTGCTGCGCCTGGTGAACAGCCGCGCGGCGCCGGGGCCGCAGATCGAGTCGCTGTCGCAGGCCCTGGGCCAGCTCGGGCGGCGCCAGCTGCAGCGCTGGCTGCAGATCCTGCTGTACACGACGGCCGGCGGCGCCGAACTGGCTTCGCCGCTGCTGCAGCTGGCCACCACGCGCGGCAAGCTGCTGGAGCTGATGACCCAGGCGCGCCGTCCGAACGACCCCGCCAGCGCCGATCGCGCCTTCACGGTCGGCATCATGTCGCTGGCCGACGCGCTGTTCTCGATCCCGATGGCGGACATCCTCGACAACGTCGAGGTGGCGCACGACGTGCGCGCGGCGCTGCTGCACCGGGAAGGGGAGTTCGGCACCATGCTGCGCGTGGTCGAGCTGCTCGAGGCGGCCGAGGGTGGCCACAAGCTGGCGGACGCGCTGCGCAAGCTGGGCCTGACGGTGGCGCAGATGCGCGAGATGGAGCTGGCGGCCTTCGACTGGGTGAGGGCGCTCACGCACGAGGGGCGCTGACCCCGTGCGTGGGTGGTTCCCGGCTTACTGCGCGAGGAACAGGAACACGGTCGGCTTCTTGTGGAAGTCCGGCCCCTTGCCGGCGGCCAGGGCCGCCTTCCACTTGGCGGACGTCATCGTCTTCACCGACTCGGTCTCCAGCGACAGGTCGGTGGCCACGCAGATCAGGGTGCCCGGCTGGCAGGCCGCCACCAGCGCTTCCAGCATCTGGCCGTTGCGGTACGGCGTTTCGATCAGCAGCTGCGTCTGCTTCTCGGCGCGCGCCCGCGCCTCGAGCTGCTGGATGCGCCTGGTCCGCTGGCCGGCGTCGGTCGGCAGGTAACCGTTGAAGGCGAAGCTCTGGCCGTTCAGGCCGCTCGCCATCACGGCCAGCAGCAGCGAGGACGGCCCGACCAGCGGCCGCACCGCGATGCCGTGCTGGTGGGCCAGGCGCACCAGGTCGGCGCCCGGGTCGGCCACCGCCGGCACGCCGGCTTCCGACACCAGGCCGGCGTCGCGCCCGGCCAGCAGCGGCGCCAGCAGTTGGGCGAGGGCGGCGGGCGGCGTGTTCACGTTGAGTTCGGCGATCTCGATTTCCTGCAGCGGCTTGGCGAGCGGATGGTCGACGGCCACCAGTTTCAGGAAGGCGCGCGCGGTCTTGGCGTTCTCGGCCACGAAATAGTCGAGCCGGCTCGTGAGCGCCTGCACCTGGGTGGGCAGCAGGGCCGACAGGGCGCCGGGGGCGGCGGTGGTGGGGCCGAGGGTGTTCGGGATCAGGTACAGGGTTCCAGGCATGCGGTCGGTCTTCAGGAGGCGAAAAAGGGCACGCCGGCGCGGCGCAGCATGCCGGTGAGGGCGATCAGGGGCAGGCCGGTGAGGGCGGTCGGATCGCTGGATTCGATGCGCTCGAGCAGGGCGATGCCCAGGCCTTCGTTCTTGGCGCTGCCGGCGCAGTCGTAGGGTTGCTCGATGCGCAGGTAGGCGTCCAGCTCGGCGTCGGGCAGGTCGCGGAAGTCGACGAAGACCTGCACATTCTCGACCTGGGCGGCCCGGGCGGGATCGGCCACGCGTCCGTCCCACAGGCACAGCGCCGTATGGAAGACCACGCGCCGGCCGCGCATCAGCTGCAATTGTTCCAGCGCCCGCGCATGGTCGCCGGGCTTGCCGATCTGCAGGCCGTCGAGCGTGGCGACCTGGTCGGAACCGATCACGAGGGCGCCCGGATGCCGGCGCGCCACGGCGGCGGCTTTTTCGCGCGCCAGGCGCAGCGCGGTTTCCTGCGGCGCTTCGCCGGGATGCGCGGTCTCGTCGATGTCGGGTGCGACCGCCTCGAAGGGCAGGCGCAGGCGCTCCAGCAGCTCGCGCCGGTAGGCCGAACCCGATGCGAGGATAAGACGAAATGCGAGGCGCGGCGGCGCGGAACTTGGTATCATAGAGAGCTGGTTGAATGATAAACTATAAGCGAAGCTTATAATGATGCAGGTCCGGCAAGCAAATCTTATGAATGCCGAAACCATGCAACGCATCCCGGCCAAAAACGCTGTAAGTCTTTGACTCTGCGGGGAGAAGCCTGTTATTATCGCAGGTTTTCCGGGGAAGTTTTCCAAATGAGCGCTTTTGTCATTGACGCCTTCGAGTTTTGCCGGAATAGCGGACACCGCGAGGGCGTGACCCCTGTGGCCGAGATGCCCCGCCTGGCGGCCGATTGCGCCGATAGTTCCGGGGAGATCCGTTGGGCGATCGACGGCAGCCTGACCAAGCAGGGCTACCCGGCGATGACCCTGAGCGTCGCCGGTCCCGTGAAGCTGGTCTGCCAGCGTTGCCTGGCGCCCTTCGAGTACCAGATCGATTCGTCCACCATGCTGGTGCTCGGCAAGGACGACGAGGATGCGGACGGGATCGAGGAAGTCCTCGACGACGAGAGCATCGACGTGATCGTCGGCAGCCGCGAGTGCGATATCCGCCAGCTGCTGGAAGACGAAGCCCTGCTGGCCCTGCCGCAGGCACCGAAACATGAGGTCTGTCCGGACACCAAGCTCCTGGATGCCTTGAAGACCGAAAAGGTCTCGCCGTTCGCGGCCCTGAAAAATCTCAAGTCAGAGTAAGCAAAACAGAATTAGTAGTACCGCAGTACCTGTAGTACGACTGAAAGAACGTGTCAAACGCGTGCAGTAGTCGAGTATGGCAGTAGGCAGTTGATGTAGCAGCGTTAAAACATGTCGGCAATGGATTGGTTCATCAAGAAATTGCCGCTGGGATACTCGATCTGCATGTATTTGCAAGTCGAATGTGTTAGAATTTTAGAACTTATGTATTAGGAGTCATCATGGCAGTTCAGCAGAATAAGAAGTCCCCGTCGAAGCGCGGCATGCACCGTTCGCACGATTTCCTGACCGCACCGAACCTGGCAGTCGAGCCGACCACCGGCGAAACCCACCTGCGTCACCACATCAGCCCGAACGGTTTCTACCGTGGTCGCAAAGTCCTGAAGACCAAGAACGACGAGTAATCTTCGCCTTGTCCTTTAGTACCATGGAAGCGGTGCAACGTATGTTTTCTGCGTGGCACCGCTTTTTATTTCGTCAGTTCGTTTTTTGCGGCTGCAAATCTAGCTTGCACTCCGTTATTTTGAATTGCGCGGACCCCGGCCGGCCACGAGCCAGGCCCCGATCCAACCTTGCCGCCCGCCCTGCGTGAGCCGGCAACCCCCAGCAATGACCATCACAATTTCCATTGACTGCATGGGCGGCGACCACGGCCCCTCAGTTACCATTCCGGCCGCCATCTCGTTTCTAAAAAAACAATCCGACGTCCACCTCATCCTGGTGGGTCTCGAAGACGTTTTGCGTAACGAACTCAGGAAGCACCGCGCCGAGGCGCATCCCCGCATCACCGTCAAGAGCGCCACCGAAGTCGTCACCATGGACGACCCGATCGAGATCGCCCTGCGCAAGAAGAAGGATTCGTCGATGCGCGTCGCGGTCGAGCTGGTCAAGGACGGCAGCGCCAATGCGAGCGTCTCGGCCGGCAATACCGGCGCCCTGATGGCCGTCTCGCGCTATGTGCTCAAGACCATGGCCGGCGTCGACCGTCCGGCGATCTGCTCTATCATGCCGAACCAGAAGGGCGGCCCGACCTACATGCTCGACCTCGGCGCCAACGTCGACTGCGAGCCGCATCACCTGCACCAGTTCGCCATCATGGGCTCGGTGCTGTGCGCGGCCATGGAGAAGATCCAGCGCCCGACCATCGGCCTGCTGAACGTCGGCACCGAAGAGATCAAGGGCAACGACGTGGTCAAGGCCACCGGCGCGCTGCTCCGGGCCGACCATGAACGCGGTAAACTCAATTTCTTCGGCAACGTCGAAGGCAACGACATCTTCAAGGGCACGGTCGACGTGGTCGTCTGCGACGGCTTCGTCGGCAACGTCACGCTCAAGGCCGTCGAAGGCCTGTCGCGCTTCGTCAAGTCGGTGTTCACCGAGAACGTGCTGTCGATGGCGGGCGCGCTGCTGGCCCGCAAATCGCTGAAGAAGCTGAACCCGGAACGCTACAACGGCGCCAGCCTGCTGGGCCTGAAGGGCCTGGTGTTCAAGAGCCATGGCGGCGCGAACGCCTATGCCTTCGAATGGGCGCTCCAGCGCGCCTACGATGCAGCGAAGTATGATGTACAAGAGCAGCTGTCGGCCCTGATCGCCGAACTGATGCCGACGTCGCCTGGTCAACCGACAAGCCAGGCATGAGCAAACCGAGCAGGATGGTGGAGAGATGACTGTCTACAGCAAGATCACCGGAACCGGCAGCTACCTGCCGGCCAAGCGCGTCACCAACGATCAACTCGCGGCCCAGCTGGCCGAGCAGGGGATCGAAACCTCCGACGAGTGGATCGTCACCCGCAGCGGCATCTCGGCCCGCCACTACGCGGCCGCGGACGAGAACGCCTCCGACCTGGCCGTGAACGCCGCGCGCAAGGCCCTGGAAGCGGCCGGCAAGGCGCCCGGCGAGATCGACCTGGTCATCGTCGCCAGCTCCACGCCCGACTTCCACGGCAGCTTCCCGAGCACCGCCTGCATCGTGCAGCAGAAACTCGGCATGGCCAACAACAGCGCCGCCTTCGACGTGCAGGCCGTGTGCAGCGGCTTCGTCTACGCGGTCTCGACCGCCGACGCCTTCATCCGCGCCGGCGTTTACAAACGCGTGCTGGTGATCGGCGCCGAGGTGTTCTCGCGCATCCTCGACTTCGGCGACCGCACCACCTGCGTGCTGTTCGGCGACGGCGCCGGCGCCGTGGTGCTGGAAGCCTCCGGCGAGCCGGGCATCCTGGCCACCAAGCTGCACGCCGACGGCAGCCACGCGAACATCCTGTCGATCCCCGGCAACCTGGCCGGCGGCGCGGTCGCCGGCAGCGGCTTCCTGTACATGGACGGCCCGGCCGTCTTCAAGCTGGCCGTCACCGTGCTGGAAGAAGTCGCCAAGGAAGCGCTCGAGCACGCCAAAATGCAGCCGTCCGACATCGACTGGCTGATCCCGCACCAGGCCAACCTGCGCATCATGAAAGGCACCGCCAAGAAGCTGGGCCTGCCGATGGAAAAGATGGTCGTCACCGTCGACCAGCACGGCAACACCTCGGCCGCCTCGATCCCGCTGGCGCTCGACGCCGCCGTGCGCGACGGCCGCATCAAGCCGGGCCAGAACGTGCTGATGGAAGGCGTCGGCGGCGGCTTTACCTGGGGCGCCATCCTGGCGCGCATGTAATTCGTTTCGTGCCGCGGCGTATGCACCGCGGCCTTGCGCAGGGTGGACGGCTTCGCCGTCCGCGCGTCCAGCTCCCGGATGCGGTGTCGAAATGCTTGTTCCGGCCGAACGCGCGGACGGCAAGCCGTCCACCCTACGCTAAACCACGAGAATTCCGAAGAGAGAACAACAATGACCAAATTCGCATTCCTGTTTACGGGCCAGGGCGCCCAGGCCGTCGGCATGCTGAACGGCTTCGCCGGTAACCCGGTCGTCGAGCAGACCGTGCAGGAGGCCTCCGACGCCCTCGGCTTCGACATCGGCAAGCTGATCGCCGAAGGCCCGAAGGAAGACCTCGACCTCACCACCAACACCCAGCCCGTCATGCTGACCGCCGCGGTCGCCGTGTACCGCGCCTGGATCGCCGCGGGCGGCCCGGTGCCGAACCTGGTGGCCGGCCACAGCCTGGGCGAATACTCGGCCCTGGTCGCCGCCGGCGTGATCAAGTTCAAGGACGCGGTGCCGCTGGTGCGTTTCCGCGCCCAATCGATGCAGGACGCGGTGCCGGTCGGGCAGGGCGGCATGGCCGTCGTGCTGGGCCTGGGGGCCGACGACGTGCGCGCCGTGTGCGCCGAGGCGGCCCAGAACGAAGTCGTCGAAGCCGTGAATTTCAACGAGCCGACCCAGATCGTCATCGCCGGCCATGCCGCCGCGATCGACCGCGCCTGCGAGATCGCCAAGGCCAAGGGCGCCAAGCGCGCCATGAAACTGGCCGTGTCGGCGCCATTCCACTCCTCCTTGCTCAAGCCGGCCTCGGACCGCTTGCGCGAGTACATGGAAAACATCGAATTCTCGGCGCCGCAGATCGACTTGATCAACAACGTGGACGTCGCTATCCTGCACGATCCGGCTGCGATCAAGGATGCCCTGGTGCGCCAGGCCGCCGGTCCGGTGCGCTGGGTCGAGACCATGCAGAAGATGGCGGCCGAGGGTGTCACCCAGGTTGTCGAATGCGCGCCGAGCAAGACCCTGATCGGCATGGCCAAGCGCATCGATCCGGCGCTGGCCGGCGAAGCGCTGGTCGACCAGGCGGCGCTGGAGCGCGTGCTGGCCGCGGTCAAGGCCGCCTGATATAGACACATAAGAAAAGGAAGAGCATGAATCTGGAAAACCAAGTCGCCCTCGTCACCGGCGCATCGCGCGGCATCGGCAAGGCCATCGCGCTGGAACTGGCGCGCCAGGGCGCCAAAGTGGTCGGCACCGCCACCAGCGAGGCCGGCGCGCAGGCGATCACGGAATACCTGAAGGAATTCGGCGGCAAGGGCGTGGTCCTGAACGTGACCGACGCGGACAACTGCGGCGCCATCGTCGACGACGTGCAGAAATCCTTCGGCAGCCTGTCGATCCTGGTCAACAATGCCGGCATCACCAAGGACAACATCGCGATGCGCATGAAGGACGAGGAATGGGACAGCGTCGTCGCGACCAACCTCACCGCCGTCGGCCGCCTGTCGCGCCTGGTGCTGCGCGGGATGATGAAGGCCAGGCACGGCCGCATCATCAACATCACCTCGGTGGTGGGCGCCTCCGGCAATCCGGGCCAGATGAACTACGCGGCCGCCAAGGCCGGCGTGGCCGGCATGACCCGCGCCCTGGCGCGCGAGATCGGCAGCCGCAACATCACCGTCAACTGCGTGGCGCCGGGCTTCATCGATACCGACATGACCAAGGCCCTGGGCGAAGGCCAGCACGAAGCGCTGCTGGGCCAGATCCCGCTGGGCCGCCTGGGCCAGCCGGAAGACATCGCCCACGCGGTGGCCTTCCTCGCCGGCCCGCAGGCCGCCTACATCACGGGCACCGAGCTGCACGTGAATGGCGGCATGTACATGAACTGAGTTTAAACTGAGGGATGGCATGCCGGATTCTCTTCGCGTGCGAAGGGAATCCGGCGCATTCGCCTCTTTTGGCAGTAATTTCGGTGGAATTAGCGGTAATCGCCGAAAGTAGTTTTTCACCGCGCAAACCTGATAAAATGCGCGCACTTTCCGCAACACATACCTTAATGGAGCCATAACATGTCGGATATCGAACAACGCGTTAAAAAAATCGTCGCTGAGCAACTGGGTGTTGCAGAAGCAGACATCAAAATCGAATCCTCGTTCGTTGACGACCTCGGCGCTGACTCGCTGGACACCGTGGAACTGGTGATGGCACTGGAAGACGAGTTCGAAATGGAAATCCCTGACGAGCAGGCTGAGAAAATCACCACCGTCAAGCAAGCCATCGACTACGCAACCGCGCACGTCAAGGCCTGAAGTAGTCGCTAGCGCTTTAAAAGTTTCTGGGAGAATCGCTTGAGCCGTTCACGCAACCGCCGTGTCGTCGTTACCGGCCTGGGCTGCATTTCACCTATCGGCAACACCATTGCCGAAGCGTGGGACGCGGCGCTGGCCGGTAAGTCGGGCATTGCCAACATTACCAAGTTCGATGCCTCGCAGTTCACGACCCGTTTCGCCGGCGAAGTGAAGAACTTCAATGTCGAGGAATACCTGCCGGGCAAGGAAGGCCGTCACATGGATAGCTTTATCCATTACGGCATGGCCGCCGGCATCCAGGCCCTGCAGGATTCGGGCCTGGTCGTGACCGAGGAAAACGCGGACCGCATCGGTGTGACCATCGGTTCGGGCATCGGCGGCCTGCCGATGATCGAAGCCACCAAGGAAGAGTACACGGCCAAGGGTCCGCGCCGGATCTCGCCGTTCTTCGTGCCGGCATCGATCATCAACATGATCTCGGGCGATCTCTCGATCAAATTCGGCCTGCGCGGCCCGAACCTGGCGATCGTCACCGCCTGCACCACCGGTCTGCACTGCATCGGCGCGGCCGCTCGCCTGATCGAGTACGGCGATGCCGACGTGATGATCGCCGGCGGCGCCGAGTCGACCGTCTCGCCGCTGGGCCTGGGCGGCTTCGCCTCGGCACGCGCGCTGTCCACCCGCAACGACGACCCGACCACCGCGTCGCGTCCGTGGGACAAGGACCGCGACGGCTTCGTGCTGGGCGAGGGCGCCGGCGTGATGGTGCTCGAAGAGTACGAACACGCGGTCGCGCGCGGCGCCAGGATCTATGCGGAAGTCATCGGCTTCGGCATGAGCGCGGACGCCAACCACATCACCTCGCCGGTCGAGGATGGCAGCGGCGCAGCCCGCTGCATGGTGGCGGCCCTGCACAACGCCGGCATCAATGCCAGCGAAGTCCAGTACGTCAACGCGCACGGCACCTCGACGCCGCTGGGCGACGTGGCGGAAGTGCGCGGCATCAAGCGCGTCTTCGGCGACCATGCCAAGAGCGGTCTCGTCGTGAACTCGACCAAGTCGATGACCGGCCACCTGCTGGGTGGCGCGGGCGGCCTGGAATCCGTGTTCACCGTGCTGGCGATCCACAACCAGGTCTCGCCGCCGACGATCAACATCTTCGAGCAGGATCCGGAGTGCGACCTGGACTTCGTCGCCAACACGGCGCGCGACATGCGCATCGATTACGCGGTGAAGAATTCCTTCGGCTTCGGCGGTACCAACGGTACCCTGGTGTTCGCAAAAGTCTAAGTTCGCACTGAACCGACTCCGCCCATTCCGGTCTAACCGGAATGGGCGCCCCCTGCCAGCCTCGACCGTTCGGTCCTGCGCTTCTCATCTGCAGTATCTCCCGCCCGTGGCCCCGGCCTGCGGCGCCCATCGTCAGTCCACTCATGCCATGTCGATCGCGATGACCGTCGTCGTTGCGCCGTCGCGCCGGCTGCGTTCGCTCGCCGCCGGCTTCGGCGCGTCCCTGCTCGCGGCAGCCCTTGTCGCGGGCCCGCTGGCGCTCGTCCCGTCGTCCCCGC
>DAMCRY010000118.1:0-10060 GCA_032115075.1 Massilia sp.
GCCCCGGCGCGGCCCTCGCGATCGCCGCCGCCCTGGTGGCCGCCTTCAGCTACAGCGTCGCCAGCCAGTACGCGAAGTCGGCCAAGGCGGTGGCGCCCTTCGCCAATGCGCACGGCTCGATGTGGGCCGCGACCCTGTGCGTGGTCCCGGCGCTGGCCTTCTTCCCGTCGCCGGGCGAGCCGACGGCCGGCATCTGGGCCGCGGTGCTGGCGCTCGGCGTGGTCTGCAGCGGCATCGCCTACATCCTCTACTTCAAGCTGATCGAGGAAGTCGGCACCACGTCGGCGCTGACGGTCACGTTCCTGAATCCGATGTTCGGCATCCTGTGGGGCGCGATCTTCCTGCATGAAGTGATCGGCTGGCACACGCTGCTCGGCTCGGCCATCGTGCTGGTCGGGACAGCCCTGGTGACGGGCTTCGTGCCGTCCTTCCTGCGCTCACCTGCTGCCGCACGGGGCAAGTGATGCGCACCGGGCTGCGCATCGCACTGCCGGCCGGCTACCGCGTCCAGGACGTGCTGGCCTTCCACAGCCGCGACGCCGAAGGAGTGGCGGAACGGGTGGGGACCGACAGCCTGCGCAAGGGCGTGCTGCTCGACGGCGTGCCGGTGCTGCTCGAGGTCGTGATCGGGGACGGCGCGGCGCAGTGCACCGTCGATGCCGACGGCGCAGCGACACCTGGGCTGATGGAACATGCGCACGACGCCCTGCTCAACGTCCTCGGCCTGCGCATCGACCCGGCCGCTTTCGCCGACTTCGTACGCGACGATCCGGTGCTGGGCCCGGTCGTGGCGCGCCAGCCGGGCCTGCGCATCGTGCAGTCGGCCACCGTGTTCGAAGCGCTGACCTGGGCCATCATCGGACAACAGATCAACCTGTCCTTCGCGATCGCGCTGCGGCGCACCTTTATCGGCTTGGCCGGTCGCCCGCACAGCAGCGGCCTGTGGTGCTACCCGGAAGCGGGAGACGTGGCCTGCCTGCCATTGGACGCGCTGACCAGCCGGAAATTTTCGCGCGCAAAAGCCGAGACCCTGCTGCGCGTCGCCCACCTCGTCGCCGATGGCAGCCTGGTTCTCGACCGCTCGCGACCGGCCGCCGAGGTGGTACAGGAACTGCTGGCCGTCAAGGGCATCGGGCCCTGGACCGTCAACTATGCCTTGCTGCGCGGTTATGGTTATCCGAATTGTTCGCTGCAGGGGGACGTGGCGGTGCGCACGGCCTTCCACCGGCTGCTGGGCGGCGCCGAGCGGCCCGGCATCGCGGCGACGGAGAAACTGCTGGAGCGCTACGCGCCGCACCGGACGATGGCGGCGGCGTATCTGTGGACAAGCCTCGGCAATGAGGCGCCCGACTAATGCCTGAGGCAGCCGCTCGACCGGTCCGGGTGGTCCGGGAATAGCTTTGTCTCGTTTGCTGAGCCGTTGACGCTCCGCTCTATCCAGCCAGCACTTCGACATGATGTGCGCCATCGCTGCTTCCGCTCGCTCCGCTCGATGAGACGGCGGAACATGTCGAATGCATAATTTCAATCATCTAGCATATAGAATTGCTAACTCGTAGCAATTGCTGTGCTATTCTCAATCCACACCTTTACCTCATGATTGAAGCCATTGCTTCCACCATGCCTTTCAGACGTCGACTCACCGCCATAGGAAAACAATGAAAAAGAAATGGATTGTCATACCGTCGCTGTTAGTGTTGATCGTGATCGTTGCAATGGCCATGCCGGTATTGCGGCATCTTTGGCACCAATTCAAGCCTCGACCGGAGGTGGTGGTCGATCACGCGATGCGATCGATGGCGATTGATTCGATGGTGGCGAAGCTGAACGAGCACTATATTTTTCCCGACAAAGCCACGCAGATCGAGACGTTCGTGCGCCAGCGTCAGCGGGAGGGTAAATACGACGGCATGAGCGGCGAACAACTGGCGCAACAGCTCACGACCGACCTGCACAGTGTGATCGACGACAAGCATATGGAGGTCGGATTCCGTCCAGGGCTGGTCCTGCCCGACGATGACGGCAAACCGCCGCCGAACACACAGGCGGAGTGGGAGGAGCATCACAACGTCCTCATACGCCTGATCATGCGCCAGGTCGCCAAACGCCAGGTGGAAGAGGTCGAACACCTGAACCCCAACATCGGCTACCTGAAAATATCCGGTTTTCCGCCTCCTTTCCTTGTAGCCGACAAATTCGGCTCAGCGATGGATGAACTCGCCGATACCGACGGTCTCATCCTCGATCTGCGCGACAACGGCGGCGGCGGAACCGAATCGGCGGCGCTCCTGATCAGCTACTTCGTCGACCAGCGCACGCGTCTCAACGCCGTCTGGGACCGGGTTTCCGACACCACCGAGCAGCATTGGACGGAAGACAAGCTCGACGGAAAACGCTACGGCGGCAAGAAGCCGGTGCTGATCCTGGTCGGCCCCGGCACGATGTCCGCCGGCGAAGACTTCGCCTACACGATGCAGGCCATGAAACGGGCCACGGTGATCGGCGAGCGGACCTGGGGCGGCGCCAACCCCGCGCGCCCGCACCGGATCGGCGAACATTTCTATGTCGTGATCCCCGGCCGACGTGTCATCAATCCGCATACTGGATCGAACTGGGAGGGCACGGGCGTCATCGCGGATGTCAAGGCGACGCAGGACCAGGCGCTCGACGTGGCCAAGGACCTGATGCAGCGCCGGCTTCGGCGGACCGCCCCGCTAGCTGCAGCGGGACATTAACGCCACGGCAACCTTTCGAAGAACGCGGGGGGAATCCCGAAGACGTTTCTCGTCGCGCGGCCCGGCGTCTGCAGGCGCTACAGCACGATGGCGCGGGTCGGCGTGTCGTTCGCGGGTAGAATCCGGTTTTACTCCTGAAAGCGAGCGATGAAGAAAACCGACCTGGCAAAGAGCGACGCCAAGAAGCTGATGAACCAGATGCATGCGAAAGGTGCCGCATTCGGCGCCGCCGCCAAGCCTTCCGCCCCTGATCGGCGCGAACAACGTGACCGCGAGCGCGCGCTGGGACTGGTGCCCTTCGCCGTCAAACTCGACAAGGACCTGGTGCAAGAACTGCAGGCCTTGAGCAAGGAACGCGATGTCGAGTTGAACGAGCTGGTGGCGGGGCTGTTACGCAAGGGCCTGTCGGCCTGACCCTCCGGACGGCGCCGTGCCCGCCGCCGCCATCAATTCCAGCGCGGCAGATCGTCGAACTGCTGCGCACTCTCCCCCGAAAACCGGATCAGCTCCGGCAAGGGCGCCATGGTCAGGTTGTCGCGCCCATAGTGCCCGCCGAGGGCGCTCGGGATCCGCAGGCAATACTTGCGGTCGTCGGTCAGCGGCCCGAGCGTGCGCTCGGCCAGGCACACCACCTCCGGCATGTACCAGTCGTTCAGGAAATCCTGGTTGTACGACAGCGCCTCGAGCGCGTCCCGGCTGTTGGCCACCGGCTCGCAGCACAGGTCTTGCGGACGCAGGCGCCAGTAGCGGCCTTCGTCGTCCCGGATGATGAGGTTGCCGAATGCATTGGACCCGAGGACCTCGACCGCGGTCAAGCCGACCCAGCCCCAGGCGTCGTTGATGTCGTCTACATTGATCATGTGGTCTCTCCCTCCGTCGCGTGTTGGACCGGACTGGGCGGGAAAGATTGCAGGCAGACGCGTCGGGCTTGACCTGCATCGAGCGCGCTCCTACCAGCAGAGAAACATAGCGGTGGAAACGAAAAATCCGCTGAAAATGAAAAAGCCGCTGATGCTAGCGCATCAACGGCTTCGAATCTGGTTGCGGGGACAGGATTTGAACCTGTGACCTTCGGGTTATGAGCCCGACGAGCTGCCAGACTGCTCCACCCCGCGTCTGATGGAATGAATTATACGCCGAAACCATGCTTTAGGCAAATCCAATCCTCCCAGCGTGTGCGATCGAAGTACGTCATGGCTCATCCTCGGCGATTTGACCAGCTTGCGCCAACGGCATGGCGCGCCCGATTCAGTGTAAAGTAAGCACAATCTCAACCTGCCGCTGACCTATGAAATTCTGTTCCGAGTGCGCCCATCCCGTCGCCCTGGCGATTCCCGAAGGCGACAACCGGCCGCGCTACGTCTGTCCGCACTGCCACACCATCCATTACCAGAACCCGAAGCTGGTCATCGGCTCGATTCCCGTCTGGGAGCAGGACGGCAAGCTGCAAGTCCTGCTGTGCAAGCGCGCGATCGAGCCGCGCCATGGTTACTGGACCCTGCCGGCCGGCTTCATGGAAAACGAGGAAACCACCGAACAGGCGGCCGTGCGCGAGACCGAGGAAGAAGCCGGCGCCAACGTCGAGCTGGGCAAGCTGTTCACCCTGCTGAACGTCGCCCACGTGCACCAGGTGCACCTGTTCTACCTCGCGCGCCTGCGCGACCTCGACTTCGCGCCGGGTGAGGAAAGCCTGGACGTGCAGCTGTTTACGCAGGACGAGATTCCCTGGGACGACCTGGCCTTCCCGACCGTGCGCACGACGCTGGAACTGTTCTTCGCGGACCGCGTCAAAATCCGCGAAGGCGGCAGCTACGGTTTCCACAGCCGGGACATCGTGCGCCCGATGCTGGCGCCGCGCGAACCCGACTGACCAGCGAGGGCCGCATGATCCCCTGGCTCGAGCCGACATCGCCCTTCCCCGACGTGTCCGAAGCGCTGACGATGGACGCGCCGGGCCTGCTCGCGGCCGGCGCCGACCTCTCGCCGCAGCGCCTGCTGCTGGCCTACCAGAACGGCATCTTCCCCTGGTTCTCCGAGGGCCAGCCCATCCTGTGGTGGAGCACAGACCCGCGCATGGTGCTGGAGACAGGGCGCTTCAAGGTCAGCGACAGCCTCAGGAAAACCCTGCGCAAGGTCGAGCGCAGCCGGGTCGAAGGCGGTCCGTGGGATGTGCGCTTCGACAGCGCCTTCGAAGAAGTCATGCGCGCCTGCGCCGCGCCGCGCAAGGACGGTCCCGGCACCTGGATCTCGGAAGACATCATCGACGGCTACACCGGCCTGCACGCGATGGGCTATGCCCACTCGTCCGAAGTCTGGCTGGACGGCGAACTGGTCGGCGGCGCCTACGGGGTGTGCATCGGCCGCATGTTCTATGGCGAATCGATGTTCGCGCGCGTCTCGGACGCGTCCAAGGTCGCGCTGGCCTACCTGGTCGCCTTCCTGCGCCGGAACGGCGTCGGGATGATCGACTGCCAGCAGGAGACCGGCCACCTGGCGTCGCTCGGGGCCGCCCCGATTCCGCGCAGCGAATTCCTTGCCCACCTGCGCGGAGCCATCCGCGAGCCCGCCATCACCCGCTGGGAAGTCGCGCCACCGTTGACTGACTAACGGTGCGCGGGTGCGATTTCGCTAAAATAGGTCAATCACGTCGTCTCGAGAGCTTTTTGCATGACGCACCTTAATGACCTGCCCTTCGCCACGCTGCAGTTCTACACCACGGCGCCCTACCCGTGCAGCTACCTCGACGCACGCCAGGCACGCTCGCAGGTGGCCACGCCCTCGCACCTGATCAATGCCGACGTGTATTCCGAACTGGTGCGCAACGGCTTTCGCCGCAGCGGCATCTTCACCTACCGCCCCTACTGCGACGGCTGCCAGGCCTGCATCCCGGTGCGCGTGAAATGCGAGGACTTCACGCCCAACCGCACCCAGCGCCGCGCCTGGAAGCGGCACGGTAACCTGGTCGCCATGGTGGCGAACCTCGCCTTCTCCGACGAGCACTACGCGCTCTACCTGCGCTACCAGACCACCCGCCACGTCGGCGGCGGCATGGACCAGGACAGCCGCGACCAGTACGCCCAGTTCCTGCTGCAGAGCCGGGTGAACACCCGCCTGGTCGAGTTCCGCGAGCCCGACGGCACCTTGCGCATGGTGTCGATCATCGACGTGCTGTCCGATGGCCTGTCCTCGGTCTACACCTTCTTCGACCCCGACGTCGAGGGCGCTTCCTTCGGCACCTACAACGTGATGTGGCAGGTGAACCAGGCGCGCGAACTCGGCCTCCAGTACGTCTACCTCGGCTACTGGATCGAGCAGAGTCCGAAGATGGCCTACAAGATCAACTTCCGGCCGCTGGAAGCGCGCATCAGCGGCCGCTGGAGCGTGCTGGAGCGCTAGCTGTCTGGCGGCCGGCGCGCCGCTGTAAAATGGCGGGAGTCCTTACTTCGAGTCCTCCATGTCCGACAAGCTCCTGTATTCCCTCGCCCGCCCGCTGCTGTTCTCGCTCGACGCCGAGAATGCCCACAACCTGACCCTGCCGCTGCTGCGCCGCGCCGCCGCGCTCGGCCTGACGCGGCTGAGCACCAAGCCGGCGCCCGATCCGCGCACCGTCATGGGCATCACCTTCCCGAACCCGGTCGGCCTGGCCGCCGGCCTGGACAAGGACGGCGCCTATATCGACGGGCTTGCCTCGCTCGGCTTCGGCTCGATCGAGATCGGCACCGTCACGCCGCGTCCGCAGGGCGGCAACCCGAAGCCGCGCATCTTCCGCCTGCCGCAGGCGCAGGGCATCATCAACCGCATGGGTTTCAACAACGGCGGCGTCGACGCCTTCGTCGCCAACGTGCAGGCTTCGCGTTTTTACCAGGACAAGCAGGGCGTGCTCGGCCTGAACATCGGCAAGAACGCCGACACCCCGATCGAGCGCGCGGCCGACGACTACCTGCACTGCCTGCGCAAGGTGTATCCGTACGCGAGCTACGTGACGGTCAACATCTCCTCGCCGAACACCAAGAACCTGCGCCAGCTGCAGGGCGAATCCGAGCTCGACGCCCTGCTGTCGCAACTGAAGGACGAGCAGCTGCGCCTGGCCGACCAGCACAAGCGCTACGTGCCGGTGGCCCTGAAGATCGCCCCGGACATCGACGGCGACCAGGTGCGCAATATCGCGGGCGCCCTGCTGCGCCACAAGATCGACGGCGTGATCGCCACCAACACCACCCTGAGCCGCACCGCGGTGCAGGGCATGCAGCACGGCGAGGAAGCCGGCGGCCTGTCGGGCGCGCCGGTGTTCGAGCTGTCGAACACGGTAATCCGCCTCCTGAAGGCCGAGCTGGGCGACGCGCTGCCGATCATCGGCGTGGGCGGCATCATGCGCGGCGACGATGCGCGCGCCAAGATCGACGCCGGCGCCCAGCTGGTGCAGCTCTACACTGGCTTCATCTACGCCGGCCCGGCGCTGGTGCGCGACTGCGCCGCCGCGTTGCGCCGGCAATCGGGCCGATAAGCGGGCCAATAAGCGGCAAGGACAGGAGAATCGCATGGAACGCAGGCAGCTGGGACAGACCGATCTGCTGGTGTCGAAGGTAGCCTTGGGCACCATGACCTTCGGCGAGCAGAACACGGAAGAAGAAGCGCACAGCCAGCTCGACTACGCGCTGGAGCGCGGCATCAACTTGATCGATACCGCCGAGATGTACCCGGTGATGGCGCGCGCCGAGACGCAAGGGTCGACCGAGCGCTTCATCGGCAGCTGGCTCAGGAAAGGCGGCCGGCGCGGGGACGTGATCCTGGCGACCAAGATCGCCGGTCCGAACGTCAACATGCCCTGGATCCGCGGCGCCAACCACTGCCTCGACGCGACCAATATCCGCGCCGCCGTCGAGGACAGCCTGCGCCGCCTGCACACCGACTACATCGACCTCTACCAGATCCACTGGCCGAGCCGCAACCTGCCGATCTTCGGCGCCAACAGCTTCAACCCGCAGGCCGAGCGGCCGGCGGTGCCGATCGAGGAAACCCTGGGCGCGCTGGACGAGATGGTGCGCGCCGGTATGATTCGCCACATCGGCGTATCGAACGAAAGCACCTGGGGCGTGTGCGAGTACGTCAAGCTGGCGGAAATGAACGGGCTGCCGCGCATCGCCACCGTGCAGAACCTGTACAACCTGACGGCGCGCTGGTTCGAGACCAGCCTGATGGACGAGGCCTGCTACCGCGAGGGCGTGAGCCTGCTGGCCTACAGCCCGCTGGCCTTCGGGCAGCTCAGCGCCAAGTACCTGGACGATCCGCAGGCGCGCGGCAGGCTGACGATCTTCCCGCCCAACTGGAGCCCGCGCTACGTGCGGCCCGCCGTGCTGGCAGCCACCGCGGAGTATGCGGCGCTGGCGCGCGCCAACGGATTGCGCCCGGCGCAGATGGCGCTGGCGTGGTGCTATTCGCGCTGGTTCGTGGGGTCGACCATCATCGGGGCGACCAATCTGGAGCAGTTGAAGGAGAACATCGACGCGGCGGATCTGGTGCTGTCAGCGGAAATCGTGGCCGGCATCGATGCGATTCATGCGAAGTACACGAATCCGGGGCAGTAAGCGCTCTTGGTCAGCGCACGACATTGGGTTCCCGCCTGCGCGGGAACGACGGTCTTGAGGCTGACGACTTGCGGGAGTGCGGCCGGCTTTCACCTTAGTCCGTTCCCTCGGCACGTCATTTAGCCCGCCCCCTCGGCACGTCATTTATCCCGCCCCTCGGCACGTCATTTAACCCGCCCCTCGGCACGTCATTCCCGCGCAGGCGGGAATCCAATTCCGCACCGCAACCAATACGGCAAGCACTCACTCCACCGCCTGCAAGGCCTTTTCGATATCCGAGCGCGTGTACCCCTGCGCGAAGCGCTCGATGAAGTGATAGGCGTACGAGCGCAAATAAGCCCCCTTGCGCACCGCCAGGCGCGTCACGTTCGGCGCGAACAGGTGCGAGGCCTCGATCGCGCGCATGCCCTTGTCGCGGCCGTGGTCGAAAGCCATCGAGGCCACGATGCCCACGCCCATCCCCAGCGCCACGTACTGCTTGATGACGTCCGAATCCATCGCGGTCAGCACGATGTCCGGCGCCAGGCCGGCTTCGACGAAGGCTGCGTCGATGTGGCTGCGGCCGGTGAAGCCGACGTCGTAAGTGATCAGCGGATGCTCGGCCAGGTCTTCCAGGCGCAGCGGCGTGCGCGAAGCGAAGATCGGGTGCCCTTCCGGCGCCACCACCAGGTGGCTCCAGCGGTAGCAGGGGAAGGAGACCAGGTCCGGGAAGGCCGACAGGCCTTCGGTGGCGATGCCGATGTCGGCCTTGCCCGACAGGACCCATTCCGCGATGTGTTCCGGCGCGCTCTGCTGCAGGGCGATGCGCACGCCCGGGAAGGCGTTGCGGAAGGACTGCACCACCTGCGGCAGCGCATAGCGCGCCTGGGTATGGGTGACGGCCACCGTCAGGGTGCCGCTGTCCTGGGCCGCGAATTCCGCGCTGGCCTGCTGCAGGTTCTCGGCCTCGACCAGCAGCTTCTCGACGATCTTGAGGATGCCCTTGCCCGGCGGCGTGAGGCCGGTCAGGCGCTTGCCGTTGCGCTCGAAGATCACGACCCCGAGCTCTTCCTCGAGCTCGCGGATCTGGCGCGAGACGCCCGGCTGCGAGGTGAACAGGGCATTGGCGACCTCGGTCAGGTTGAAGTCGCGGCGCGCGGCTTCGCGCACGGAGCGCAGCTGCTGGAAGTTCATATGCCCTCCCCCGCATCCACGAAGACTTCGATGCGGCGCGGCTTGACCACCAGGGTGTCGCCTTCCTTGAAACCGTGGCGCGCGAACAGCTCGTTCGGCATCACCGCCTCGATGAGTTGCTGGTTGTCGGCGCGCTCCAGGTCGAGCTGGGCCAGCGGGCCGATCGCGTGGGCGCGGCGCAGCTTCGCCACCACGCCCTGCTGGTCGCCATTGCCGGGCGTGTAGCGCTCGACGTCGAGGTCGTGCGGACGCACGTAGCCGATGCCTTCGCCATTGCGCACCCCGGCCAGGCCCGGCGCCTGGAACTGCGCGTCGCCGCTGGCCAGCACGCCGTCCTGCACGCGGCCGTGGAACAGGTTGACGTTGCCGAGGAAGCCGTACACGAAAGGCGACGCCGGCTGGTTGTACACGGTGTCCGGCGTGCCGAGCTGCTCGATGCGTCCCTTGTTCATCAGGACCACCTGGTCGGCCACTTCCAGCGCTTCTTCCTGGTCGTGGGTGACGAAGATCGAGGTCACGTGCAGCTCGTCGTGCAGGCGGCGCAGCCAGCGCCGCAGTTCCTTGCGC
>DAMCRY010000119.1:0-10056 GCA_032115075.1 Massilia sp.
GTGCTGGCGCAGGCGAACACCGGCTCACCGCCGGCGCTGCCGGTCGTTTCGAGCACGCAGCGCAGCGCGCCGCTGGAGGAGGGCGGGAGCAGGCGCAGCACGGTGTGGACCAGCAGGGGCTGGCCGGCCGGCGGTTGCCGGTGCGCGCGCAGCGCATTGTCCATGTGGACGAGACCGGCGATCCGGAACGGGAAGCCCGGAGACAGCATCGTCGCCAGGTGGGCGCGCTGGGCGATGAGATACCACCAGGTCAGCGGCACGCCTTCGGCGGCGAAGCCGAAGGCCGCGCGGTAGCGCGCGATGGCTTCGAACGGGAGGGCGTCGAGGCGGTATTCGGTGACCAGGTCCGGCAAGGACGCCGGCGGCGGATGCCGGGGGCGCCGCTGTGGAGACTTCAGAAGCGCCCGCAGCAGGGTGACGGCGCTCATGGCCGGCAGCGCCGGCGCATGGGAGAGCGCAGCCGGCATCAGCCTTCGGCCACGCGCTGCGCGATGTGGGCCAGGGCGGCGTCGACCTGGTCGATCAGGATCAGGCACAGGTCGCCGCTTTCCAGGCGCGCCAGGGCGCGGTCGATCGCGACGAATTCGCCGTTGATCTCCTCGACGTGGCTGGTGCGGCTGGCGCCGTCCAGGCCACGGCGCAACAGCGCGATGACTTCGCCGTCGGCGCGGCCGCGCTGGCACTGGTCCTGGTAGAGCAGCACGTCGTCGAAGGCCTTGCCGAGGATCTCGGTCTGCTGCGTGATGTCCTGGTCGCGGCGGTCGCCGGCGCCGCTGATCACCACCGAGCGGCGCCTGGCCGGCATCGCTTCCACGGCATTGACCAGCGCGGCGATCGCGTCGGGGTTGTGGCCGTAGTCGGCGATCAGGGTGGCGCCGCGGTAGTCGAACACGTTGAAGCGCCCCGGCGCATTGTCGCTCTCGCCCACGAAGGTCTTCAGGCCGAGGCGGATCTTGTCCCAGTCGATGCCCACCCCCCAGGCGGCGGCCACCGAGGCCATCACGTTCTCGACCTGGAAGCCGACGACGCCGCCGCGGGTGATCGGCACCTCGGCCAGCGGCACGCGCTGCTCGAACTTGCCCTGGGCGGCGACCAGGTGGCCGTCTTCCACGAAGACCACGCGGCGGCCCTGGGCCCGGTGCATCGACATCAGCGGATTGCCGACGTCCTGCGCGAAGAAGGTGACGTCGCCGCGGGTGACCTCGGCCATCGCCGCCACCGCCGGGTCGGCGGCGTTCAGCACGGCCATGCCGCCGTCCGCCACGTTCTGGACGATCACGCGCTTGAGCACCGCCAGGTCCTCCAGCGTGGTGATGTAGTTCAGGCCGAGGTGGTCGCCGGCGCCGATATTGGTCACCACCGCCACCTGGCAGCGGTCGAAAGCGAGTCCTTCGCGCAGCAGGCCGCCGCGCGCGGTCTCGAACACGGCCGCGTCCACTTCCGGGTGCAGCAGCACGTTGCGCGCGCTGCGCGGGCCCGAGCAGTCGCCGCTGTCGATGCGGCGGCCTTCGATGTAGACGCCGTCGGTGTTGGTCATGCCGGTGCGCAGGCCGGATGCGGTCAGCAGGTGGGCGATCAGGCGCACGGTGGTGGTCTTGCCGTTGGTGCCGGTCACGGCCACCACCGGGATGCGGCCGTCGTCGCCCTCTTCGAACAGGGTGTCGACGATGGCTTCGCCGATCGGGCGCGGCTTGCCGAAGGAAGGCGACAGGTGCATGCGCAGGCCCGGCGCCGCATTGACCTCGACGATGCCGCCGTTCTGGTCCTCGATCGGCCTCAAGACGCTGTCGCACACCAGGTCGACGCCGCAGATGTCCAGGCCGACCATGTGGGCGGCGGCGATGCAGCGCTCCGCGACTTCCGGATGGACGTCGTCGGTGACGTCGGTGGCGGTACCGCCGGTGGACAGGTTGGCGTTATTGCGCAGCACGACGCGCTGGCCCTTGTCGGGCACGGAATCCGCGTTCATGCCGCGCGCGGCCAGGGTGGCCAGCGCGATGTCGTCGAAACGGATCTTGGTCAGCGAGGTCGAATGCCCCTCGCCGCGGCGCGGGTCGCGGTTGACCCGTTCCACCAGCTCGCGCACGGTGTGCACGCCGTCGCCCACGACCTGCGGCGGATCGCGGCGGGCGCAAGCCACCATCTTGTCGCCGATGACCAGCACGCGGTAGTCGTGGCCCGGCAGGTAGCGTTCGACCAGGATGTCGTCGCGGAATTCGGAGGCGGCGTGGAAGCCCGCGGTCAGCTGTTCCTTCGTCGTGACGTTGACGGTCACGCCCTTGCCCTGGTTGCCGTCCTTCGGCTTGATCACGACCGGCAGGCCGATCTCCAGCGCTGCGGTCCAGGCGTCTTCCGGATCGCTCACGCTGCGGCCCTGCGGCACCGGCACGCCGGCGGCGTCGAGCAGCTTCTTGGTCAGTTCCTTGTCCTGGGCGATGGTCTCGGCGATCGCCCCGGTGGCGTCGATCTCGGCGGCCTGGATGCGGCGCTGGCGGCTGCCCCAGCCGAACTGCACCAGGCTGCCCTCGGTCAGGCGGCGGAAGGGGATGTTGCGGGCGACGGCGGCCTGCACGATCGAACCGGTGGACGGGCCGAGGCGCACGTCCTCGTCGACTTCGCGCAGGCGCGCCAGGGCGCCGGCCAGGTCGAAGGGCGTGTCGTTGCGGGCGGCGTCGACCAGCTGCTGGGCCAGGTCCAGCGCCAGGCGGCCGACGTCTTCCTCGCTGTATTCGACCACCACCTGGTAGATACCGCGCTCGACGGTCGCGGTGGTGCGGCTGAAGGTGACGGGGCAGCCGGCTTCGGCCTGCAGGGCCAGCGCCACGCGCTCGAGCACCTGGGCCAGCGGCACGGTATCGTCATGGCCATAGGGCTGCAGTTCGCCGGCCTGCGGGAAGCGCGCGCGCAGGCGCGTCTCGAAGCCGCCCAGTTCGCAGATCGATTCTTCTTCCGGCGTGCAGGCGACGATCGCCTCCACGGAGGTGTGGTGGCTCCAGAGGTTGGGGCCCCGCAGGGCCCGTACGCGTGATACTTCCATAAACCGTCAGTCCTTTCGCGGCGCCGCCGCCGATGGACGGCGAGGGCGCCAGTGCCCGGCATGGCCGGGCGAATCTATCAATACTTAGAACCTATCCCAGTAGGGAATGAGTCGCTTTCGGCGCGCCTGGGAGGCAGGTGCTGCGTTGCTCGTCGTTGCATGGCTAGCCATGCGGCCTCCTCGCGCCTTGCCCCTGCCTCCCATGCGCACCGCCAGCTTCCTCCTCCCTACTGGAATAGGTTCTTAGTGATGGGTCTTCTTCGGCGTGGCGTCGAAGGCGCGCAGGCCGCCACAGATCAGGTCGGACGGCACGCCCAGCGCCCATGCCGCGGCCACCGCCGCCAGCACGCTGTCCGGGTGCTTCACCGTCGCCGGCTTGATCTTCGCGAGTTCGAGCAGCACCGTCTCTTGCGCGCCTTCGGCCAGCACGATGCGTCCATCGCGCACGAACACGATGCGTTCGCCGTGCGCGCGGTGCGCCGCCATGACCGGGTTGTGCTCGTCGAGCGCGTAGAAGATCACGCGGCCGTCGGACAGTTCCGCCAGCGCCGCGACCGCCTCGTTCGCCGCGTTCAGCACCGCCGCGCCTTCCGGCAGGATCACGTCGACCTGGCTGCGGACGATATTGGCCATCGCATCCCGGTCGCGGATGTAGAACTCGCCGAGGCCGTCCAGGCCTTCCATGTCGGTGACGATGCCCACCAGGCAGCGGTCGTAGGGCAGGCCCTCGGCCAGGATCGAGCGCGCGTTCGATTCGAACACGGCGGTCTGCACGGTGCGGTTGATCAAGAGGCGCTGGCCGGCCTCGAAGCCGGTGGAATCGCGGCTGGAGACCTGACGCGCATCGAGGTAGAGGCCTTCGCCGTTGGCCACGCCGACGTGCTTGCCGGTGATGTGGACCAGGCAGCCGACCAGGCGCGCGATCAGGCTGGTGCCGAGCGTGCCGGTGACGCCGACCACGGGGATGCGCCCGGTTTCTTCCGGCGCGAACAGGTGGTCGACGATGGCCTTGCCGACGTTGCGCGGCTGGCCGCTGGCCGGCTTGATGTGGGCCAGCAGGCCCGGGCTGGAATTGACTTCGATGATGGCGCCGCGCTGCTCTTCGAGCGGACGCGAAATGTCTTCGCACACCAGGTCGATGCCGGCGATGTCGAGGCCGACGACGCGCGCGGCCAGGGACGCCAGGTGCGCCACCGAAGGGTGGACCTGGTCGGTGACGTCGTCGGCGACGTTGCCGTTCACCTGGATCAGCACCTTCTGGCCAGCCTGCGGAATCGACTCCGGGGTCAAGCCCTGGCGCTTCAGGTCGAGCATGATCTCGTGGTCGCGCGGATTCACGCGGCCGAGCGGGTGTTCCTCGCTCTCGCCGCGGCGCGGATCGGTGTTGATCTGGCTGTCGCACAGCTGCAGGACGGTCGAGGCGCCGTCGCCGGTGACCCACAGCGATTCGCCCCTGGCGGCGGCCACCACCTGGCGGCCGACCACCAGCAGGCGGTGCTCGTTGCCGGGAATGAAGCGCTCGACCAGCACCGCGCTGCTGTCGCCGGCTTCCGAGGCGATCGCATAGGCGGCGGTGACCTCGGGCTCCGTCATCAGGTTCAGGGTCACGCCGCGGCCGTGGTTGCCGTCGACCGGCTTGAGCACGACCGGCAGGCCGATGTCCTGGGCTTCTTCCCACGCCTCAGCGGCGCTGCGCACCAGCGCGCCTTCCGGCACCGGCACACCGCACGAGGCGAGCAGGGTCTTGGCCAGGTCCTTGTCGCTGGCGATGCCTTCGCCGATGGCGCTGGTGCGGTCGGTCTCGGCGGTCCAGATGCGGCGCTGGGCGGCGCCGTGGCCGAGCTGCACCAGGTTGCCTTCGGTGAGGCGGATCGAGGGGATGCGGCGGTCGGTGGCGGCGTCGACGATGTGGGCGGTCGACGGGCCCAGGCACCAGCGGTCGACCAGCTCGGTCAGGCCGCGCACGGTGGCGGCCAGGTCGAAGGGCGTGTCGTTGATGGCGGCCATCATCAGGGCGTGGCCGGCTTCGAGCGCGGCGCGCCCGACCGTCTCGTCGCGGGTGCGGAAGGCCATTTTATAGATGCCGTGCTCGCCGGTGGAGCGGGTCTTGCCGAAGCCGGTCTTCATGCCGGCCAGGTTCTGCAGCTCGAGCACGACGTGCTCGAGGATGTGGCCGGCCCAGGTGCCGCTGTGCAGGCGCTCGATGAAGCCGCCGCGGTGGCCGACGCCGCAATGGTGCTCGACCAGGCCGGGCAGCCAGCGCGTCAGGCGTTCGGTGAATCCGGGCAGGGTGTTCGAGGGGAAGTCTTCGAGCTCGCCGATGTCGAGCCAGGCTTCGATGACCGGTCGGTAGGTCCAGATGTTCGGGCCGCGCAGGTGACTCACGCGGAGGAACTTGATGTCGTTCTTCTTGTTCATGAAGTTGTGTTTACCGGCGGCGACCTTCCGCACACCACCGGTCATTTACCTTTGTTTGACTGCCTGTCACTACGGTACCCAAACTGGGCGTCGCGCAGCGCACATCATGTATACTTGCCGACCCGTATGTACTGGATCGAAACCTTTTCTGCCGGCTACGTTCTTGTCATCCAAAGGATACGTTGAAACGTTATGCCTGTTTGTTGAGCGTTTCACGCTCGCTGGCATCCGGCGCCTTCGTGTGCTGCCGAGCCGACCGCCTTGCCATCCCTACCAGAATGAAGCCTGATCTCGGGCGCACTACATGACAACTCAACAACCTGCTATTCCGTCGTCCCTGGCGGTCGCCGCCAACCTGTTGCCCGAACATTGGCAACATGACGTCGCGAAACAGCTTGCACCAGGGGAAAACGTTTTAGCCGCCGTGGAGGTTGACCTCGACGCGAAATTACGTTTCACCAAGGGCCTGGTGGTCGTGACCAACCGCCGCCTGCTGGCCCGCGCCCCGGGCGAGGACGCCTGGCGCGACTGGGCCTACCGCCCCGGCCTGGTCCTGCAGCACCACGACCATGCCGGCGTCGGCCATCTCGAACTGGTGGATCCGGAACGGCTGGTCGCGTCCTGGCGCTTCACCCTCGGCCAGAACCTGCACGCGATCCGCGTGGTCGACCATTTCAACGAGCAGGCGAAAAGCCATGCCACCGGCGTGCCCGTGGTCGCGCCGGACCAGCACACCTGCCCGAGCTGCAAGGCGCCGCTCGAAGCCGACGACGCCGAATGCGCCGTGTGCGCCAAGGTGCTGCATACCCCGCCCTCGACCTGGACCCTGTTCCGCCTGTGGCGCTTCGCCAGGCCCTACAAGGGCCAGCTGCTGCTGGGCTTCCTGCTGATGGTCGGATCGACCGGCGCGCACATGATCCCGCCGTACCTGACCAAGCCGTTGATGGACAACGTCCTGATCCCTTACCAGAACGGCCAGGTCATCGACGATTCGCTCGTCTATTTATATATGGGCGGCCTGTTCGGCGCCGCGCTGCTGGCCTGGGCGCTGGGCTGGGGCAAGACCTATGTGCTGGCGCTGGCCTCCGAGCGCATCAGCGCCGACCTGCGCTCGACCACCTACGAGCACCTGCTGCGCCTGTCGCTGGAATACTTCGGCGGCAAGCGCACCGGCGACCTGATGTCGCGCATCGGCAGCGGCTCCGACCGGATCAGCGTCTTCCTGTCGCTGCACCTGCTCGACTTCCTGTCGGACGTCCTCCTGATCATCATGACGGGCGTGATCCTGTTCAGCATGAACCCCTGGCTGGCGCTCGTCACGCTGGTGCCGCTGCCCTTCATCGCCTGGATGATCCATGTGGTGCGCGACAAGCTGCGCACCGGCTTCGAGAAGATCGACCGGGTCTGGGGCGAGGTCACCAACGTGCTGGCCGATACCATCCCGGGCATCCGGGTCGTGAAGGCCTTCGCCCAGGAAAAGCGCGAAGCGGCGCGTTTCCGCGAAGCGAACAGGCACAACCTGGCCGTCAACGACAAATTGAACAAGGTCTGGTCGCTGTTCTCGCCGACCGTCTCGCTGCTGACCGAGATCGGCCTGCTGGTCATCTGGTGCTTCGGCATCTGGCAGGTGGCGCGCGGCGACATCACCGTCGGCACCCTGTCCGCCTTCATCGCCTACAGCGGCCGTTTCTACGTGAAGCTCGATTCCATGAGCCGCATCGTCTCGGTGACGCAGAAATCGGCCTCGGCGGCCAAGCGCATCTTCGACATCCTCGACCACGTCTCGAGCGTGCCGGACCCGGTCAATCCGGTGAAGGTGGACAAGGTGGCCGGCAATATCGAACTGCGCGAAGTCGGGTTCCGTTACGGTAACCGCGCCGTCAACCGCGGCATTTCGCTCAAGATCCGCGCTGGCGAGATGGTCGGCCTGGTCGGCCACTCGGGCTCGGGCAAGAGCACGCTGGTCAACCTGATCTGCCGCTTCTACGACGTGGCCGAAGGCGCGATCCTGCTCGACGGCACCGACATCCGTTCGTTCGCCGTCAGCGACTATCGCCGCAACATCGGCCTGGTGCTGCAGGAGCCTTTTCTGTTCTTCGGCACGATTGCCGAGAACATCGCCTACGGCAAGCCGGGCGCCACCCGCGAAGAGATCATCGCGGCGGCGCGCGCGGCCCACGCCCACGAGTTCATCCTGCGCCTGCCGCAGGGCTACGACTCGATGGTGGGCGAGCGCGGCCAGGGCCTGTCGGGCGGCGAGCGCCAGCGCATCTCGATCGCGCGCGCGCTGCTGATCGACCCGCCGATCCTGATCCTCGACGAGGCGACCTCCTCGGTCGACTCGGAAACCGAAAAGGAAATCCAGAAGGCGCTCGACAACCTGGTGCAGGGCCGCACCACCATCGCCATCGCGCACCGCCTGTCGACCCTGCACCGGGCCGACCGCCTGGTGGTGCTGGACCGCGGCGTGGTGGTGGAAGAGGGCAGCCACGACGAACTGATGGCGCGCGAAGGCGCCTACCACCGCCTCTACGAAGCGCAGGCGCGCAACGTGGACCAGGATCCGGACGACCAAGACTAAGCGGGAACCATCGATGACCATCAACTTTCAACTGCGCCGCGACAGCTTCGGCAAGCTGGTCTTGAGCACGCCCGAGGGCGAGGAACACGTCGGCGTCATCCCGGTGCGCGCCTTCCCGATCCAGGCGCCGACCCGCGGCATCTCGCTGGTGCGCGACGGCGGCAAGGAAGCGGCCTGGATCGACGACCTGGACGCGGTGCCGGAGCAAATCCGCAGCCTGATCCAGGAAGAGATCGAGGGCCGCGAATTCATCCCCGAGATCCTGGCCATCAAGGACGTATCGAGCTTCGCCACCCCCTGCACCTGGTATGTCAGGACCGACCGCGGCGACACCGAGTTCGTGCTGAAGGTGGACGAGGACATCCGCCGCGTCGGCGAGACTTCGCTCCTGATCGCGGACAACCACGGCATCAACTTCCTGGTGCGCGACATGTTCCGCATCGACAAGCACAGCCGCAAGATCCTGGACCGTTTCCTCTGAGCTCGCGAACCACGCGCCCGCGCCATCCGTGCTAAGGTCTCGCCTCGATGCATCCGGGAGGCGGCAATGGCAAGGACGGCACTGGTAGTTGGGGTAAGCGGCATCGGTGGTAACTACGCGGCGCGCGCGCTGCTGGCCGAGGGCTGGACGGTCTACGGACTGGCACGCCGGCCCGGCAACGAGATCCCGGGCCTGATCCCGGTCGCGGCCGACCTGCTCGACGAGGCCGGCCTGGCCGCCGCGCTGGCCGACGTGGTCCCGACCCACGTCTTCATCGCCACCTGGATGCGCCAGGCCACCGAGGCCGAGAACATCCGCGTCAACGCCGCGATGGTGCGCAACCTGCTGGCGGCGCTCTCCGGCAAGGGATCGCTGCGCCACGTGGCCCTGGTCACGGGACTGAAGCATTACCTCGGGCCCTTCGAAGCCTACGCCGCCTCGGGCACGCTGCCCGACACGCCGCTGCGCGAGAGCCAGCCGCGCCTGCCCGTCGAGAATTTCTACTACGCCCAGGAAGACGAGGTCTACGCGGCCGCCGCGCGCGACCGCTTCACCTGGACCGTGCACCGGCCCCATTCCATCGTCGGCATGGCGGTCGGCAATGCGATGAACCTGGGCACCACCCTGGCCGTGTACGCGACCATCTGCAAGGAGACCGGGCGTCCCTTCCAGTTCCCCGGCTCGGAGGCGCAGTGGAAGGGCCTGTCCGACGTCACCGATGCGCGCATGCTGGCGAAACAGCTGGTCTGGGCGGCGAACACCGACGCCGCGCGCAACGAAGCCTTCAACATCGTCAACGGCGACCTGTTCCGCTGGAGCTGGCTGTGGGGCCGCATCGCCGACTGGTTCGGGGTCCAGGCCGCGGGGTTCAGCGGTACGGTCCAGCCTTTGGAAGCGGCCATGGCGAACGACCACGCCCTGTGGCGCGACATCGCCGCTCGCCACGGTCTGCGCGAGGCCGATCTCGACCGCCTGGCCTCGCCCTGGCATACCGACCTCGACCTCGGCCGCCCGATCGAGGTCATGACCGACATGGCGAACAGCCGCAAGCTCGGTTTCACCGCCTACCAGGCCACCGATGAGTCCTTCTTCGACCTGTTCGCCCAGCTGCGCGCCGCCCGCCTGATTCCATGATTCCTTGATGCCCTGAGCCTGCCGCTTGCACGGCAGGCGCGGCGATGCTAGAGTCGTTAACACGTTAACGATTTGCTCGCCATGGAACCCGACCACCTCGCCATTTTCGCCGCCGACGGCACCCCGCTCGGTGCCACCTGCTGGGCCGTACCCGATGCCGTCGCCACCGTCGTGCTGCACCCGGCCACGGCCGTGACGCAGGCCTACTACGCGGCCTTCGCCGGCTACCTTGCCGGCCAGGGCTTCAACGTCCTGACTTACGACTACCGCGGCACCGGCCGCTCGCGCCCGCGCAGCCTGCGCGGCTACCGGGCATCGATGCGCGACTGGATCGACGACGACGTCGGTTCCGTGACGCGCTGGGCGGCGGCGCGCTTTCCCGGCCTGCCGCTGCTGGCGGTCGGG
>DAMCRY010000120.1:0-10009 GCA_032115075.1 Massilia sp.
GCGGTGCAGGCCGCACTGGCCGCTTTCCCGGCCTGGGCCGCCACGCCGCCGCTGGCGCGCGCGCGCATCCTGTTCACCTACCTGCAGCTGTGCCAGCGGCACGTCGACGATTTCGCGGCCATGGTGGTGCGCGAGCACGGCAAGACTTTCGCGGATGCGCAGGGGGAAGTCGCGCGCGGCATCGAAGTGGTCGAGTTCGCGGTCGGCATCCCGCAGATGCTCAAGGGCGAATTCACCGACCAGATCGCGCGCGGCATCGACGCCTGGTCGATGCGCCAGCCACTCGGCGTGGTGGCCGGCATCACGCCGTTCAACTTCCCGGTGATGGTGCCGATGTGGATGTTCCCGGTCGCGATCGCGTGCGGCAACACCTTCGTCCTGAAACCTTCCGAGCGCGACCCGTCGGCCTCGCTGCTGCACGCGCGCCTGCTGAAGGAAGCCGGCCTGCCGGACGGCGTGTTCAACGTGGTCCAGGGCGATAGGGTGGCGGTGGACGCGCTGCTCGACCATCCCGACGTCCAGGCCATCAGCTTCGTCGGCTCGACCCCGATCGCCGAATACATCTATCGCCGCGGCTCGGCCGCAGGCAAGCGCGTGCAGGCCCTGGGCGGCGCCAAGAACCACATGGTGGTGATGCCCGACGCCGACATGGAGATGGCGGTCGACGCGCTGGTGGGCGCCGCCTACGGCTCGGCCGGCGAGCGCTGCATGGCGATCTCGGTGGTGGTGGCCATCGGCGACGCCGGCGACAGGCTGGTGGCGGCGCTGGCCGAACGTACCCGCAGCCTGAAGATCGGCGACGGCATGGCGGCGGGCATGGAAATGGGCCCGGTGGTCACGCGCGCCGCCAAGGAGCGCATCGAGGGCCTGATCGGCCTGGGCGTGGAGCAGGGCGCGACCCTGGTGGTGGACGGCCGCGACTACCGCGTGGACGACAGCCCGAACGGCTTCTTCGTCGGCGGCACCCTGTTCGACCACGTTACCCCCGACATGCGCATCTACCAGGAAGAGATCTTCGGCCCGGTGCTGTGCGTGGTGCGCCTGCCGGACGTGGGCCGCGCGGTGGAGCTCATCAACGCCAACGAGTACGGCAACGGCGTCGCCATCTTCACCCGCGACGGCGGGGTGGCGCGCGAGTTCGTGCGCCAGATCGAGGTCGGCATGGTCGGCGTGAACGTGCCGCTGCCGGTGCCGATGGCCTTCAACAGCTTCGGCGGCTGGAAGCGCAGCCTGTTCGGCGACCATCATGCCTACGGGCCGGAAGGGGTGCGCTTCTATACCCGCCACAAGGCGGTGATGGAACGCTGGCCCAACACGGCCAGCGCCGGGCCGCAGTTCGCCTTCCCGCAGATGAAGTAGCGCAGTCCGCGTAGTACCCGGCAGTCCCCCGCGGCTGGCAGCCGCAGCATGTCCTCGACTTACAACAAGAAGGGATGCACATGATCGACTCACTCCAGCACCTGCCGCCCGCGGCGGGATCGAACGGCGAGCTCGCGGCGCAGTTCACCGACCTGGCGCCGCCGCTCACGGCGCGCCAGGCGGCCGTCGAGGCGGCGCGTTGCCTGTACTGCTACGACGCGCCCTGCATGAACGCCTGCCCGACCGGCATCGACGTCGCCGGCTTCATCCGCAACATCCAGGACGGGAACATCGACGGCGCCGCCTATGGCATCCTGAAAGCCAACATCTTCGGCGGCAGCTGCGCGCGCGTCTGCCCCACCGAGATCCTGTGCGAGCACTCCTGCGTGCGCAACAATCCGCTCGAACGCGATCCGGTGCGCATCGGCCTGCTGCAGCGCTATGCGCTCGACAACGCCCGCTTCGCCGGCCATCCATTTACACGCGCGCCCGCCACCGGCAAGACCATCGCCGTGGTCGGCGCCGGACCGGCCGGCCTGTCCTGCGCGCACCGCCTGGCCATGCTGGGCAACGACGTGGTCGTGTTCGAGGCGCGTCCCAAGGCGGGCGGCCTGAACGAATACGGCATCGCCAGGTACAAGCTGCCGGGCGACTTCGCCCAGCAGGAAGTCGACTTCCTGATGGGCATCGGCGGCATCCATATCGAGTATGGCCGCCGGCTCGGCGACAACCTCAGCCTGGCCGAGCTGCACACCCGCTACGACGCCGTCTTCCTGGGCATCGGCCTGGCGGCCAGCCGCGCGCTGGGACTGACCGGCGAGGACGCTCCCGGCCTGGTGGCCGCCATCGATTACATCGCCGCGCTGCGCCAGGCGAGCGACCTGTCGCGGCTGCCGGTGCCGCGCCGCGCCATCGTCATCGGGGCCGGGAACACGGCGGTCGACATGGCGGTGCAGATCAAGCGCCTTGGCGCCGAAGACGTCACGCTGGTGTACCGCCGCGGCCTGGAAGCGATGAGCGCGACCGGCCACGAGATCGAGATCGCCAAGGCCAATTTCGTGCGCATCCGCACCTGGGCGGCGCCGCTCGAGGTGCTGCTCGACGAGGCGGGCCGGGTGGCCGGCATGCGCTTCGAGCAGACCCGCATGGAAGAAGGACGGCTGGTGCGGACCGGCGGCTTCCTCGAGATCGCGGCCGACGCCGTGTTCAAGGCCATCGGCCAAGGCATGGACGCGGGCAGCTTGAGCGAGCCGCTGTCCCGCGAGCTGGCGCGCGACGGCGACCGCATCCGGGTCGACGCACGCTTCCGCACGGCCATTCCCGGCATCTACGCGGGCGGCGACTGCGTCGCCCCGGGCCAGGACCTGACGGTGCAGGCGGTCCAGCACGGCAAGCTCGCGGCATCGAGCATCCACGACGACATCCAAGCCACCACGGAGGCAGCATGGCCGACCTGAGCATCGACTTCTGCGGCATCAAGAGCCCGAACCCCTTCTGGCTGGCCTCCGCGCCGCCCACCGACAAGGCCTACAACGTGGTGCGCGCCTTCGAGGCCGGCTGGGGCGGGGTGGTCTGGAAGACGCTGAGCGAAGACCCGCCTGCCGTGAACGTCTCCTCGCGCTATTCGGCCCACTACGGCAAGAACCGCGAGGTCATCGGCTTCAACAACATCGAGCTGATCACCGACCGCAGCCTGGAGATCAACCTGCGGGAAATCGCGCAGGTGAAGAAGGACTGGCCGGACCGCGCGCTGGTCGTGTCCCTGATGCTGCCCTGCGAGGAAGCGCCGTGGGCGGCGATCCTGCCACTGGTCGAAGCCAGCGGCGCCGACGGGATCGAACTGAACTTCGGCTGCCCGCACGGCATGCCCGAGCGCGGCATGGGCGCGGCCGTGGGACAGGTGCCGGAATACGTGCAGATGGTCACCGCCTGGTGCAAGAAGCACACGCGCCTGCCCGTCATCGTCAAGCTGACGCCGAACATCACCGACGTGCGCCACCCGGCGCGCGCGGCGCTGGCGGGCGGGGCGGACGCGGTCTCGCTGATCAATACGGTGAACTCGATCACCCACCTGGACCTCGACCGCATGGTGGCCTATCCCATCGTCGGCGGCGCCAGCACCCACGGCGGCTACTGTGGCTCGGCGGTGAAACCGATCGCGCTGAACATGGTGGCCGAGATCGCGCGCGATCCGGCCACCGCCAGCCTGCCGATTTCCGGTATCGGCGGCATCCAGGGCTGGCGCGACGCGGCCGAGTTCATCGCGCTGGGCGCCGGCTGCGTGCAGGTGTGCACGGCGGCGATGCTGCACGGGTTCCGCATCGTCGAGGAGATGAAGGACGGCCTGTCGCGCTGGATGGACAGCCAGGGCTACGGGAACGTCGCCGCGTTCTCGCGCAAGGCGGTGCGCAACACCACCGACTGGAAGTACCTGGACATGAACTACCAGGTGGTCGCCCGGATCGACCAGGACAGCTGCATCAAGTGCGGCAAGTGCTACGTCGCCTGCGAGGACACCTCGCACCAGGCCATCGCCCGCGCCGTGGACGATGCCGGGAACCGGCGCTACGAGGTGATCCGCGACGAGTGCGTGGGGTGCAACCTGTGCGAGATCACCTGTCCGGTGGAGGGCTGCATCACCATGGTTCCGCAGGAAAGCGGCAAGCCCTATATGAACTGGACGCGGGATCCGCGCAATCCCCGGATGGAGATTCTGTAGGGTGGGCAGCTTCCCTGCCCACCCTGCGAAACCCGGCCCCATGTACTGACGATTGCGCTACACTCGGTTGCCCATTTCCGCAACCGACGAGGAGAGTCCCCCCGTGACCACGCAACACAACGCCAGCCCCGAACTCTGGAACCACGACCTGGCGCCGACGGGCGTCGCACAGCGCACCTGGCGCTGGTACCACTTCGCCGCCCTCTGGGTCGGCATGGTGATCAGCATCCCAGCCTACATGCTGGCGGCCAGCCTGATCGAAAGCGGGATGTCGGCCTGGCAGGCGGTGGTGACGGTGTTCCTGGCGAACGTGATCGTGCTGCTGCCGATGCTGCTGATCGGCCACGCCGGCACCAAGTACGGCATTCCTTACGCGGTGCTGGCGCGCGCCTCCTTCGGCACCCGCGGCGCGCGCCTGCCGGCCCTGATGCGGGCGGTGGTCGCCTGCGGCTGGTACGGCATCCAGACCTGGTTCGGCGGCAGCATGATCTATACGCTGCTCGGCGTAATGCTGGGAGGGGCGGCCGATTCGCCAATCGGCGGCGACACCCTGCCGGGCCTCGGCATCAACCTCGGCCAGCTGGCCTGTTTCCTGGGCTTCTGGGCGATCCAGATGTACTTCATCGTGCACGGCATGGAATCGATCCGCAAGCTCGAGACCTACACCGCGCCGCTGAAGATCGCGATCTGCTTCCTGCTGCTGTGGTGGGTCTACGACAAGGTCGGCGGCTTCGGCCCGCTGCTGGCCCAGCCCTCCGCTTTCGTCGCGGGCGGGCCCAAGGCCGGCCTGTTCTGGTCCGTGTTCTGGCCCTCGCTCACCGCGATGATCGGCTACTGGGCCACGCTGGCGCTGAACATCCCCGACTTCACCCGCTTCGCCAAGACCCAGCGCGACCAAGTGGTCGGCCAGACGCTCGGCCTGCCGCTGCCCATGGGCCTGCTCGCGGCGCTGGCGGTCACCGTCACCTCGGCCACCATCGTCCTGTACGGCAAGGCCCTGTGGGATCCGGTCGACGTCGCCAGCCGCATGACCGGCATCGCGGTGCTGGTGGCCCTCCTGATCCTGCTGATCGACACCGCCAGCGTCAACCTGGCCGCCAACCTGGTCGGCCCGGCCTACGACTTCTCGGCGCTGTCGCCGAAGCGCATCTCCTATCGCACCGGCGGCTACATCACGGCCGGCATCGCGCTCGCCATGATGCCCTGGAAGATCCTCGAGACGACGCAGAACTACATCTTCATCTGGCTGACCGGCTACTCGGCCCTGCTCGGGCCGATCGCCGGCATCATGATCGTCGACTACTATTTCGTCCGCAAGACCCGGCTCGACGTCGACCAGCTCTACCGCGAGGGCGGCGCCTACTCGTACAAGGGCGGCTGGAACGTCGCCGCCATCGTCGCCTTCGCGGCCGGCGTGCTGCCCAACCTGCCGGGCTTCCTGAACGCGGCGTTGCCGAACGCCTTCCCGGACGTGGGCGACACGTTCAAGACCATCTACACCTACGCCTGGTTCGTCGGCGTGGTGATCGCGGCCATCGTCTACGGCCTGATGATGAAGGGCCGCACGGCGCCGGCGCCGGAGGTGGCGAACAAGCCGGCAAACAAGCCGGCGAATCACTATCCAACCTAGAAGGAGTGTCCATGACAACGATGATCCGTGGCGGCACCGTGGTGAATGCCGACCGAGCGTTCCGGGCCGACGTGCTCTGTTTCGGCGACAAGGTGGTGGCGGTCGGGGAAGACCTCGACGCACCGAGCAACGCCACGGTCATCGACGCGCGCGGGCAGTACGTGATGCCGGGCGGGATCGACACCCATACCCACATGCAGCTGCCCTTCATGGGCACGGTGACGATGGACGACTTCTACACCGGCACCGCGGCCGGGCTGGCCGGCGGCACCACGACCATCATGGACTTCGTGATCCCGGACCCGAAGCAGTCGCTGCTGGACGCCTTCCGCACCTGGCGTGGCTGGGCCAGGAAGTCCGCCGGCGACTACACCTTCCACGTCGCCGTGACCTGGTGGGCCCCCTCGGTGCACGAGGAGATGGGCGTGCTGGTGCGCGAGCATGGCGTCAACAGCTTCAAGCACTTCATGGCGTACAAGAACGCCATCATGGCCGACGACGAGACCCTGGTGAACAGCTTCCGCCGCGCGCTGGAGCTGGGCGCGATCCCCACGGTCCATGCGGAAAACGGCGAGCTGGTCTACCAGTTGCAGCAGGAGCTCCTGAAGAAGGGTATCCGCGGCGCCGAGGCGCACCCGCTCTCGCGCCCGCCCGAGGTCGAGGCCGAAGCCGCCAACCGAGCGATCGCGATCGCCAACGTGCTCGGCACCCCGCTCTACATCGTGCACGTGTCCTGTGCCGAGTCGCTCGACGCGATCCAGCGGGCACGCGCCAGGGGCCAGCGCGTCTATGGCGAAGCGCTGGCCGGCCACCTCGTCATCGACGACAGCGTCTACCGCCACCCGGACCCGGAGGTCGCGCGCGGCCACGTCATGAGCCCGCCCTTCCGCGGTCCGCACCACCAGCAGGCGCTGTGGCAGGGCCTGCGGGGCGGGAACCTGCACACCACGGCCACCGACCACTGCACCTTCTGTGCCGAGCAGAAGGCGGCCGGCAAGGACGATTTCACGAAGATCCCGAACGGCTGCGGCGGCGTCGAGGAGCGCATGGCCGTGGTCTGGGACGCCGGCGTGAGCAGCGGCCTGCTCACCCCGTCCGAATTCGTGCGCATCACCTCGACCAATGCGGCGCAGATCTTCAATATGTACCCGCGCAAGGGGCTGATCGCGGTGGGCGCGGATGCCGACATCGTGGTCTGGGACCCGAACGGCACCCGGACCATCTCGGCCCGGACCCAGTTCTCGAAAGGCGGCTTCAACGTGTTCGAGGGCCGCACCGTGCGCGGCATCCCGACCCATACGGTGGCCGCCGGCAAGCTGGTGTTCGAACGCGGCGAGCTGCGCGCCGAAGCCGGGGCGGGGCGCTACATCGAGCGTCCGGCCTTCACCGCCACCGCCGCCTGAGGAGATACGCCATGAACGAACTGCGCATCGACGGCGCGCGCCTGTGGCGCTCGCTGATGGACCTGGCCGCCATCGGCGCCACCGAGAGGGGCGGCGTGAAGCGCCTGGCCCTGAGCGACCTCGATCGCCAGGGCCGCGACCTGGTGGTGCGCTGGGGGCGCGAAGCCGGGCTGGCGGTGACCATCGACCAGATCGGCAATGTCTTCATGCGCCGGGAGGGACGCAACCCGGCCCTGCCGCCGATCGTCACCGGCAGCCATGTCGACACCCAGCCGACCGGCGGCAAGTTCGATGGCAACTACGGCGTGCTGGCCGGCCTCGAGGTGGTGCGCACCCTGAACGAGCGCGGCATCCGGACCGAGGCGCCGATCGAGGTCGCGTTCTGGACCAATGAGGAGGGCTCGCGCTTCGTGCCGGTGATGATGGGTTCCGGCGTGTTCTGCGGCGCCTTCAGCCTCGAGACCGCCTATGCGGCGCGCGACGTCGACGGCAAGACCGTCCGCGAGGAACTGGAACGCATCGGCTACCTCGGCGACGAGGTCCCTGGCCGGCATCCGATCGGCGCCTACTTCGAGACCCACATCGAACAGGGGCCGGTGCTGGAAGACGCGGACAAGGTGATCGGCGTGGTGCCGGCGGTGATGGGCCTGTCCTGGTACGACTGCACCGTGACCGGCATGGAAGCGCATGCCGGGCCGACGCCGATGGGCCTGCGGCGCGACGCGCTGCAGGTGGCCACCGGCATCATGCAGGAAACCGTGCGGATCGCGCACCGCTATCCTCCCTACGGGCGCGGGACGGTCGGCATGGTGCAGGTATTCCCGAACAGCCGCAACGTGATCCCGGGCCAGGTCAGGTTCAGC
Organism: Massilia sp.; assembly: GCA_032115075.1. Classification (GTDB taxonomy): domain Bacteria; phylum Pseudomonadota; class Gammaproteobacteria; order Burkholderiales; family Burkholderiaceae_D; genus Telluria. The sequence continues at coordinate 7,975 of DAMCRY010000120.1, forward strand.
ATCGACCTGCGCAACGTGAGCGACGACTTGCTGAACACGATGCACGAGGAGATGCTCGCCTTTGTCGCGAAAACACGCCAGGACAGCGGCCTGTCGATCGAGGTCGAGCGCGTGTCCTACTATCCGCCGTGCCCCTTCCACCCGGACTGCGTGAACGCGGTGCGGGCCGCGACCGAAAAGCTCGGCTATTCGAGCATGGACGTGGTCTCGGGCGCCGGCCACGATGCCATCTACGCCGCGCGCGTGGCGCCCGCGGGCATGATCTTCGTGCCCTGCAAGGACGGCATCAGCCACAACGAGATCGAGGATGCGCGGCCGGACCACCTGGAGGCAGGCTGCAACGTGCTGCTGCACGCGATGCTCGAGCGCGCGGGTGTCGTCGGCTGAACCGCGCCCGCGCCGAGCGTGGCGACGCCCTTCCTGTCGAGATGGCATCATTCCCGGACGAGTTCGGCAGATGCGACAGGGAGGAACGGCGACGTGTGGGAAAGAAGCTGGTTGACGGTACAGCAGGAGTTCGCGGACGTGGGCAGCGTGGAGGACATCACGCGCATCGTCGTGCGGCTGCTGGTGGCGGTGGCGCTGGGCGGGATGCTCGGCTATGAACGCGAATCGGTCGGCGCCTCGGCCGGCCTGCGCACCCACATGCTGGTCTCGCTCGGCTCGGCGCTGTTCGTGCTGATCCCGCTGCAGGCCGGCATGGAGATCGGCGACCTGTCGCGCGTCCTGCAGGGCGTCACGGCCGGTATCGGCTTCATCGGCGCGGGCGCCATCCTCAAGCACCACCAGAAAGACGACGTCAAGGGCGTGACCACGGCCGCCAGCGTGTGGCTGACCGCGGCCGTCGGCATCGCGGCCGGCATGGGACGCGAGGCCACGGCGGTGCTGAGCGCGCTGTTTGCCCTGGTGATCCTGTCGATCCTGCGCATGAAGACAAAGAACTGAGCGAAAGACCGGTCAAAGGACGGGACGGACTGGTGTCGTACCTCAGATCAGGGCCAGTTCGATACCCCGCAGCACCGCGCGCACCCGGTCGCGCACGCCCAGCTTCGACAGGATGCTGGACACGTGGTTCTTCACGGTGCCCTCGCTCGATCCCAGGTGGGCGGCGATCTCGCCATTGCTCAGGCCTGCCGCCACCAGGGCCAGCACCTGGGTTTCGCGCGCGGTCAGTACGCCGGCCACGGCCGTGCCGCCGGACCCGGGCTGGCAACGCTCGAACGAGGAGCGGATGCGCTCCGTCAGCGCCGGCCGGAACAGCGTGGCGCCGGCGGCGACCGCGCGGATGCCCTCGGCCAGTCGCTCCAGCGAGATATCCTTGAGCACGAAGCCGCGCGCCCCGAGGCGCATGGCGTCGAGCAGGGCGTCCTCGTCGTCGAATGTGGTCAGCATGATCGTCGGCGGCAGCGCGCAGCCGGGATCGCGCAGCAGCTCGATGCCGCCGCCCCCAGGCATGCGCACGTCGAGCAGCAGGACATCGGCGGCGGTATGGGCCAGCAGCTGGCGGGCGGCATGTCCGTCGGCGGCCTCCGCCACCACGCGGATGTCCTCGGTCAGGTCGAGCAGGCCGCGGATGCCGCTGCGGACCAGGGTCTGGTCGTCGACCAGGACGACGCGGATCATGCGGCGACCTCTTGCGCAGGCAACCGAACCTCGACGGCGAAGCCGCCGCTCGCCCGGCGCCCGTAGCGCAGTTCGCCGTCCAGGTCGGCCAAGCGCTCGCGCATGCCGCGCAAGCCGTTGCCTTCGACCAGGCCGTTCTCCGCGCGGCCATCGTCCAGCACCCGCACGACCGTGGCGCCATCCTCCGCCTGCAGGCTGATCTCAAGCCGCCGCGCCTGCGCATGGCGCAGCGCATTGGTGAGCGCCTCCTGGATGCAACAGAACAGGACATGCGCCGCCGGCGCCGGGTGCCGGTTCGCGGCAGGGTCGATGCGCACGTCGATCGCGACGCCCGGGATTCCCGCACACAGCAGGCGGACCGACTCGGCCAGGTCGATGGCCTGGTCCTGGCGGCTGCCGGAGACGACGTTGC
>DAMCRY010000121.1:0-10000 GCA_032115075.1 Massilia sp.
GAGGTGGGCCTCGCGGCCGGCGATGACGGCGTGGCGCATCGCGCGCGCCATCCGCACCGGTTCGCGCGCCGCGGCGATCGCGGTGTTCATCAGCACGCCGTCGCAACCCAGTTCCATCGCGATGGCCGCATCCGAAGCGGTGCCGACGCCGGCGTCGACCAGCACCGGCACCGATGCCTGCTCGATGATGAGCGACAGGTTCCAGGGGTTGAGGATGCCCATGCCCGAGCCGATGAGCGACGCCAGCGGCATCACGGCGACAACGCCGATCTGCTGCAGGATGCGGGCCTGGACTGGATCGTCGCTGCAGTAGACCATCACGTCGAAGCCGTCGCGCACCAGGACTTCCGCCGCCTTGATGGTTTCCGGCATCTGCGGGAACAGGGTCTTCTCGTCGCCCAGCACCTCCAGTTTCACCAGCTTGCGCCCGCCCAGCAGCTCGCGCGCCATCTGCAGGGTGTAGACGGCGTCCTTGGCCGTGTAGCAGCCGGCCGTGTTGGGCAGGATGGTGAATTCGTCGGGCGGCAGCACGTCGAGCAGGCTGGGCGCGTTCGGGTCCTGGCCGATGTTGACGCGGCGGATCGCCACGGTGACGATCTCGGCGCCGGCGGCCAGGGTGGCCTCGCGCGTCTGCGCCAGGTCACGGTACTTGCCGCTGCCGACCAGCAGGCGCGAGGCGTACTGGCGGCCGGCGATGGTGAGGAAATCAGTGTCAATCATTGTTATCTCCATGTTTTGCAGGGTGGGCGGCTTCGCCGTCCACCCTACGGTCGATTCAGCCGCCACCGATGGCGCGCACGATGTCCACCCGGTCGCGGGCCTGCAGCCGGCGCTGCGGCCACTGCTGGCGCGGCACCACCTCGCGGTTGACCGCGACCGCCACCGCCTGCTCGGCCAGGCCGAGCTGGCCGGCCAGGTCCAGCAGCGACACCCCTGCCGGTACCTGGTACGGGGCCCCGTTCAGTTCGATTTCCGTCATCAGACCTCCCGATACAGCTTCGCCCCGCCGCGCACGAACTCGATCGCCTTTTCCTGCATGCCCTGCGCCAGCACCGTCTCCTCGGCCACGCCGCTGGCCGCCGCGTATTCGCGCACCTCCTGGGTGATCTTCATCGAGCAGAAATGCGGCCCGCACATCGAGCAGAAGTGCGCGACCTTGGCCGAATCCTTCGGCAGGGTCTCGTCGTGGAAGGCGCGCGCCTTGTCCGGGTCCAGGCCCAGGTTGAACTGGTCTTCCCAGCGGAACTCGAAGCGCGCCTTCGAGAGCGCGTTGTCGCGCAGCTGGGCGCCCGGGTGGCCCTTGGCCAGGTCGGCCGCGTGGGCCGCGATCTTGTAGGTGATGATGCCGTCCTTGACGTCCTGCTTGTCGGGCAGGCCGAGGTGCTCCTTCGGCGTGACGTAGCACAGCATCGCGGTGCCGTACCAGCCGATGGTGGCGGCGCCGATGCCCGAGGTGATATGGTCGTAACCCGGCGCGATGTCGGTGGTCAGCGGCCCGAGGGTGTAGAACGGGGCCTCGCTGCACTGCTCCAGCTGCAGGTCCATGTTCTCCTTGATCAGGTGCAGCGGCACGTGGCCGGGGCCCTCGATCATGGTCTGCACATCGTGGCGCCAGGCGATTTGCGTCAGTTCGCCGAGCGTCTTCAGCTCGGCCAGCTGGGCTTCGTCGTTGGCGTCGTAGATCGAGCCGGGGCGCAGGCCGTCGCCCAGGCTGAAGGACACGTCGTAGGCCTTCATGATGTCGCAGATCTCTTCGAAATGCGTGTACAGGAAGGATTCCCGATGATGCGCCAGGCACCACTTGGCCATGATGGAACCGCCGCGCGAGACGATGCCCGTCAGGCGATTGGCCGTCATCGGCACGTAGGCCAGGCGCACGCCGGCGTGGATGGTGAAGTAGTCGACGCCCTGCTCCGCCTGTTCGATCAGCGTGTCGCGGTAGATCTCCCAGGTGAGTTCCTCGGCCTTGCCGCCGACCTTTTCCAGCGCCTGGTAGATCGGCACCGTCCCGATCGGCACCGGCGAATTCCGGATGATCCATTCGCGCGTCTCGTGGATGTGCTTGCCGGTCGAGAGGTCCATCACGTTGTCGGCGCCCCAGCGGATCGCCCAGGTCATCTTTTCGACTTCCTCGCCGATCGAGGAGGTCACGGCCGAGTTGCCGATGTTGGCGTTGATCTTCACCAGGAAGTTGCGGCCGATGATCATCGGCTCGATTTCCGGATGGTTGATGTTGGCCGGGATGATGGCGCGGCCGCGGGCCACTTCGTCGCGCACGAACTCGGGCGTGATCTCTTGCGGGATGCTGGCGCCGAAGGACTGGCCCGGATGCTGGCGCCCCAGCAGGCTGGCCACGCGCGCGCCCATCGGGCCGGAATCGACCAGCGAAGCCAGGTATTCCTTGCGGCGCAGGTTCTCGCGCAGGGCGACGAATTCCATCTCGGGCGTGACGATCCCCTGGCGCGCGTAGTGCATCTGGGTGACGTTGCGCCCGGGCCTGGCGCGACGCGGGGTGCGCTGCAGCTCGAAGCGCAGGGCCGCCAGGGCCGGATCAAGCAGGCGCGCCTTGCCATAGTCGGACGTCGGGCCGGACAGTTCCTCGGTGTCGCCCCGTTCCAGGATCCACGGCAGGCGCGGCGTCGCCAGGCCGCGGCGCACGTCGATGTCCACCGCCGGATCGGTGTAGGGGCCGGAGGTGTCATAGACGAACAGCGGCGGATTCGGCTCGCCGCCGAAGCTGTCGGGCGTCGGCGATTGCGAGATTTCGCGCATCGGCACGCGGATGTCGGGCCGGCTGCCTTCGATGTAGACCTTGCGGGAATTGGGGAAGGGTGCGATCGCCGCCTGGTCGACCGTGGCGGTCGCGGCGTCGAATAGGGGCTTGTTACTTAACGGTGCGTTCATGTGGCTCCTTTGCGGAGCCAGCAAAGGAGTGTGCCAGGGTCGGCCGGGCAGGCGCGTGCGCGCCCCGGGCCATGTTCTGACTGCTTCCCTTCGCTGGCATTATCCAGATCAGGTTCGGAGGGTATTTCTCACCCGCCTGCCGCAAGCCATATGATGCTTTTGCGACAGCAGGACCCCTAGCGTGTGCCGCCTCCGGAAGTTCCGGAAGCAGCGGGCCGGATTATAGCGCCATCTACTCTATAATGGTTCTTTTCGCACAATTTTTTACGCTACCACATCATGGAACTTGCCAAGTCTTTCGAGCCCGCAGACATTGAACAATACTGGCGCACCGAGTGGGAACAGCGCGGTTACTTCACCGCTACCATGGAAGACGGGAAGCCGTCGTTCAGCATCCAGCTGCCGCCGCCGAACGTCACCGGCACCCTGCACATGGGCCATGCCTTCAACCAGACCGTCATGGACGGCCTGACCCGCTACTACCGCATGCGCGGCTATAACACCGCCTGGATTCCGGGCACCGACCACGCCGGCATCGCCACCCAGATCGTGGTGGAGCGCCAGCTCGACGCCCAGAAGATCTCGCGCCACGACCTCGGCCGCGAGGCTTTTGTGGAGAAGGTCTGGGAGTGGAAGGAAAAGTCGGGCAACACCATCACCGGCCAGATGCGCCGCATGGGCACCTCGCCCGACTGGCAGCGCGAGTACTTCACGATGGACGACACCCGTTCGAAGGTGGTGTCGGAAGTCTTCGTGCGCCTGTTCGAGCAGGGCCTGATCTACCGCGGCAAGCGCCTGGTCAACTGGGACCCGGTGCTGGGCACCGCCGTGTCGGACCTGGAAGTCGATTCGCAGGAAGAAGACGGCTCGATGTGGTACATCAAGTACCCGCTCGCCGACGGCTCGGGCCACCTGACCGTCGCCACCACCCGTCCGGAAACCCTGCTGGGCGACGTCGCCGTGGCGGTCGACCCGACCGACGAACGCTATACCCACCTGCACGGCAAGCTGCTCGACCTGCCGCTGACCGGCCGCCAGATCCCCGTCATCGCGGACAGCTACGTCGACAAGGAATTCGGCACCGGCTGCGTCAAGATCACCCCGGCGCACGACTTCAACGACTACGCGGTCGGCCAGCGCGCCAGCCTCGCGCCGATCAACATCTTCACCCTGGACGCGAAGATCAACGAGAACGGCCCGAGCCAGTACCAGGGCCTGGACCGCTTCGCCGCGCGCAAGCAGATCGTCGCCGACCTGGAAAGCCAGGGCCTGCTGGCCGAAGTCAAGCCGCACAAGCTGATGGTGCCGCGCGGCGACCGCACCGGCGTCGTCATCGAGCCGATGCTGACCGACCAGTGGTTCGTCGCCATGAGCAAGCCGGCGCCGGAAGGCACCTTCAACCCGGGCAAGTCGATCACCGAAGTGGCGCTGGAAAAGGTCGCCAACGGCGAGATCAAGTTCGTGCCGGAGAACTGGACCACCACCTACAACCAGTGGCTGGGCAACATCCAGGACTGGTGCATCTCGCGCCAGCTGTGGTGGGGCCACCGCATCCCGGCCTGGTATGGCGAGAACGGCGAGATCGTGGTCGCCCGCAGCGAAGAGGAAGCGCAGGCCAAGGCGGCCGCGCAAGGCATCGCAGGCAGCCTGCGCCGCGACGACGACGTGCTCGACACCTGGTTCTCCTCGGCCCTGGTGCCCTTCTCGACCATGGGCTGGCCGGAAGAGACCCCGGACATGAAGCACTTCCTGCCCTCGTCCGTGCTGGTGACCGGCTTCGACATCATCTTCTTCTGGGTCGCCCGCATGGTGATGATGACGTCCCACTTCACGGGCAAGGTGCCGTTCGAGACCGTGTACGTGCACGGCCTGGTGCGCGACTCTCAAGGCCAGAAGATGTCCAAGTCGAAGGGCAACACGCTCGACCCGATCGACCTGATCGACGGCATCGACGTCGAGTCGCTGGTGGCCAAGCGCACCACCGGCCTGATGGACCCGCGCGCCGCGGAGAAGATCGCCAAGACCACCCGCAAGGAATTCCCCGAAGGGATCCCGTCCTTCGGCACCGACGCCGTGCGCTTCACCATGGCGAGCTACGCTTCGCTGGGCCGCAACATCAACTTCGACCTCGGCCGCTGCGAGGGCTACCGCAACTTCTGCAACAAGCTGTGGAACGCCACCCGTTTCGTGATGATGAACACGGAAGGCAAGGACTGCGGCCAACCGAATCCGGAAGACCTGTCGCAGGCCGACCGCTGGATCATCTCGCTGTTGAACCGCGTCGAACTCGACATCGCCAAGGGGTTTGCCGACTACCGCTTCGACAACATCGCCAGCAGCATCTACAACTTCGTCTGGTACGAATACTGCGACTGGTACCTGGAACTGGCCAAGGTCTCGGTCCAGCAAGGCACCGAAGCGCAGCAGCGCGCCACCCGCCACACGCTGCTGCGCGTGCTGGAAGTGGTGCTGCGCCTGGCGCACCCGATCATCCCCTTCGTGACCGAAGCGCTGTGGCAGGCGATCGCGCCAATGGCCGGGAAGACGGGCGACACCATCATGCTGCAGCCCTACCCGCTGGCCGACACCTCCCAGGTGAGCGAAGAGGCGGAAGCCTGGATGGAACAGCTCAAGGCCCTGATCGACGCCACCCGCAACCTGCGCGGCGAGATGTTGCTGTCGCCGTCGGTGCGCGTGCCGCTGATCGTCGAGCCGGGCAATGACGAGGACCGCGCCCGCATGGCGGTGTTCGCCCCGTACATCCAGGCGCTCGGCAAGCTGGCCGAGGTGCAGATCGTCGACGCGCTGCCGGAATCGCCGGCCGCCGTGTCGATCGTCGGCACCACCAAGCTGATGCTGAAGGTCGAGATCGACGTCGCCGCCGAGCGCGAGCGCCTCTCCAAGGAGATCGCGCGCCTGCAGGGCGAGATCGCCAAGGCCAGCGGCAAGCTGGCCAACGAAAGCTTCGTGGCGCGCGCACCGGCCGCGGTGGTGGAGCAGGAGAAGGAACGCGTGGCGAACTTCTCGGCGACGCTGGCCAAGATGCAGGAGCAGCTGGCCAAGCTGCCGGCGGCTTGAATAGCGTGAGCAGCAGACAACACTGCCAGTTCAGGTCGCTTTAAAACCGGCGCAGGCCGAAATGATGCCACTGGCATCATTTCGGCCAAGTTCTGCATGCGTGAACGAGACGCTGGCAACATTGGATCCCGGCCTGCGCCGGGGTGACGTTTACGGGCTAACGGAAGAATGAAACCAGAGGCATCCGCGGATCAGGGTGCGTGGCTATTGCCGGCTACCGCATGCACGCGCCGCAGTTTCTCCACCGCCCCCACCACCGCTTTGTGCGCGCTCTCGCAATCCAGCTTCGCCATCTGTCGCATGCTCATCTCCTTCCCGATCTCTTCCGCCACCAGGTAACCCAGGTAGTAGGCACGCCGCACCGGCAGGCCGGTGGTGTCGCCGCGGCGCTCGAACAGGCCCGCCACCGCTTCCCGGTCGGTGCTGTCCAGCTTCGCATGCAGGTCGTCGAGTGCGCGCCGCATCTGCCTGCGGGTGTCCGGCACCAGGCCGAGCGGCAGGTCGAGCAGCAGCTCGGCATCGCTCGCCTTCGGGTTCAGGCGCTTCGAGACGTAGGTCGCCAGCCCCTCGGTCCATAGCCCGGCCCAGACCGGACCGCCGTCGCAGTACAGCGACTGGTAGTCGTGGAACAGCTCGTGATGGAAGAAGGCCGCCTCGTCGCCGTCACCATGCCCCTGGACCATCACGTCCGCGCCAAAGACGAAGAACGTTTCGCCATTGAAGGTGCGGGTGCCGCCGTCCATCTCGCCCAGGGAATGCAGGAACCAGATGTCGGTGCTGGCGGGATAATCCGGGAACGCGGCGCGGAAGGTGGCGATGTGCTGCGGGAGCGCGCGGGTGAAGCCCTCCACTTTCTTCGCGTAGGCTTCGCGCAGCGCCGGGAAGGCGGCGAACGCCTTGGCGACCTGGGCGTCGCGCTCGGCCTCGGTGAGCTTGCCCCGGTAGCGCTGGGGCCCGTAGAACTGCGGGAAGCGCGGCACGATCATCTTCCTGAAATCGCGCACCGCCGCCTCGGGATTGCCGGCGTTGCGGTCGGCCACCTGCTGGAAGGCGCTGGCCAGGTCGTGCACTTTCATCATGGGGGCCGGCTCGGCCGCGCAAGCGGCGCCGGCCGACAGCAGGACGCCGCACAGGATGGCGGGGAGTCGTTCGAATGCCTTCATGGCCGCCGGGTCCCGTATTCCTTGCGCATGCGCTCCACGGCGGCCACCACCACCGGGCGCACCGACTCGCAGTCGAGCATGGCCAGCTGGTGGATGTCCATCTTCCTGGCCGCTTCCTCGGCCACCAGCACGCCCAGGTAGTAGCCGCGCCGGACCGGCAGGCCGGTCTGGTCGCCCTGGCCCAGGAACAGACCGGCGTAGTCGTTTCTGTCGGTGCTGTCCAGCTTTGCGTACAGGTCTTCCACCGCGCGGCCCATCTGCTTGCGCGTACCCTCGACCAGCTCCGGCGGCAGCCACTCTTCGACGGACGCCCCAGGGTTCAGCTGCAACGCCACCCAGGTCGCCAGCCCTTCCTGCCACAGCGAGGTCCAGACTGGCCACTGCTTGCAGGCGAGCGGCTGGTAGTCGTGGAACAGCTCGTGGTGGAAGAACAGCACGTTGGCGTCCTTGCCCTCGTCCTCCGACATCCGGTCCGCGCCGAAGATGAAGGTCGACTTGCCGTCCAGGGTCCGCTTGCCGCCATCCATCTCGCCCAGCGAGTGGACGAACCACACCTCGTTCTTCGCCGCGTAATCGGCGAACACCTTGCGGAAGCTGGCGATGTAACCCGTCATGTCGCGCTCGAAGTTCGCCACCGTCTTCAGGTAGGTCGGGCGCAGCTTCGGGAATTCCGCCCGGGCCGCCACGATGTCGGCGTCGCGCTGCGCCTCGGTCTTCCTGCCCCCGTAACGCTCGACGCCGTAGAAGGCCGGGAACTGCGGGGCCACGGTGGCCTTGAAGTCGCGGACGAATTCCTCGTCCGGCTTGCCGACGTTGCGGTCCCACACCTCGGCGAAGGCGCCGGCCAGGTGGTGGATCTTCATGATCGGCGGCTGCGCCGCGGGCTGGCCAGCGGCGAGGGCGGCGCCGCAGAACAGGATCGGGAGGATGGCCGGCAGGAGGAAACGGAGCTTCACGGTGTGCGGTCCTTGATGTGGAACTGAGAGAGAAACGAACATTGTATCGGCCGCAACAGGAGCAAAAAATCACGAAAAATTTCCTCCGAACGAGGCCCATGCGGCCGCGCGTGGCGATTGGAAGGATTCTTCGGATTCCACCCTCCACTTGGCGAAAAGGGTTTGCTACACTCTGCCATACCAATAACGATTCCGGAGACCCAAGATGCGACAACTGATGAAGGCCAGCCTGCTTGCCATGATGATCGCCGCACCGGCAGCCATGGCGCAAAACGCCTCGCCGGCCGGCATGTGGAAAACCATCGACGACGAGACCGGCAAGCCGAAGGCGCTGGTGCGCGTCACCGACGAAGGCGGCGTCCTGACCGGCAAGATCGAGAAGCTGTTCCGCCCGGCCGACCAGGACCAGAACCCGAAATGCACCGCCTGCGAAGGCGCGCGCAAGGACCAGCCGATCATCGGCATGACCATCCTGTCGGGCCTCAAGAAGGACGGCAACGAGTACACCGGCGGCGAGATCCTCGATCCGGCCAAGGGCAAGACCTACAAGAGCAAGGCGACCCTGAAGGACAACGGCAGCAAGCTGGAAGTGCGCGGCTACATCGGCGCGCCGATGTTCGGCCGTTCGCAGACCTGGGTCCGCGAGCAGTAAATCATCGATTCCGGGGGGCGGCAGACATGATCCGCAAGCACATGTTCGTACTGGCCGTCTCCGATCTCGAGCGCTCCGCCGCGTTCTACCGCGACGTACTGGGCTTTAGCGTCCACGACATGGGCGACCCGGGCTGGCGCATGTTCGAGCGCGACGGTTGCCGCATTATGGCCGGCGCCTGCCCCGACGCCCTGCCGCCCGCCGAACTCGGCGACCATGCCTGGTTCGCCTACCTCGACGTCGACAATGCCGATGCCTGGCATGCGCGCGCCGCCGCCTGCGGCGCCGAGATCACCAAGCCGCTCGCCGACGAGCCCTGGGGCATGCGCGAGTTCGGCCTGCGCACCGTCGACGGCCACCGCATCATGATCGGGCACGCCTTGCCGGAGGCCTGAGGCCGGTCTTGCGCGTCCCCTGTATCATGGGCGCATGACCCAGACCCAAGCCTACCTCTACCTCGGCCTCGCCATCATCGCCGAAGTCATCGGCACCACCGCGCTCAAGGCCTCCGACAGCTTCACCCGCCCGCTGCCCAGCCTGGTCACGGTGGGCTGCTACGCCCTCTCCTTCTACCTGCTGACCTTCAGCCTGCGCGTGCTGCCCACGGGGATCGCCTACGCGATCTGGTCGGGCGTCGGCATCGTCCTGATCTCCGCGATCAGCTGGGTGGTCTACCAGCAGCGCCTCGACCTGCCGGCCATCGCGGGACTGGGCCTGATCATCGCCGGCGTGGCGGTCATCAACCTGTTCTCGAAAAGCGTCGGGCACTGAGGATTCCAAGTCGGCGTTTCAATTGCGCGCCAGAAAAATTGCAATCCCGATATCTTTACGCGTTGCCGAATCTTCCCGCATTCGTAACGAGGAACTATCGATGTTGTTGCTGCGTCTTGCCTGCCTGCTGGCCGGTTTCCTGGTGCTGGTCGCGCCGCCGGTGGTGTTGTACCCGACGGGCGCCGCATCCGGCGAGCTGGCACCCGCCGCCGGCCTGTTGATGGTGCTGCTGCTGGCCGCCGCCAGCTTCTTCTTCATCGCCATCGCCGGCCACCGCATCAGCCGTTCGCCGGACCTGCGCCGCCTGGGCGCCATGCTGCTGTGCGCTCCCTTCCTGGCCGCCCTCGTCGCCCTGTGGCTCGCCGCCGCCCCGGCCGCCCTGTGGATGAGCGGGCTGCTGCTCGGCTTCACGCTGAGCGTGGCGGCGGTGCTGGCCTATCCGCTGCTGCAGGGCCCCAGCCCGCGCCGCCAGCGCG